>JAZPXL010000028.1:0-13928 GCA_045543615.1 Eubacteriales bacterium
AGGCGTGTATGTAATCAATGCGTAGCATTGTATGGCATCCGCAGCTTGCCTGCGGTATGGAATCACGGCAAAGCCGTGTATGTCATCAAGGCGAAGCCTTGTATCTCTTATTCTTCCATAAGTGGTGCAAGGATTTCTCCAAGCTGTGTATAATCGTCTATCGTGACAAATGCGTAATCCGACTTTGCAACTGCCTCATCGTTTCCGCCGACTCCGTAATCATCACCAACGTAAATAATGCTCTCGGGTGCGATGTCATTCTCTCTGCAGAACCTATCAAGTGCATATTTCTTATCAAACGGGGACGGCACAAAGTCGAAGGATGACGAACCACCCACGAAAACCGTATATTCGGGGAAAAGCTCGCATACCTCGGGATAGATGGGACGGCGGCGGCTTCGATCGGGGTCAAACGCAAGCTTGTCCTCGATTTTTGCAGACTTACCAAGGATCGGGAACGTCACGCAACCCGATGGGTGAAACTCAACGCTCTCGCCTGCATATTCCGTAAATCCGTGCTTCTGTCGCAGATATTCTATTCTTGCACTGACGCTCTCTCTGTCACAGGGCAGAACCTCGTCCTTTTTAAGCTCAATATCTCCGATTTCCTTATTATATATTGCAAACTGAAGACCGTAGTTGCCGAGAATATCTATCGGAAATTCTCCAAGCTGATTGAATATTCTTCTGCATTGTCCTGCTCCCACCATCAAAAGCCTGTACTTTCCGGATAGCTTTTCCAACACCTCTCGGTTAGCCTTGCCCAATGGTGAGCGATGCTGTGTCAGCGTTCCGTCAAGGTCAAAGGCTATGACACGTGCGCTGTTTTTCTTTGCTCTGAGTTCTTCTTTTGTTCTGATTATCATAATACTGCCCTCTCTCGCCGACGGCGTGTTTTTGTTGCTTAAATTATACCACCAAGGCACGCCCTTGTCAATTCAAATTGTCGCTTTTAATTATATTATAATAGATTTTATTTATAATCTATTGATTTTTTTAGTGTTTTAATGTATAATGTAACCACCTATAACTGTTATTTTGGAGGTATTGTAATGAACAGTGATATCACATCGGGCTACGAATATGTTGTAGCGCAGAAAAACGAAGGTAAATTCAAAACTATGAAGCTTCTCTTCCTGCTTCTCTATGCTACATACGTAGTCGGCGTTATGGCTATCATTCTCAAGTTCGCAATTGGTCTTGTTCCACTCTACGCACTTGTTCCCGTTACCACCTGGATGCTTGTTTTCTTTACCTGGAAGTATTCCTGCCCTGAGTATGAGTATACGGTAAATTCGGGACATCTTGTTTTCTCTGTCATCTACGGTCGCCGTACACGCAAGGAGATGCTCAAGCTCACACTCAAGAGCTGCAGCGTAATCGCTCCCCTCAACGATGAGCACAAGTCAAAGATTGACGCCTACGCTCCCACCGTTACATTCAACGCACTCTCAAGCACAAAGGCTGAGGACGCATATTTCGCTCTCTTTGAGACAGAGGACGGACAGAAGGCTGTCTTCTACTTTGAGGCTACCGAAAAGATGCTCAAGATCTGCCGTATGTATAATTCTACAGGTACTGTTATGAGCAAGGTTCGCTTCTGATTTTTTGGAATATATTATCATATAATGAAAAAAATATCGTCATTCACAGTGGATCACGATCGCCTCTGCCCCGGCATTTATATCAGCCGTGTTGACGGAGACGTTATCACCTATGATTTGAGGATGAGACGGCCAAACGGGGGAGATTATATCTCCCCACTTGCCTCTCATTCCTTTGAGCATCTGCTTGCTACATATATGAGAATGGGTGAGTGTGGGGACTCTGTAATCTACGTCGGCCCTATGGGCTGCAGAACGGGCTTTTATCTGCTTATGCGTGGTGACGAGAGCGAATGCGGTAAGCATTTTAACTCTCTCATAGACGCACTCAAGGCTATCACTCTCCACTCAGGCAAGGTGCCGGGCGCACGCCGCCGTGAGTGTGGCAACTTCCGTGCGCTCTCACTCTCTGCAGCCAAAGAGGAGGCGCGCAGATACCTCTCCGTTCTCTCTCCCTACATAGAGAGTGGCACTCTGCCAAGCTTTCTTTATGACGGTGGAAAGGGTGGTATATAATATGAATACAAAAATCAAGAGACTCGGCGTCATCGGTGCGATGGAATCCGAGATTTCTCTTCTTTTATCGAAAATGAGTGATACCGAGAGCACTAAAATCGGTAAACACACATTCTTTTGCGGTACGCTTTCGGGTATGGACGTAGTCCTTGCCCGTGCGGGAGTCGGAAAGGTCAATGCCACCATCTGCACCTGCAATATGATCTCGCATTTTTCTCCCGATGCCATCATTAACGTTGGCGTTGGCGGATCTCTTTCGGGTGCGCTTGACCTTGGTGACGTTGTTGTTGCTACCGATTGCGTTGAATATGATCTTGACTATGGCTCACTTGGTGACGAAAGAGGGGCAATTTTCTTTGGGGATGGCGAGAGTATCGTAAAAATCCCGACCGACAGCTCACTTTCCGATGCTATCTTTGACGCTTCCGTTGCAATTTCGGACGGTAAGTACAAGACCGAGCGAGGACTTATAGCATCGGGCGACAAATTTGTTTCAAGTGACATCGCAAGAGAGGACATTCTCTCATTCTTCCCCGATGCTCTCGTTTGCGAGATGGAGGGCGCAGCTATTGCACACGCAAGCTTTATGCACTCTGTTCCCGTTGCCGTTCTTCGTTCGATCTCCGATGGTGCTAACAGCGACTCAGAGATTGATTTTCCCACGTTCGTAAATATTGCGGCAGACCGTGCCGCCCGTATTATTGAACGCCTTGCGGGAAATATTAAGTAAAAAAAGCAAAAAAAGAGGACAGCAAATTGAAAAAGAAACTGAAATTTCCCGACGGTCATAAATATGAGGACATTCGTTGTGCTCTGCGCGACTGCGAGAGAAGATATTCAACCAAGCCCGCTTTTCTTGAAAAGGTGTCGGGACGGTACAGAGAAACCTCATATTCGGAGCTGATTTACAATATTGATGGACTTGGTACTGAGTTGTACTTTCGTGGATACCTTGGCAGCAAGATTATTCTTATTGGTGACAATTCTGTAAATTGGGCTACGGTATATCTCACGGTTGTCTCAGGTCTTGGAGTTATTGTTCCCGTAGATAAGGAAATACCCACAGAGGAGCTTTGCAATATCGCAAATAAAACGGGTGCGTCGGCTGTCTTCTATTCTCCGAGGCTTGAAGAGAAGGTAAACGCTCTTCCCGATTGCGTACAAAAGTTTTCTCTCCACTCTCTGTCGTCTCTTGTGTCTTTGGGCGCAGGCAAGCTTTTGTCGGGTAAGTCGGACTATCTCCGTCTTAAAATTGATCCCGATGCCCTCGCTCTTATTCTGTTTACATCGGGAACAACGTCAACGATGAAGGGAGTTATGCTTTCGCATAAAAATATCTGCTATGTGCTCTCAAATCTCTCAAGGATGATTGAGTGCAGAAGCGATGATGTTTTTCTCTCGGTTCTGCCTATGCACCACGTTTACGAGGCAAGCTGTGGCTTTCTCTACCCCTTGGTGTCGGGTGCGTGCGTGGCGTTTTGTGAGGGACTTCGCTACATTTCGAGAAATATGCAAGAGGTGCGACCTACCGTTATGCTTTGCGTGCCTGTACTTGCACAGACTATGTATAAAAAAATATGGTTTAACATTAAAAAGCGTGGATCTGAGAGTAAGGTGCGCAGGGCTATAAGGCTCAGCGGCAACCTCTTTGCACTCAAAAAGATACTCTTTAAGGAAATTCACGATACGCTCGGCGGCAGACTTCGTCTCCTTATTTGTGGTGGTGCGGCAGCTGACGCAGAGGTCTTGGGTGGACTTTGCGATCTCGGCATACTCGCAATTCAGGGTTATGGGCTTACGGAATGCGCTCCACTTGTTTCGGTCAATACCACGAGCCTCTTCAAGCACAGCTCTGCAGGTCTTCCACTCCCCGACTCCGTTGTTGATATTTACAACGCCGACAGCGAGGGTAACGGAGAGATCAGGTACAAGGGCGAGAATATTATGCTCGGCTATTTTGCCGACAAGGATGCAACTGACGAGGTTTTGCGTGACGGCTGGCTCTACACGGGTGACCTTGGGTATATTGATGACGACGGATTTTTGCATATAACAGGCAGAAAGAAGAATGTTATTGTCACATCAGGTGGCAAAAATATCTTTCCTGAGGAGCTTGAGAGCTATCTTTGCAGAAACAAATTCGTCTCCGACGCCGTTGTTGTGGGATATATCAATGAGTCAAAGGGCGACTTTGATATTGTTGCCGTCCTCCGTCCCGATGTTGCAGCCTTTGAGGAGGCTTACGGTAAGGGCTTTTCAAGAGGGCAGGTTGAGGCTGAGTTTAACAGAGCCGTGGCAGAGGTGAACTCAATAGTTCAACATTATAAAATGATAAACTATTTTGTTATCAGAAACGAGGAGTTTGTTTATAACTCGTCAAGGAAGATAAAACGTGCGGGTGTTGCAAACGAGGCGAAAGCTGAGTATTTGAGAAAGCTCGCAAGAATTTGACAAAGAAAAAAGACATAGACTAAAAGAGGTAAAAAATGCATATTTCACTCGCAGGAAGACTTGGAAGTGGCAAAAGCACCGTTGCAGGAATACTCTGCAAGAAATACGGCTTTGAGCATATTTATACGGGAGAGATCCTTCGCAGTATAGCTGCGGAGAGAGGCATCAGCGCACTTGAGCTTAATCAGCTTATGGAGTCGGATGATACCATCGACCGTATGATAGATGACAGAACGGCAAAGATATCAAGAGAAAGAGCGGACGACAAAATTCTTTTTGACTCAAGAATGGCGTGGCATTTTGCAGAAAAATCGTTTAAGGTCTATCTCTTTGTGCCAACTGAGGTCTCTGCAAAACGAATTATGGGTGACGGCACGAGAGGAAGCGTAGAGTCATACACGGATATTGCCGATGCAATTGCAAAAATTGAGGCAAGAATGGCGTCGGAGTCGCTCAGATACAAGGAGTTCTACGGCGTTGACAATCAGGATCTCGGCAATTATGACCTTATCATCAATACCACAACTATCTCACCCGAAGAGGTCGTCTCGATTATGATGAGTGAATATGATGTGTATTGCGCATCTCCCGACTCCTATGAGAGAAATAAGAGAATAGGAATGGAGAGCGCAGAATAAATATTATTGCGCAAAAAAGAGAGGGGAGAGAGATGAACGAAAAAAAGAAATATCCACGCCTTCGCTCGTCTTCGGGCTTTTGGTTTGTGCTTCTCTTCCTTATAACAATAATGTCGGGCCTGCTTGTTTCATCCGTCAAAATTTCGTATATGCCACCACTTAGAAGGACGTACGAGATCGAGAGCGAAAAGGTGGACGGCGAGATAGTGGTGATGATGCTATCGGATCTACACGGCGCATCGTTTGGCAAGGACAATGAGTATATACTCAGCGTTGCAGACGAGATAATGCCCGATTTTGTGGTGATGGTGGGCGATATGTTCAACCACGAAAACGAGGACGGGTGCGATATTGACACGGCAATAAAGCTGATAGAAGCTCTGTCAAAAAAATATACTGTTTATTATTCGATGGGAAACCACGAGCTTGAGAGGATTTACAGAGATCAAATTAACGTAAGAGCTCGTATCGAGGACGCCGGAGGGGTGTTGCTTGAAAGAAAATACACGGATGTCGTTGTCAAAAACCAAAGCATTCGCATAGGTGGAATTTATAATTTGCGTGAGAGCGACAACGCACTTTGCGATGACGAGGCTGACAGACGGTTTTTTGAGAGCTTTGAGGATACGGAAAATTTCACGCTCCTGCTTGAGCATCGCCCACACCTTGTGGCAGAAGAGGTGCTTGGTAACGGTTACAAAATTGACCTCGCACTCTCAGGACATCTTCACGGCGGACAGGTGGTACTGCCCGTGTTCGGTGGAGTATGGGGTGGAAATTGGGGGCTTTTCCCCGATTATTGCCTTGGCGAGTACAAGGTGGGTGACACAACGCTCATCGTCAGTGCCGGCCTTTGCATAGAAAAACAGGGCATCCCACGGGTTAATAATCCGACGGAAATAACGGAAATCATTATAAAGTGAAATGAATAATGAATAATGAATAGTGAATAATGAATAATTGTGGAAACAAAGGCATTTCGAGAGAAATGCCTTTGTGGTTTTATTAAAATGATAGACAACAGAAAGCCTCGCCCACAGGGAGAGGTGGCACGGCGAGAGCCGTGACGGAGAGGGGAAATGTTGTGCCTGCGGCACAAATGATGTTGCACCTTCGGTGCAAATGATGTGGGCTTACGCCCAATGATGTTGTGCCTGCGGCACAAATGATGTTGCACCTTGCGGCGCAAATGATGTGGGCTTACGCCCAATGATGTTGCGACGTTGTCGCAAATGATGTTGCACTTCGTGCAAATGATGTGGGCTTGCGCCCAATGATGTTGCACTTCGTGCAAATGAAAAACGGCGTAGCATAGCTACGCCGTTTTATATATTTTAAAATAAAATTTCAAAATTAAAGTGTACCGGAAGAGCCGAGAACGTCGACGATCTTGTGGCGAACCATCTTCTTAACCTCTTCACGAGCTACCTTGAGGTAATCTCTGGGGTCGAAAATGGAGGGTGTCTGTGTCAGTACACGGCGAATGCCTGCTGTCATTGCAAGACGGATATCGGAGTCGATATTGATCTTACATACCGCCATCTGTGCTGCCTGACGGAGCATATCCTCGGGAATACCTATCGCATCGGGAAGGCTTCCACCGAGAGAGTTGATCTCTCTTACATACTCCTGGGGAACGCTGGATGCACCGTGGAGTACGATCGGGAAACCGGGAAGACGACGGCCTACCTCTTCGAGTATGTCAAAGCGAAGCTGGGGATTTGTGCCGGGCTTGAACTTGTATGCGCCGTGGGATGTACCAATTGCTATTGCAAGAGAGTCAACGCCTGTGCGTGTTACGAACTCCTCAACCTCTGCAGGATTTGTGAACATTGCTGCGTCAGCTGCAACCTTTACGTCATCCTCGATACCTGCAAGTGTTCCAAGCTCACCCTCTACTACAACGCCGTGTGCGTGTGCGTACTCAACTACCTTCTTTGTGAGAGCAATATTGTCCTCAAAGCTGTGGTGTGAGCCGTCGATCATTACGGATGTAAAGCCACCGTCGATGCAAGCCTTACAAATCTCAAAGTCTGCGCCGTGGTCAAGGTGAAGTGCAAGATCAACTCCACTATCCTCAATTGCTGCTCTTGCAAGGCTCATAAGATATGCGTGCTTTGCATACTTGCGTGCGCCTGCAGATACCTGGAGGATTACAGGGGACTTCTCTTCAGCTGCTGCCTCTGTGATAGCCTGGATGATCTCCATATTGTTAATGTTGAAAGCTCCGATTGCGTAACCGCCTGCGTATGCTTTCTTGAACATTTCGGTTGTTGTTACAAGTGCCATTTTTTCTCTCCTTGTGTAAAAAATTATTCATCCTATATTTTACACCGAAAGCGCAAAAAAATCAATACTTTGCGCACCAAAAGTAAAAATGTTTACGAAAAATTTGTCTTTTTTTATTCAATACTTGCCCCACCCATCTCACCGTTTTCTCCATCGCCTGCAACCACTGCTCCCATAGCGGACGCAACAGCAGGTGCAAGTGGTGTGCTTGTGGGAGTGGAGACGGTGGTGCTTACCGTAGGCGAAACCGTGGTGGACGGCGCATTAATGCCGAAGCTGACGGCTATGGCAGAGTTGACCTGTCGCATTACATCGTCATCAAGATGCCCCATTTTTTCTTTAAGTCTGCGCTTATCAAGCGTGCGAACCTGCTCAAGCAGAATGACGGAGTCCTTTTGCAGACCTGCACGCTCGGCGTATATATCTATATGAGTGGGCAGACGTGTCTTGCCCATCTTCGAGGTAATGGCAGCGGCTATGACCGTCGGGCTGTATTTGTTGCCAACGTCATTTTGTATGATCAAAACAGGTCTAAGTCCTCCCTGCTCAGAGCCAACCACAGGCGAGAGGTCGGCGTAATATATATCCCCTCTGTGAATTTGCGTATGGAATGTGTTGTCGCTCATATGTGTGTTCCTTTCCTAAGCTTTCTCTGTAATACTATTTTTGCCTACCTCTGTGCGCTTTTAAACAGCAACCGGGTATACTTACAAAGGAAAATTTTACCCACATTAATATTTTATGCACAAAACACAAAAGCCGTTTCGGATTGATACAATGCTACGCATTGATTACATACACACCTTTGGTGTTTTTAATAAATAATGAATAATGAAAAATGAATAATGAATAATTGTGGTTTTATTAAAATGATAGACAACAGAAAGCCTCGCCCACAGGGAGAGGTGGCACGGCGAAAGCCGTGACGGAGAGGGGGGAGATACACGCCTGACGGCGTGATGAGATACAACACTTCGTGTTGATGATATACAAGGCTTGCGCCTTGATGATATACAGCCCTGTCGGGCTGATGATATACAACACTTCGTGTTGATGATATGCAAGGCTTGCGCCTTGATGATATCCACGGCTACGCCGTGATATATACACGCTTTGCGTGTATATACCCTCTCACCCGACTACGTCGGGAGCTCTCCCAAAGGGCGAGCCTTTCTGTAAATCTTCGCTTTTGCTAAAAACATAATGTTTATAACTTGACAATATATAGAAACCCAAAACAAAAAAGAATTTTCCAAACCCGTAGGGACCGGCGTCCCCGACGGTCCGTTTTATAAGGTAAAAACCCAATAATAAATAGGATAGTGGCACGATATTTTAAAAATGTCAGGATTTCTGTATTTCATTAGGATAAAAAGATTTAACCATTCCGGACCAGTCGAGACATTTGCTTCGCAAATCGCCGGTCCCTACGGGTTTGGAAAATGTTTTGGCGTTTTGGTGTTGTGTATATCGGCAAGCGAAAAATCGTAGTTTTTCAACAATCCCTCCGTCACGCCGATGGCGTGCCACCTCCCTTTACACAAAGGAGGCTTGCTTTTAGTCGGCGTTTTATAGGGTCTGTATATCGGCAAGTGTCAAGCATTATGTTTTTAGCATAAGCGTTACCTTTTCTGCCGTAGGGACCGGCGTCCTCGACGGTCCGGAAAATTAAATTTTTTATCTTAACGAAATACAGAAATCCTGACATTTTTAAAATATCGTGCCACTATCCTATTTATTATTGGGCTTTGACCTTATAAAACGGACCGTCGGGGACGCCGGTCCCTACGGGCGAAGATATAAAGTTTTTATAGAAACATAATGTTCCTCGCTTGTTTTCGCCATTTCGTTGCAACAAAGCTCTTGCGCAAAAATCACAAACAAAGCCAACAAAAAAGTTTTTTGTAAGATAATGTAAATTCCGTTTGTTTTCTGCCTTTTCACAATCAATAATAGCTTTTCTCCAAAAAAAGCAACAAAAAATGCAACAAAAATATTTTTTTGTTATATTATGTAAGCACTTCTTGTTTGTTCCATTTTCTTGCCATCAAAACAAACAATAATAAAAGAATTTTTGAAAAAATAAAAAAACCTTGTCACAAAAATTCAAGCTAATTTGTCTTATATTAATGAGGGGATAATAAGCTTTTTTCAAGGCCATATTTGATCCCCCGAGCTTTTGCAACTTTTGTGCATCTTTTTGCAACTTTTGTGTTGACAAATGGAACGCTTTGCTTTATAATATATATAGAGGCAAACTTTTCCTTTACAAAAGCCCAAACCTAAAATTGATTTTTCAAAAAAGAAAAATCAAAATTTCTTGTCGCCCGTCACACTTGTTTTTATATGTGAGCGACGCAGACTTATGGAGGTGAATCCGATGAACAATTAAAAAAGCCCAAAAAATTTGAGGCAGAAAGGTTTTCCGCCCGTATCTTCGGGCACACAAATCAAAAAATCAAGAATAAAATGTAAAGGAGAAAAGTTATGAAAAACAACAAGAAATTTTCAAAGAAGCTTCTATCAATGATACTTGCAGTATCAATGATCCTGAGCCTCGTTCCAATATTCACGGCCGCTATCGACGATGAGCTTTCGAAATACGAAACTGTCGAAGAAGTTCCGTTCACCTTTACTCTTGAAGAGGGCGACCTGACTTTCTCAGAGCTAAAGGATGCCACACTTAATGCGGGCGATCTGCCATTTGCCATAAGCGCAGAGCTGGCAGAGGAACGTGGACACGTCAACCGTCTGTATGAGCAGGAAACTGATGACTATACAGTTATGTTCCAAAACAGAGACGGCTCAAAAACAATATATCTCTTCTCGCAGAAGGTGAAGAATTTATCTATCTCCTCAACATCCACGGCTGCACTTGTAAGCAGTGGTGGCGAGATTGTAATAAATAAAGACAACATCATAGCTAAAAGACTTGGCACTTCATCTGATAACAGAATAATGGATTATCAGATAGCACGCTGTGAGATATCCACTCTCACACAGGGACGGCTTTCGGCAGACGGTGTTGACATCACATCACAGGCTAAAGCGTTGGCAAACGGCGAGGCGAGTGGTGAAGAACTAAGAATAGAATGCGCAGAGGTAAGCGGTGTTGCAACAGCAAGCTCTCTCGCATCACGAACACCGCAGGCTTCCGTTATGAGCCTGACATATTCGACTGTTGCAGGCGAATATGCGCTCAAGAACAACGGAACAAATAGATATATGATGCTCAATCCGAGCGCACGACTTACCACATCGCCGTCAATTTATCTTCCTCTCTGCAAGTGGCTCATCTCTTATGAGTATGTCAACTCAACGTATATATACACGCTGACACCTCTTGCAAGACAGATGCAGAGATTGACTTATTCAGATGGCAGAGTAAGCTGTACCGCGGCTGAGGCAGGTGCTACAAATCAGAAATGGGAAATTTTAATAGAAAACAATGAAGACGGCAGCACATTTATCTACTTCTTTGACTACACCCTGGAATATCTGCTTGACCCAAGCTTCGGCTCGGTGGACAACAGCACAGTTCCGCTTGAAAGATGCCAGTGGATACTCACCAACCATCAAACCTTTGTGCCGCTGACGAGTATAACAACGATAATCAATTATGCGTATTACAACGAGTTGTTCTCGTTAGACGAAATGGTTGCACCGTATCCGGAAAACGCATCGTATTATAATTATAAGTGGGAAGATGCGGCAGGAAACTCAGTACCTAATAGCTCCTCTGGATTTCCATATAACGAAGGGACTTACGAACTATATTGCAGAGATGAATATACCGGTTTAAGATCTCCCAAGCTAATAGTATTGGTTCACGAAGGGTCTTGGTTTAGTGAAGATATAACATATACCATACATCCCAAAAATGCTCCTACCAAGTATTTGACGATGCAAGCAAATGCTGTCTCCAACGTATATAATGCAGAGTCAAACAATATTGTTGTTGAACAGCTTTCATCTGACAGCGCAAAAGGTTCAGAGAAATGGGATGATATTTCACGAGCTTTTTTAATCAATAGAGTAAATGGCGGATACAAGCTAACTGCTACTCTTGCTACATTTCAATATCTAAATGTTCCTGACGCATCTAATAGTTTAACCCAGTCAGAAATTGAACAAATAATTGCCGCAGGAGGAAACACCAATAGTCTTTCAGATGCTATAAATAACAAACTCCAAGTATTAAATAATTATTCCGTTACCACTCTCGATCAGCAAAACAACACTCTTAACATCGACTTTTTAGATGAAACAGAAGGCTCAGGCGGCGAGTCGAGCCAAGCAGATGAAACAGAAGGCTCAGGCGGCGAGTCGAGCCAAGCAAGCGAAACAGAGCAGTCGCCTTTCGTATGCACAAAGAGCTATGACGCTGAAGGCTCAAATTTGATTCTATATCCGGTAGATGTTGTTGAAAACAATATTACTACAAGATATTACAGAATTATTTTTTATTCTCCATCTGCAGAAACCTATGTGTTGACATACAATGGCGATGAGCCACTGTCTCTTTCGGAGTCATTTTCAGATGATGGTAATGATCTATGGAAGTTCAATCAGCTTGGTGTAGATGTGCCGGTTATCAAACAAACCACCAACTTTTGGTGTGGATATGCCACAATCCTACAATTATTGTTGAGTAAAGGTGTCTGTGTATCCGGCGATAGCATTCATGAACAGACTAAAAGAATTATTATTGATACAAATAATGAACTAAATAGCTCAGCTTGGCAATTGGATTTCCATAACTATATCAATGGTTTAACATACGACAATAATTCTTTTAATATGTCTTGTATGATCAGACCGGAGTCGGGTTTTTCCGATCAAGACAAGCAAAATTTGAAGAGTCGTATCATATCATCCTTGGAAAAAGGATATCCGGCCGCCTGTATGGTTAGTAGCGCAGGACCTCCATATACAGAGGGAACTGGTTCTGCACATTATGTTTGTATTATTGGCTATGATGCTAATTCCGATAGGGTGATAATTTCTAATTGTCATTATAATAATGATTTAAATGGTGTCTTCGCTATACCTTTTAGTCAGTTCTTGCCCTATGTTTCATTCTTATATTGGCAATAAACTTTCCAAGCTCAAAAAACTATTCGAATTTTTGTATTATGGAGGTGTGCTATGAATAACACAATTTTTGCTGTAACAAAAAAGCCGTTGGCTCTAATTCTCTCCCTTTTGTTAATTATTCCTACATTTATTTTTTCATCGTTCTCTGTAAACGACAAGACTTTGACGCTTGATGAGGCAAAAAATCTTATCGTTGATGCAATAGAGCTGTCATATTATACCTTTGATTCGCTTGAAGTAATGTATACTCTTAAGCCCGATATGAATGACACGGTTGTGCCTGAGGGTTTTCCTCAAAGCGATTCTAGAAGATATATGAGAATAAAAGAAGATAGAATGATGGGGGGCTCTTTGAGTGGTATGGAGGAATTTGCGAAATCTATATATACCGATGATATGTATCTTAAAATGAGTTCTTCGGCTACTATTGTTCACTCTTATTCACAAAATGGAGTGGGAAAGGACTACGAAACACCTTTGTTTTATCGCAACGAAAAGGGAGAGCTCTATATGTATCAAACGGTATACAGACAGCTATTCATCGTTCACGATATGGAGACTTTATCCCCAGAATCTATCATAGCAAAGCTTAATAGCACATCCTCTGACGAAGCAAGCGTTTCTGTTGGATGCATACTTGGTGATAATGTGGCAAATGCTTGGGTTGAGTGCAAATTTCTCAAGACAAAGGATGGCTGGAGAATCGCCGACTGTGACTTTACAACAGCTGTCAGCACGCTCTACATTCCTCAGGGACTTGGAGAAATATTTAAACCTCGTGAGGACGGCACAAGCTCAGGCGCGCCCAACACCGCTGACGCTTCGTTTGAGCAGATTGTAATGCTGACCGTAGTTGCCACACTTTCGCTTGTCGCAGTTTCGGTTGCTCTCTCACGCAGACGCAGAGCTGTGTAAAATCCTTTTTATCATTTCGACAAATAAAACTAAAATAATATAGGAGGAAAAACAATTAAAAATAAATTATTTAAGAGTATAGTCGTTGTAGTTTTGATACTCACGATGATTGTTCCGTCATTTGCTCTCGGTATATCTGCCGGTGGTAAAGAAATAACCATTGGTGAAGTCAATCGACTTGTTGGTACAGCTGCACTGATTGCAGATTACAGCTTTAATGTGCCTGCGGCCGGTTTGTTATATGGAGATTTTGTTATTCGCTTTGTTCCCGATGGAGAGGGTCAAAAGATGATTACAAAGAGCTTTAATATCAACGGAGAGGAAATGCTCTATTATCTTATCAACGAGGATGAGCTGGTAGGTGGATCTCTCGAGGCTATGAAAAGCCTTGCCAGCACAGTTTACACAAGCGACATAG
>JAZPXL010000029.1:0-1657 GCA_045543615.1 Eubacteriales bacterium
ATAAAGTACTATGCAGGACGAAAAAATACTACTGGAATTAGCCCGTTTGATATTGCCATCAGGTTTCATTGAAAACTTCAAGATTACAGGTATCACCAGCAATGATAGCGATGTCGAGATTTCACTTGATGAGTTTGACAACCTTCCTGTAGAACGCCAAGGCCATAAGATAGAGTCCAAGGGTTTTCTTGATGCAGTAACAGTGCGAGACTTTCCTCTTCGCGACAAGCGTGTCAATTTTAAGGTACGTCGTCGCAAATGGTACGACCACACCACTGACGAGTATTTTACCAACAGCTATGACACCACTTACAAAGGCACCCGCTACTCAATGGAGTTTGCGGCTTTTTTAAAAGCATTACCTGGAGACATATCCCCAATCGGCCCGTTCGCTTGAACCGTTATGCCATATAAACGGCGATGAGATAGAGCGTTCTTATAAACATCATCTGAGCGATTACGAATCGTGGAGCGCAAAAGAGCATGCCGACAAATGGTTGCTTTTTGCCAAGAACATAGGTCCTCGCCTTTGCATAGATGAGACCTCGATGAGTAATGGAGAACTTTACACCATAATATCCAACCCCGATGCCAGAGGGAAGAAAGGTACTCTTGTTGCAATGATAGAAGGCGTCAAGTCTGATGATATCATTGCAATAATCAACAGGATACCCGAAAAGCACAGGCGGTTGGTAAAGGAGGTTACGCTTGATATGTCAAATAGTATGAACCGCATCGTAACACGTTGCTTCCCCTCCGCAATAAAGGTTATTGACCGTTTTCACGTTCAAAAAGAAGCTTGCGAAGCTGTACAAGAACTGCGCATAAAGCACCGTTGGGATGCAATACAGGAAGAAACCGATGCCAAGGAAAATGCAAAATGGAGCGGCAAGGAATATCATCCATTTGTATTCCCAAATGGAGATACGAAGAAGCAACTGCTTGCACGCAGCAGATATTTGCTGTTTAAATCACCGGAAAAATGGAGCAAATCACAAAAAGAGAGGGCAGCAATTCTTTTTGCACAATATCCGGACTTGAAAGAGGCTTACTCGCTCACACAGTCCTTAAGAATGATATTCTCACGCAGATTTACAAAGGATCAGGCAAGGCTTCAATTGGCACGTTGGTACGACAAGGTTGATAATAGTGGCTTTGTGTCATTCAATACAATTGCTGGAACAATATACGAACATTATGAGGAAATACTCAACTACTTCGTCAATCGTTCAACAAATGCTTTTGCTGAAAGTTTTAATGCTAAAATCAAAGCATTCAGAGCACAGCTTAGAGGTGTTACCGACTTAAAGTTCTTCTTTTATAGATTGACTCAACTTTTTGCATAGCCCCCCAACTTTTGCAGGTGAGCCCCCAGACTTTGCCGGTGAGCCACGAATCTTCGCAGTACCATCGGCCCGAACAGACAAGGGGGATTAACAACAAAAAAAAGAGAGCCCCAATTGCTTGAAGCTCTCTCTCTAAAAAGTGGCGATGACCTACTCTCCCACGAATCTTCGCAGTACCATCGGCGCTGACGGGCTTAACTTCTCTGTTCGGAATGGGAAGAGGTGGATCCCCGACGCTATCGATCGCCTTAATAAGTGTACCGTTCATCTATTATACACACATCGTAAGAAAAAGAATATCTTCTTTACAT
>JAZPXL010000030.1:0-2396 GCA_045543615.1 Eubacteriales bacterium
CGTTTACCTTTGCTTGCTCTTGCTTGTTCAAGCAGATTGTCAATCTGTCTGCTGCCGAATACCTTTCGGAGCAGTTTGTAATCACGCAGATCTTCACGGAGATATTCATTTTTATTTTCTAAAGCCGCCACCCGATTTTTCAATCTCTCGTTGCTACTCGCAAGCGAGTGGTTGGCGGTGCGCCACCGTTCAAAATCAGTTCTCGCCTCAAAATACCGACTCAGAGTTTTAATAACAAGTGCCTTTAACCGCTTTATCAGCGGATCGACAAACTTGGTTTTATAGCTCCGTGCTGACATCATTGTCGTAGGTTCGGGCAACTGATATTCAGGCTCGTTTTCAAAATTTTGTGAGATAGTCGTGATAACCTTTGCGCTCTCGGTGAGATTTTCAATCTGCTTTTCAAGGATATTTGCCTCGTCGGTTTTCTCTTTGACAACCGCATCCAACTCCGCTAATTCTCGCTGACGTTCCTGCAATTTATAATCAAGAACATCAAGGTGCGGACGTTCCATTCCTTTGTGTTCCCACTCAATTTCGTGCCGTTCCATAATAGCAGCGAGCTGTTCTTTTTCGGCTTGTATCCACCTTGCCCACTCGCTGTCCTTCTTGTGAACGCCGACAAATCCTTGAGCCTTTAACGCTTGCTTAAGGGATACTCTTGTTTCAAGCCCACGCTTACCGTCGGACTTGTTAAAGGGTACAAAGTCGTTGTGTAAGTGGGGTGTTGCTTCATCCAAATGCAGGTGCGCCGAGAACACTCTGAGGTTGGGATTACGCTCGGCAAAACCTTTCATATACTCGTCAAGTATCTCGGTGGCGAGCTTTCCTGTGTCGCTATCGACGGCGGTGTTTTCCCAATCTCCAATCTGCATTATAATTTCGTGGAATGGTTTTTCTTGCTTTCCGAAGCGTATTTTTTCGTAATAATCATCTATCATTCGGTCAGCTCTCGTTTGCTTGGCATTGTATTTTTCGAGTGCTTCATCAAACAATTCGTGGTAAATATCACGGATATTTTCATCACAGTAGGCAATGTTTTGGTGCGACCTTTCGGGGTCAACGTTGCCTGCGTGAAAGGTGCGATTGTTGTGTCTGAGCGAGCCTTTTTCGACCATTCCGCTTATCGTTCTTTTCAAATAATCACTTCCTTTTTCTTTCGCCGCCGTGCGGCGGGTTTTGTTACTTTTGTCAAAAGTAACGCAAAAGCATTTTCGACAGCCTTCGTCTATCAAAAGGTGCCATTGCGCTCTCCGAGGGGGTTATGGGGCGTTGCCCCGTTGTCTGCGGACAACACCCCAGCAGTGCCGCCCTTTGAAAAGGGCACCCTGCACCCCGCCTAAACTTGGTATTGGCATACCTTCCGAAAAAGAACATTGCAAGATTGCGAAAGTCTCGCACCTCTGCAATGTTGCAACCTTACAGGTCGCCATACTCTTTTTCGGGTAACTGCCAATACCACTGACTGCCTTCCTTCACAGACCGTACGTTCAGTGTTTTCTTTGCTTCGTCAAGCACTCATTTGGAAATCCCCAAACTCTTTGCTTTTTGTAGCAAGGTCTGTTGCAGATACTTTCCATCGGAAAGGCAGTCAACGATAAGCCTTTCAGCTATATCGGATTTTTTCTCACGGCTGACGCCGCTGAGAAGATCGTCGATAGAAATATCGTAGTGGCCGAGCCAGCGGAAACCGTTGGCTTCGCTCAGTTCAAAAGCGATAGGCTTGCCCTCCGGTGCGAGAGAAGATTTTTGATGTGCTGCCACTCGTATCTCCGGCTTGTCCTTTACTCTGCCGACAACAAGAACACTTCTTGCCGTTGCTTGAGAGTCCACCGAGCCAAGACCTCTGTAATTGGATTTGTTGCCCTGCGCTTTGTTCAAGTGCCCCACAAGGATAATCGCACAACTGTATTTCTCCGCAATTCTGCCGAGCTGAGAGAGAATGGCACGGACTTCGTTTGCTCGGTTCATATCCACTCTTGCGCCGATATAGGCTTGCATCGGATCTAAGATAATCACCCGTGCGCCCGTTTCCGCAATCTTTCTGCCATATTAAAATCCTCCTAAGAAAGTGTACGGAATTTTTATCCTTCACTTGTTAGGACATTTACCGGAGAAAAATCAACGGTCTTTTGTGTCCTCACTTGTCCTCAACGAGAATTTTTTATTTTGGCGCTTGCCAGAGACGTGAGAGAAATGGGTGGATAAAGAATAAAAAACGCTCTCAAATCCAACCAAAAACAGTTAGATTTGAGAGCGTAATAACGCTTTGACATTATTCTCCCTAAAGGAGCCATGTCCTTAATTTGTCCGCAGGAAGCCTTTGGGAAGCCGAAAAACCCTTATATATCAAGGCTTTTTCGGATACCGTGGGTCACTCCCACTCCGTTTTGAGT
>JAZPXL010000031.1:0-7778 GCA_045543615.1 Eubacteriales bacterium
CGGTTGTATAATGGGAGTATGTAGAGAATTGATGGAGGTGCGTTGTATGAAAAATGTGATCCATATCTTTGGGGCATCCGGTTCCGGAACAACGACACTTGGAAAAAAGATTTGCGAGGAATTCGGTTATAAACTGATGGATACAGACGATTATTTTTGGATGCCAACAGAACCGAAATACACAATCAAGCGTCCTTGTGAAGAACGGATAAAACTGATGATGAAAGACATCAATAGTTTCGACAACGTTGTAATATCCGGTTCTCTTGTGGATTGGGGAGATGTTTTGATTCCCTACTTTACTTTAGCTATACGAATTGAAATTGAACCTACGGTACGTATTTCGCGATTGATACAACGAGAAAAAGAACGATATGGCAAACGTATCGAGCCGGGTGGAGATATGCATAGGCAACACCTGGAATTTGTTGAATGGGCAAAATCCTATGACACCGGAGGAATGAATGTGAGAAGCAAAGTTAAGCATGATAATTGGCAAACCCTTCTTTCGTGCGAGCTTCTGCATTTGGACGGCGCCGATACGGTGGAAGAAAACATTATAAAAGTCAAAAGAGTTCTCTATAAACAAGCCTGATTTTCCATTTTTGTAAACAAACAAAGACGACACTTGTGAGTGCCGTCTTTTGCTTTGTTTACTGCGGTGCAACTATTTGTATTTGTTCTTTTGTACTTGAAAAAGGGCGGGTGCGGTTGTATAATAGGGACGGACGATACGTCATAAATTCGGCGGTGAGATATTATGTGTATGATATGCGACAGAATAAATATGATCAAAGAGGAATCAAACCCTTGGTTTGTCAAGGAACTCGAAACAGGATATGTTGTCATCGGCGACAATCAACACTTCAAGGGATATACACTGTTTCTCTGTAAGGAACATAAAACCGAGTTGTTTCAGCTGGAGCATTCTGCAAAGATGAGGTTTTTAGAAGAGATGTCGATAGTTGCAGAAGCCGTGAGCAAAGCTTTTGGTGCAGAAAAGATGAATTACGAGTTATTGGGAAACGGCGACACACATCTTCATTGGCATTTGTTCCCGAGAGTTAGCGGTGATTTGGAAGGCTACGGAAACAACGGAAAAGGACCTGTGTGGTGGTATCCGAGAGAAATGATGTACAGCCCCGATAACCGTCCGTCCGAGCAGGAATTGCAGGCGTTGAAAACAAGGTTGGCAAAAGAATTAGACAAGCTATTATAATGAATTATCCCCCCTTGAACACACAAAGACGACACTTATAAGTGCCGTCTTTTGCTTTGGTTATGGCTTTTGCTCCTCGTGTCCGAAGTTGCCGCAGTAGTTATTAAAATACAATTGTAATTGTAGTTCCTTTGCCGACTTCGCTATCAAGCATCACCTTGCCGCCATGGTATTGTACAGCGTGTTTTACAATAGAAAGTCCTAAGCCCGTGCCGCCGGTTTCTTTGGAATGGCTTTTATCTACACGGTAGAAGCGTTCAAAGATACGGCTTTGATGTTCGGGTGCAATACCGATGCCGGTGTCTTTTACAGATACTACTGCTCGTCCGTTATCCTTACCGATTTTAATCTCGACCTTGCCGCCATCCACATTGTAACGGATAGCGTTATCGCAAAGATTATAAATAATCTCGTAAATATAACGGCGCACACCGAAAATGGTTTGCGGTTCGCCCTCTATGATAAGCTCAACGTTTCTCTTGGTCGCCGATGCGGTAAGCACCTCGACGACTTCTTTTGCAACCTCTGTCAGTTCTACGGTTTCGGTTGCAGGTTCGTTGTTCTCGTCAAGCTGAGAAAGGCGAATAATATCGTTGATAAGAGACACAAGCCTTGTTGCTTCCTTGCGGATGTTGCCGACAAACCTTGCGGTATCTTCGGGCTTAACAAGTCCGTTTTCAAGAAGCTCTGCACTTCCGATAATGGATTGAAGCGGTGTTTTCAGCTCGTGGGTAACGTTTGCGGTGAACTCCTGACGGTTACGCTCGGCAAAAGCACGGTCGCTGATATCGAACACAAGAATAACTGCACCAAGAACCTTGCCGTCCGATTCGATGGGATTAACGGTAAACTGATATTCGCTGCCGTTTCGTTCTTCGGTGTATTCGCTGTGGTTGCCGTCAAGGGCATTCCAAATCGCTTTGCTCATTTTGCTTGTGCGGTCAACAAGCAGGAAATCGCTGCCTTTAACATCCTTTTTTACGGCAAATATTTTCTTCGCCGCCTTGTTCATACTGAGCACCATACCGTGTTCATCAAGGAGCACAAGACCTTCGTTCATCGAAGAAACGATCTGCTCGAACTCATCGGATTTACGGCGCAGGGCTTCCATTTGCGCTTTAATTTGCTTGTGCTGTCTGTGAACCTTGGTGAGTATGGGAGTTAGTTCTTCGTAGGTGCTGTTCTCGGACGGATTCTCCAAATCAAGCTGCATCAAAGGCTCGGTTACCTTCTTTGCCATGGTGTGAGAAAGAATACCCGCAACCACCCCTGCAATCAAAATAATAGCAATAATGGCGGGGAGCATACCGAGAATTAATGCACCAACCGTAAGCTGACTTACCGAAATACGAAGCACGTCGCCGTTTTCAAGACGAACGGCTTCATAAAAAGTTTTTTCTGTTAAAGTTGAAGAATTACGGGCGCTGCTGCCTGTACCGGTCTTAAATGCTTCGGCAATTTCCTCACGGTCTGCGTGGTTCTCCATTTCAGAGGCATTTACCTGAGTATCATAAAGCACAGTACCGTCGGTATCCACAACGGTAAAGCGGAATACGGTGGAGTCGAAATTTTCAAAATACTCAACACCGACTTTGTTGACAGTATCAGCAACAAGAGACAGTTCAGCCTTTAACTGCTTTACCTGAGAATCATTGAAATAATCATATAAAAAACTTGTTGCAATGCCGATACTTGCAAGGAGCACCACGAGTGCAACGGTAAATATGGAGTGAAATATCTTTTTTGTCATGCTTCGTTCTCCAACTTATACCCAACACCGATAACCGTCTTGATCTGACCGCCGGCATTACCGAGCTTTTGTCGAAGGGTTTTAATGTGCATATCGACTGTACGGGTTTCACCGATATAATCCATACCCCAAATTTCGCTCATCAGCTTATCACGGGAGAATACCATATTCGGATTCTGCATAAAGAGCCTCAGCATCTCAAATTCTTTATGGGTAAGTTCAACCTTTTCGCCGTCTGCGATAACCTTATGCTCGGTTTCCTTTAATGTGATATTGCCTACTGTAATATCGCCCGTTGTTTCTTCCTTTGTAGTACGGCGAAGCACCGCTTTTACACGGGCAACCATTTCCATAACCCCAAAGGGCTTTACGAGATAATCGTCTGCACCTGAATTAAGTCCGCCGATCTTATCCATCTCGGTGCCTTTGGCAGTCGCCATAATTACGGGAATATCTTTATATGCTGCGTCAGTTCGGAGCTTTTTAAGAACTTCGAGTCCGTCCATTTCCGGCATCATAATATCAAGGATAATAAGCTCCGGAATTTCGGTTTTTAAGGCTTCGAGCATAGAAACGCCGTCGGCAAAGCCACGAGCCTTAAAGCCCGTTTGCGTGAGCGTATAAACCTCAATTTCACGTATGGTATTGTCGTCATCAACACACCAAATCATACTTTACTCTCCCTTATGAATACCCGTTACAGAGAACTCAACCCACTCTGCAATATTCACAGCGTGGTCGCCGATACGCTCAAAATACTTCGCAATCATCAAAAGGTCCACGGCGTATTCTCCGTCTGCTTTGTTTTCGGATATCATTTTTATTAACGTATCTTTCATTCTGCCGAAGGCATCGTCCACAACGTCGTCGTGCTCGGCTACGGCTTTGGCAAGAGCAACGTCCTGATTTACGTAAGCATCAATGCTGTCGGTAACCATTTTGCAGGTTGCTTCTGCCATAGGCTTAAAGTCGGCAAACTCTGCACCTGTTCTTCCGTCAAGGAACGGGATTATCTCGGCAATATCTTCTGCCTGATCTCCGATTCTTTCCATATCGGTAATCATTTTAAGGGCGGCGGAAATCACACGAAGATCCTTTGCTACGGGCTGTTGTTGAAGCAAGAGCTTTAAGCAAATTGCTTCTATCTCTCGCTCCATTTGGTCAATTTCGTGACCTTGCTCTTTCGCTTTTCTTGCGCCTTCAACGTCCCCGTTCAACAAGGCTTTGGCTACAAGGGAGATAAGCTCCTCGCACTGTGCGCCCATTTCGATCATTTTCTTGTTCAGCGTAACTAATTGCTCATCAAATCTGCTTCTCATAATATCAACCAAACCTTCCTGTAATGTAATCCTCGGTGCGCTTATCAACCGGCTGTGAGAACAATTTCTCGGTCTCGCCGAATTCCACCAACTCTCCAAGAAGGAAAAATGCCGTATTGTCAGAGATACGAACCGCTTGCTGCATATTATGAGTCACTATAATTATAGTATATTTTTCCTTTAATTGCAATGCAAGTTCCTCAATTCGTGAAGTGGAAATCGGGTCAAGTGCGCTCGTCGGCTCGTCCATAAGCAATACTTTGGGCTCAACAGCAAGGGCACGGGCAATACACAAACGCTGCTGCTGACCGCCCGAAAGACCGAGAGCGTTCTTTTTAAGTCTGTCCTTAACCTCGTCCCAAATAGCCGCATCTTTGAGCGCCTGCTCTACGATCTCATCAAGCTTTACCTTGCTTGTGATGCCGTGTGTACGGGGGCCGTATGCGATATTATCGTAAATACTCATCGGGAAGGGATTTGGTTTTTGGAACACCATACCGACGTCACGGCGCAGTTCGTTTACATCCACATCCTTATCGAATATGTTGCGTCCGTTATAGCAAACTTCACCCGTGATTTTTACAATCGGTATAAGGTCATTCATACGGTTAAGGGTTTTAAGGAACGTGGACTTACCGCAACCCGAAGGGCCGATCAGCGCCGTGATGCTCTTTTCGGGAATGGCAATATTTATATCTTTTAAGGCTTTATTGTCGCCGTACCAAAGGCACAGGTCTTTGGCGGTAATTATATGGGGTCCCTGAACAACCGAATGGTTGTTTGGGGTATTTCTCTCGCTCATATATTTCTCCTTTTTCCAAAGTATTTGCCCACCAACGTGGCAGACAGATTTATCAGTAATGTCAGTATCATCAAAATTGCGGCAATAGCGAAGGCAACTCCGAACTCGCCTTCCTCTTTGGCATACACATAAAGGGCAACAGTTAAGGTTGCACCGGGAGAAGTCAATCCCGTAAAAATACCGTTGAGAGCATGAGCAAAGCCTGCGGTAAAGAGCAGTGCCGCCGACTCACCAAGGATACGGCCGACAGAAAGGATACAACCTGTGATCACGCCGTCCACACATCCGGGAAGAACTACGGTGCGGACCACACGCCATTTACCTGCGCCCAAGCCGAAAGCACCTTCACGGTAGCTCTGCGGAACGGTTTTTAAGCTCTCCTGAGTAGTTCTCATTACTGTAGGTAAATTCATAATAACGAGCGTCAGCGCACCTGCGAGAAGGCTTGTTCCAAAATTATTTGAAAAGAGCAGCATACCCACAAGACCGTATATGATAGACGGAATACCCGAAAGGGTTTCAGCAGCGTACTCGATCATTGCCACTAACTTTTTATTCTTGGCATATTCGGTAAGATAAATCGCCGCACCTACACCAAGGGGAAGCACGATAACAAGCGTAGCAAGTACGATATAAACTGTGTTTAGAATGTCGGGTAAAATACCGATTCTCTCGGTTAAGTAGCTCGGCTTAGTAGAGAGCAGTTCCCACGTGATGTTCGGGATGCCGTTTATAAGCACATACACAAGCAGAAACAGTACAAGTGCAGCCGTAAGTGCGGTACAAGCGATCATTGCGCCACGCATGAAACCGATATAAATTTTTCTCTTATTCATCTTATTTCTCCTTATTTCTCTTGAGGAAGAAATTGAGCGTAGCGTTAATCAGCATAATAAACAGGAACAGTACAAGGGCAATGGAAAACAGAGCGTTTCTCTGCAAGCTACCGGGGCTTGAATATGCCATTTCGCTTGCAACGGCTGTGGTAAGGAAACCGACACTCTCAAAGAGTGAAGGCAGATTCGCCACGTTACCCGCAACCATCATAACCGCCATTGCTTCACCGATGGCACGACCGACGCCGAGCACAACAGCGGCAGCGATACCGCTTTTTGCGGCAGGAACAGACACCTTGAAAAAGGTTTCGGTCGGCGTTGCGCCAAGAGCAAGGGATGCGTCCTCATACTCCTTCGGTACGGCATCCAACGCTGTGATAGACACTTTTATAATGTTTGGCAGAATCATAATGGCAAGCACGATAATTGCGGAAAGCAAGCTTGCCCCGTCCGGTACGTTAAAAATCTCACGTACCGCCGGCACGAGTACGAGCATACCCACAAGACCGTATACAACCGAAGGAATACCTGCGAGCAGGTTGACAGCGGCTTCAATAACGGCTCTGACCTTCTTGTTTGCCACTTTGGAAAGATACACTGCGGTAAAAAAGCCGATTGGCACGCCAATCAATATTGCACCAGCTGTTCCGTACACGCTTGTCAGTATAAAAGGCAGTATTCCGTATTTCGGCTCGGCGGCAGTGGATGCCCACTCTTTGCCGAAAAGGAAATTAAAAAGTCCGATTTCCTTAATGGCGGGAATACCCGATATAATCAGATATACCGTAATGAGCAGAACACAGCCGACGGTTATTAAACCGAGTATGAGAAATATGCCGTGTACGATATTCTCAAATAATCTGTTTTTCTTCATTTATAATCCTTTAATAAAAATACAATTAAATTCGTAAAAACCGGGGACATGGGGTCCCCGAAAATCGAAGATTTTTGGGGCTATTTTGCAGGAACGACACCTGCGCCGCTGATGATCTCGTTTGCTGCTTCGGAAGTAATGTAATCAAAGAACTTTTGAGCGCTCTCGGAGAGTTTAGCATCCTTCTTGGTTACGAGAACGAAGGGACGCTGTACCACATAACTACCGTTCTTAATGGTTTCTTCGCTTACAACAACACCGCCGACAGTCAGTACCTTTACGGTATCCTTAACAGAAGCGAGAGAAGCATAACCGATTGCACCGGGGTTGCTTGCAACGGTAGTGATAACATCGCCGGTAGAGGTGAGTTCCTGACGGTAATCACATTTGTCTTTTGTATCGGTGATATCCTCAAATCCATCTCTTGTGCCGCTGCCTGCTTCACGACCGATGAGCACGATCTCCGCATCGTTGCCGCCAACTTCTTTCCAGTTCTTGATTTCGCCGGTGTAGATCTTTGCGATGGTTTCAACATCGAGGTCAGAAACAGGGTTGTTAGGATTTACAATTATTACGATGCCGTCGAATGCAAGAATAGTTCCTTCGAGTCCCTTTGCCTTTTCCTCATCCTTGAGATTGCGGCTTGCAAGACCGATGTCGCATCTGCCTTCCTGCACTGCCTGAATGCCTGCGCCCGAGCCGGTGGCGTTGTAGGTTACGGTAATACCTGTTTCATTTTCAAAGGCTTCGCCCAAAGCACCGATAACCTTGTTCATAGATGTGGAGCCGTCTGTTGCGACTGCTTCTTTGTTACCGCCGCAACCGGTAAGCGCGCATACGAGCAAAACCGCTACTGTGAGTAAACTAATAATCTTTTTCATCTTCAAAATCTCCTTTGATTTATTATTGACTTTTTTCTGTCGGATTCTCTCGGCTACGGTTAAATTTTATCGCCAAGCTGTAAAATCCGTAACCAAA
>JAZPXL010000032.1:0-10215 GCA_045543615.1 Eubacteriales bacterium
TCACTTTCAATAACACCTTGAAGCGTGGCGAATTGAAAGTGGTAAAGACCAGCGAGGACAATATGGTGGAGGGCGTACAGTTTAAGCTCTCCGGCACATCCCTTTCGGGGCATACGGTGGAGCAGTTTGCCGTGACCGATAAAAACGGTGTTGCTACTTTCAAGGATGTGCTTATTACAGGACACACCGCCTATACCTTGGAGGAAGTGAACGTCGAGGAAAAATATATCATTCCCGATGCACAGACCGCTGTTATCGAATGGCAGAAAGAGACCGAGAAATCCTTTTATAACGAACTCAAAAGAGGTAGTGTTAAGGTCACAAAGTCCTCTGAGGACGGCTTTGTGGAGGGTGTTACTTTCCGTCTGAAAGGCACTTCTCTTTCGGGAGCAATTATCAATCTCACCGCCAAAACCGACCATACAGGCGTTGCAATGTTTAACGACGTGCTGATCGGTACGGGATATGTACTGACCGAGGAAAACGTGGCTATGCGTTACGTGCTCCCCGAAGCGCAGAATGTTGACGTTAAGTGGAACGAGGTCACGGGTGCAACGGTTAAAAACATCTTGAAGAAATGGAGAGCCGACGTATTCAAGGTGGATGCCGATATTTACTTTGGTGACGATAATTTTGAAGAAGCTGTCCCTATGACCCTTGCGGTTGACTCCGATATGCTCGTCACCGAATACGGTTGGCCATACGGAGAAACCCAAGGCGACGCAACTCTTGAAGGTGCGGTGTACGGCGTGTTCAAAAACGGCGTGTTGCTTGACACCTACACCACGGATAAAAACGGCTATTTCTTGACCGACTATTATCCGTGCGACGGCAGCTACTATTACTTGCAGGAGATTTCACCGTCCGAGGGTTACTTGCTTGACCCCTATGAGTATTACGTGGACGCATATCCCGGTAACTACACCGTAGAACTCAATACCGAGTATATCGACGTGTATGAGGATATTATCAAAGGTACGATTGCCCTTGTAAAACACACCGATGACGGTAAGACCCAAATTGAAACTCCCGAAGTTGGTGCAGAATTTGAGGTTTACTTGAAAAGTGCAGGCAGCTTTGAAAACGGCAAGGACGAGGAAAAAGCAATCCTTGTAATTGACGAAACGGGCGTTGCCGAGGTGGAACTGCCCTACGGCGTGTATGTAGTAAAGCAAATCAAGGGTTGGGAGGGCAAAGAACTGTTACCCGCCTTTGAGGTCAGCATCGACACCGACGAGAAAATCTACCGCTTTATTATCAATAATGCTGTATTTGAGTCCGACATTCAGATCGTGAAAAAGGATGCCGAAACAGGCAAGGTTATTCCTGCGGCGGGCATTGGCTTTAAGGTGCTGAATACCGACACGGGCGAATTTGTGGTACAGCGTATCAATTATCCTACTCCTGTGGATATTGAGGTGTACTACACCGATGAAACGGGTATGTTGATGCTTCCGCACTCTCTCCCTTACGGCAATTATCAGATTATAGAAGAAACCATTTCCGCTACGGGTGAATACGTCCTTGATACCACTCCCGTAGATTTCAAGGTGGACGGCACAAGTGACCTTGTTGTAGTGGAAAAGTTGAACTATGCACAGAAAGGCACGATTACCGTTACCAAACAGGGCGAGGTCTTTTCCTCTGTTACCGAGCAGGACGGTATGTATCAGCCCGTTTACGAAATTAAGGGTCTTGCAGGTGCGGTATATGAAATCACCGCAGCCGAGGACATTGTGACCCTTGACGGCACGACCCGTTATACCAAGGGCGAGGTCGTTGACACTATAACAACTGCGGCAGACGGAACAGCCGTAAGCCGTGAACTCTATCTCGGAAAATACCAAATTTCCGAAATCACAGCACCCTTTGGAATGGTGCTCAACGGCGAAAAGGTAGATGTGGAGCTTGTGTATGCCGGACAGGAAATTGCCGTAACAAGCACCTCTGCCTCCTTTGTCAATGAGCGACAGAAGGTGGAAATCGACCTTGTAAAGAACCTTGAAATTGACGAGCTTTTCGGCATCGGAAATACGGGTGAAATCAGCAAGGTACAGTTTGGCTTGTATGCGGCTGAGGATATGACCGCCGAGGACGGCAAGGTTATCCCCAAGGACGGACTTGTTGAAACCGCCTACTGTGATGAAAACGGCAAGATTGCCTTTATGACAGATCTTCCCGTGGGAGCAAGCGTGTATATCAAGGAAATCGCAACCGACGCTCATTATATTCTTTCCGATACCGCTTATCCCGTAGTCTTTGAGTATGCGGGACAGGATACCGAAACCGTTAAGATCAGCGTAAATGACGGTGCTACCATTGAAAACAAGATCATCCGTGGCAACATTCTCGGCAAGAAATTGGACGAGGACGGCTTTGCCATCTGCGGTGCGCTGTTCGGCTTGTTCCGTGAGAACGAAACCGAGTTTACCGCAGACACCGCATTGATGACCTGCGAGAGCAACGAAATCGGTGTGTTCCTTTTTGAAAACGTACCTTTCGGCAGATACGTGGTGCGTGAAATCAAGGCGGCTCCCGCTTTCGTGCTGAACGAAAACAGTTATGCCGTGACGGTAAGCGAGGACGGTGAAACGGTGGAAATCGTTATTGAGAACCGCTTTATTGTCGGCTCCGTGCAGACCACCAAGGTTGATAAGGATTATCCCGAAAACAAGTTGACGGGAGCCGTGTTTGAAATCTATGTGGACGTGGACAGCAACGGCGAGTTTAATGCGGAAATCGACAAGCTCGTAGGCGAAATGACCGAAGTAGAAACGGGCGTTTACCGTATGGATAACCTGCGATATAACGGCTATTTCCTTTACGAAAAGACCGCACCCGAATTTTTCAATAAGGATGACGGCTATTATTATTTTGAGATCACCGCAGACGGCGAAATCGTCATTGTTGAAAATGAAGCAGGTATTGGCTTTGTGAACACCGCCAAGGTTGGCTCTCTTAAAATCGTAAAGACCTCCTCCGACGGCGTAGTGGAAGGCTTCTCCTTCCGTGTCACCGGCACAAACGGTTATGACGAAGTGTTCACCACCGATGCAAATGGTGAAATCATCATTGAAAACCTCCGCATTGACGGCGAGTATGTTGTATCCGAGGTATCCGACGATAAGAACGCCGATTATATCCTCCCCGAAGATAAGACGGCGGCAGTAATCGAGGGTTCCGTTACCATCGTAGAGATGCACAATGAACGCAAACCCGAACCTGAACCCGAAGTACCCGACTCTCCGCAGACGGGCGATAACAGTAATCTTCCTCTTTGGTTCGGCTTGATGGGTCTGTCCGGTGCTTCTCTTATTGGTATTGCCCTTTATAGCAGAAAAAGACGCAGAGAGGAGTTGTAAGCCGTGGATGTTAAAACAATGATCGGTTTAGGGTTGTTTTTGGCAGTAGGCGCATTGCTGATCTATTTCAGAATCCGCAACGCAAGGAAAAAGTGACCCGTGGGGGCGGCTGAAAAGCCGTCCCTTTTACATACCGACAATTCAGTAAAAGGAGATGTGAGCAATGGAACAGACAAAACGAATGGCGGAAAACTATGAGATAAAAAACTCTTTCCGCATAGGTCAAAGTGAGGTTGTTTTCGGCGTAGATGAACACAGCGAAAACCCGTTTTTTTGCGGCTTCTGCGAAAAGGAAAACCTTATCGTCATGGTTCGTGAACGGTACACGGAATGTATGGTGGGTAACGACTACATTGGTATGTTGGAGTTGTTTGCCGACCGTGTAAAGCAACTGACCGAAAAAGTACGGGCAGAATGGGCAAAGATAACCGTCCCCCGTGAACCTATCACCCCCGATATGTGTTATCCCAACGATTACGATAAAAGTATCGTCGATGAGGTCGTGGCAATTAGAAAAACGGTGTTTCGACCCGAATATCAGAGCGCCGACCGTCAGCTTGTATATGTTACGGGCGGTAACGGAGCCAAGGGCAACCCACACGGCAGGGCGTGTTTCTGCAAGAACCTTTACACCGGAGAAGAACTACGGTACGAGCGTTACGAGGTTGAGGGCGTAGTCAAGCCGGAGTGTATGCCCGAATGGGCAAAGGAACGGCTTGCAGAAATTCAAAAGCAGATACAAGCCGAAAAACAAGCACAGCGAAGGGAGGAACGATAATGAGCAGAACCAATGCGGGATATACCATTACCGACTCTATCTTTATCGGTAAGGCGGAGTTTGTAATCGGACATAACCCATCCTTCTCCACACCGTATGTCACGTGGGAATGTAAGGACGGCGACAATTACTTTTGGGGTCATTATCTGACTGAGCGAAAAGCCGCCGAAAGAGATCTCTTGGAGAGAGCGCAGACCGAACTCAGCCTGCAGGAACAGCAGAAACCGCCGCAGACAGAAAACAAGGATAAAGGAAAGGAGCGTGACCGCTAATGAATATGACGTTACAGGTGCTCCCCGAAAAGCACCGACTTTACACCTATGCACAGAGTCAGCAGATTTATGGGCAGACGGGTTGTATCGGTCATTTGCGTGGCGATATGGACAGTAACGGCACGGGGTTCTTTACCTCTTGGGATAATCATTGTGAAAGCCTTAAAACCGATGCGTTCAAGGCGGAATTTGACACCGTTATCAATATGCTCCGCTTTGATGAAAGGTACGGCGGCATCCTTAAAAACCGCAGCTCAATGGCGGGATACTGCTACGGAAAACCCGAAAGCGGCTTTGACGGCAACTACTGCCGTGAATACGCTTTTAGAGCAGACACCGATAACTACTCATACCTTATGCGGCTAAACCCCAATAAGGGCGACTACAACTTTTACATTTACGCCTATCAGCGTGAATGGCTCGACCGTCATTTGAAGAACGCCGAGAAAGGTATCCGTTTTATTAAACCCGACTATACAACGCTATTCCGCATTGAAGATTTTGACAAGGTGCGTATCACCTTTTATAACGGCGATAGCGTGGACTACACCTGTCGCTATATTGACGAGTACCACGTAGAGGTTGGCTCAAACCTCTATCATATCTGTCAATTTGCAGAGATTATGCAGAGAAACGGAAATAAGGTAATTCCGCTTCGTGCATCCCTGCCCGAAACCTGTTACAGCACCCTTGCCAATACGGGCGAAATCGTCATTATTAAGCGTGGTGAAAGTGGCTATTATCCCACCGACATTCCCGCAAAAGACCTTGCAGAAGCAAAGGAAATCGTTGATGAAATGAACGAGAAAGGCGGTGTTTCCAAAGCACAAGCAGAAGCTATGAAGGTCGGTTCAATGTTTGGCTGGGCGGCTCCTGCCGCCGATCCTGCAAGTTATGATAAAAACGGCAAGTTGATACCGCCGAATAGGAACGTCCGAGGTGATGAACGATGACCGAGCAAAAGCGCATTATCTGGAGTAATGACCTTAACTATGAGGATTGGCGTGAGGATTTGGAAGCGGAATATCCCGATATGACCGAGAGTGAGCGTATTGCCTTGATGTATGAAATTAACGGCAATTACCTTGATGACGAGCGCAGTAATCTTAACGTGCAGTTATCACAGCCCATCCTTGTGATTGCCGACCTTGGTTTATGGCACGGCAGGCGTATGGGATATAAGGAAATCGAAAGTGGCAACATCAAGGATTGTCTGTACTCCGATACCGACTACGTGACTTGGTATGTTGACCGCTTGGGCGATCTTCGTTGCGATGCTGCACACCACGACGGCACAAACCATTACCTCTACCGCACCTATAAAGCAGGTGTGAGCGAAGCACAAATTGAAAACTTAAAAGAGAAATTATATTACGGCACGGCGACCCGCACTGATATAACGAGATTGACCCGTAGGCTTGGCGATGATATTGCCAAGGTTTACGGGTTTTCCATTCCCCGAATGGTGCAGGCCGCAGACCGAGAAAGGTAGGAACTTATTATGGGACAGTACCCCTCTATAAAACTGACAATGCACCCATCGATGTTCAATCTGCTAATGACCGTTTTGGAGAAAAATGCAGAAGCCGTACCGCAGGAGCGTGAACGGGAACGGGCAAAGGAATTGATCGAAAAGCGTATGCGGTTCAGCCGTGTGTATTCCGATGAGAACGGCGATTACGTCAGCGTCATTATGTACGACAGCGAAGCGGCGGAAACGGTATGGCAGCTCCTTGTTGCCAGCACCAATCACTACGAGGTCACAAAAGACTATACAGAAAAACTCAAACGAGGATAAGGAGGTGTTACGATGGCAAGCAAATATGAGATTATTACGGCACTATACCGTGAGAGCGTAAAAGGGCTTGCTAAAAATCATCATACTTGGACGGCGTTTCTTCACTCCGCTTGTTATAACTACCGCTTACCCTTTGATGAACAGGTGTTAATCCACGCACAGCGGCCCGATGCGACGGCTGTGCTTGAAATCGAGGGTAAAAACGGATGGAATCAGAAGTTTGGCAGATGGGTCAACCGCTATGCCACAGGTATTGCGGTGTTTGACCGTCATCACGCAGGACGACAAAGGTTAAAATACTACTTTGATATTTCCGATACCCACGAAAGCCGCTTTGCAAGACCGGTGCCGATATGGGAATATAAACCCGAATATGAGGCGGCGGTCATTGAAGCGCTTGAAAACCGCTTCGGTGAACTGAGAGATAAATCCGATCTGCAATCGGCATTACATTCCGTTGCGAAAAATGCGGTTGAGGACAATCTTCCCGACTATCTCTCCGAACTGATCCGCTACCGTGCGGACAGTTTCTTGGAGGATTACGATGACCTTAACGTAGAGGTTATCTACCGCAGATTGCTTGAAAACAGCGTTGCCTATATGCTGATGTCAAGGTGCGGCTTGGATGTGGACGAATACTTTGAGGTTGACGATTTTAACGACGTTATCAACTTTAATTCTCCCGACACGATGAACACATTGGGTGTTTCTACAAGCGATATTGCCGAAAACTGTCTTGGTGCTATTGCCTTGACTGTAAGAAATCTGCAACGGGAAGAAAAAGAGGAAAATCGCACATTTGCGGAAAATGCCGAAAAAGAGTATCCTATTGTCAGCAAGCCGAAAACTATGAGCGAAAGGAGTATTGAAGATGGAACTGACCTACACGATGAAGAACGGCTATCGTCTGCCGAACCTGTTGCCCCCGCAAGAGCCGGAGGTTCACCTTGGGAAATACGCATTGCTTCGCAGAAGGTATCTGCAACAGAACCGAAAAGTGAGGTTCACCAATCTGCTGACGTCGGGCAAGCTGAACGAGCACCTGATGGAAGTGGACAAAGCGGCAAACGAGAGGATGGAACTCTTGGTAGCACAGATGGCACAAGCCGAGGGCATCACGGAGGAAATGAAAGCCACCGATCAGATGAAATGGGTGGGACTGATGAACAACATCCGAATGTCGGCGGAGGAACAAGTGCTGAAAGAGTTGATTTACGAATAAACGGCGAAAACGCAGGTGGTGAGGAACTACCTGCGTTTTTGGATGAAAGGCTCATTATGGGTATCATCGCCAATAAGGACGATGACCTTAAATTCAAAAAGCATCAAATCGAGCTTTTTTTCTCGGTTCATACCGACCCGAAGGAACGGGCGGAATATCTTAAATCGGCGTATCACGACCGCTATACTGAGGTTATTTTGGACGGCGGTGTGCGGTGCGGATATAAGCCGCAGGAGGACGGACTTCTTATGTGGGAGGGTGCATACCTTTCCCGCACCAAGGAGTCCGTTTTTTCTTGGGATTGTATTGTCGGCTTTACCGACCAACTTATCAAGAAAAAGGAATATTCTCCCGGTATTATCAACCGCCGAACAAAGAAACTGCCCCCGCAGGACTCTAATCAGCTAACCCTATTTGACGTATTCGATATGGGTGTGGCAGAACCTTCCGAGGAAACGCCGCAGCTATCCCTTTTCCCCAAGTGGGAGGCTTCACAGCAGATCATTGATGAAACCCTCTGCATCGGAGCCAACGAGCGTAAAAGCCTTTTGGATATTTGCGCCCGCTTTATGAAGGATAAGTCCGTAGAGGAAAATGCCGAATGGCTGAAAGAACATTACGGCACAAGCGGTACGGGGTTTTTCTTTGAGGGTCGCAGAATTGCCGTATGGTACGACGAAAACGGCATCCGTATCGGTGAGGGTGACACCGCCCAGCGTTCCACGGCCACGGTTGTCACTTGGGAGCAAGCCGCAAAGCGTATCCGAGAACTGCTTGACCTCGGACGGTATATGCCGCAGAAACTCATTGACCAAGCAGCCGACCACGAAAATATGCACATTGCAGAGTATCTAATTTTTGCAGTGCGTGATTTTTCCGAAGAAGCGGACAACGCAGGCTATGTGCCGATTATTCAGCAAGTAATAGCGGAGTATCATATTTTCCCCGATATGCCGAATAAGCTAATCGAGTATTTCAAAGATCCGCCTATGCTCCAAAAACTTGTTGACGAATGGGCGGAATTTACCGAAGCTCATAAGGCTAACCCACGCCTTATGCGGTTTAAGCATCACAATCCCGCAAAAATCTTGGGATGGTTGCAGGATCTTCAGCGAGAGCCGGTCGTTTTCCGAGCCGAAGAAGGCTTTGACCCCAAGCGAGAACGATTTATCACCAAGGATGAGTTGGACAGACTCTTACGAGGTTCGGAACAGCGTTCCGATTACCGTCTTGGTGTGTATTCTTTCTTCCGTACCCACAAGGATGCGAAAGAGCGTGAGAAATATCTGCGTGAAAAGTTTGGAACGGGCGGCGGCACTTACGATGGTAATGCCTATACCAACCACGACGGAAAAGGATACTCCTTCAGCCGTGGGGATATTATGAGTCCGTTTGCAAAAATAACCTTATCCTGGGCACAGGTGACGAAACGCATCACTGAGCTGTATAACCGCAATTCTTTCCTTACCGAGCAGGATAAGGAAGGTATGGCGGAGTATGAACTTCGTGAGCTTGGGCATATCGTTCACAACGGTTTTTTCGGTGCTTCGGATGAACACCCCAAACCGTTCACCGATAATGATACGGTGAGATATTGGGATAATGTAAAATCCGTTGCTGAGCAGTTAAAAGACCCCAACCGAGCAGAGGTTATCTATACGACAATGCTCCTGCCTTTATGGGAAAGTACCCTGCCCAACGACCGCTATTATGAGCACCGCAAAAAGGCGGTTGAAGCCTTACAGCAGTATCGTGACGGTGTGTTCTCTGTGTTTGGAAACGGTCACAACTTATGGTTGGAGCAGTTAAAGAAACAGCCGCAGACCGCAGAACCCGAAAAGCCGATGAACCCTATATTGAAACGGCTGACGGAAAATCGGGCAAAATACCCCGAAGCAATCATCCTTTTGCGTGTTGGCGACTTTTACGAAGCCTTTGATGAAGATGCTCATATTCTTGCGAAAACCTTTGATTATACGCTTACCTCCCGTCCGTTGGACGGTGAGCGCAAGGCTATGGTAGGTTTTCCGCAGCATATCTTTGAGAAAAACATTGATAAGCTGATGAAAACGGGTGTCCCGGTGGTTGTAAACTATCCCGACGGCAAAACGGACATTTACCCCGAACCCGTACAAAGCAAAGAAACAGACGGCTCCAACCGTGAGGTGGATACGCTCTGCAAAATCCTTGACCGCTTGGGCATTGATGATATTACCATCGAATACGAAAACGGCGAGCTTGTTGCCCGTGACGAGGATAATGTATGGTACAGTAAGCAGTTATACGATTTCCTTGCCGATGAAGCCTTTGTATATACCGAGGATGGTGTATTGGGAATTGAGGACGAACTGCTTGCCGACTTTGCGGAGCTTGCCAAGCGGTACGGAATTGAGATTCCGACCTACAATGCCGAAAAAGAACAAGGCGACGTGCTTGATGATGTTGACCCTGCCGCCATTCGTGAGAAACTTGCCCAAAGCGGTATCGTAAACGGCGAGGTCGTGGACGAGGATGCTTTGAACAATTCACCTTTTATCCGTCAAGTTATGGCTGATGCAGAAGCGGCGCAGGAAGAAGCAGAAACACGGATCATTGCAAGGTATCAATCTGATAATGAGATTATCGTAATACAGCAGTATCCTAACGGTCAGTTTTATAACCGCTACGGCTATGATGAGAACACGGACTTTGCAGCATCTACTGCAGGCGGGTTTGTTACTCTTGATGAAGCAGAAAACGCTCTCCGTTCCCATCGTCCTATGGCAGTAAAGGTTGAGCCGAGC
>JAZPXL010000033.1:0-24568 GCA_045543615.1 Eubacteriales bacterium
TTTGGCATTCGTTTATAACTTGACAATATACAGAAACTAAAAACACCAAAACATTTCCCAACCCCGTAGGGACCGGCGTCCCCGACGGTCCGTGAAAATATAATCTTTTTGTTTTGCTAATATACAGAACACCCCAAGCGACACCTAAAAGAAAGCCTCCTTTGTGTAAAGGGAGGTGGCACGCCATCGGCGTGACGGAGGGATTGTTGAAATATAAGGTTAGAACTTGCCAATATATAGAACACCCCAAACGCCACCTAAAAGAAAGCCTTCCCCAGTGGGAGAAGGGGGACCGCGAGAGCGGTGGATGAGGTGTGATTTAGCCGAAATTTGATAAAAAAGTTACACTATAAAAGAACGCCGAAACGGTGGACAACAGAAAGCCTCGCCCACAGGGAGAGGTGGCACGGCGAGAGCCGTGACGGACAGGGAGGGAGATACACGCCTGGCGGCGTGATTCCATACCGCAGGCAAGCTGCGGATGCCATACAATGCTACGCATTGATTACATACACGCCTTTTGCGTGATGATATGCAAGGCTTGCACCTTGACAACATAAACGCCTGACGGAGCAAACGGAAAGAAAAAAGCCGTTTCTTTCGAAACGGCTTTGATTTTTATTAAAACACAACAACTCTCCAAAAGCCGTCGGTGTTTCTGAGCGTTTTGCAGATGTCCTCGATATCACCCTCGGTGGTGCTCGGTGCAAGCTCAAGCAGCGTGCAGGCGTTGTTCCCTCTCGATTTATTGGACAGGTTTTCAATATTTACGCCTCTTGCGGCAACTGCACCCGAAATCTTTGCGATCGTTGAGGGTATATTTGAGTGAAGAACGAGCATTCTCCGTCCGTCTGTGTGCGGCAGATCAATGTCGGGGAAGTTTACCGAATTGCGTATGTTGCCAAGCGTCAGGTATTCCTCAAGCCGTCTTGCCGCCATAACTGCACAATTGTCCTCTGCCTCCTCCGTCGATGCTCCAAGATGGGGAATGTTGATTATTCCCTGTACGCCAAGTGTTGCCTCTGTCGGAAAATCCGTTACATATCTTGAAATTCTACCCGATTTTACTGCCCCCACAACATCCTCAAGCACGCACAAATCAGCACGTGCAAGGTTAATTATCCTAACACCGTTTTTGCATTTAGCTATACTTTCTCTGTTTATCATCCCTCGTGTTGACTCAACGGCGGGAACGTGTAGGGTTATATAATCGCTCTTCTCAAATATCTCGTCAACCGTCTTTGCGTGACCGACAGCCCTCGAAATTCTCCAAGCACCGTCAACCGTCAGATACGGGTCATATCCTATAACCTTCATACCAAGGTCAACTGCGGCATTTGCCACCATCGCACCTATTGCGCCAAGTCCTATAACTCCAAGCGTCTTGCCGTAAAGCTCCACGCCACCAAACGCCGCCTTGCCACGCTCTACACTCTTTGCGACGTTCTCACTGAGACTTTCTGCCCAATTTGCACCACCTATTATGTCACGGGATGCAAGCAAAAGTGCGCACAGACAAAGCTCTTTGACGCTGTTAGCATTCGCTCCGGGCGTGTTAAAGACCACAATTCCTTTCTCGGTACAACGATCAAGCGGGATGTTGTTGACTCCTGCGCCACAGCGTGCGATTGCCAAAAGATTATCTTCAAATTCTACTTCGTGTAGTGAAGCCGAGCGCACCAAAATGGCGTCGGGGCTGTCTATTTCTTCGCCAATTTCGTATTTTTCACGGTCTAAAACATCAAGACCTACCTGCGCTATCTTGTTAAGCAGCTTGATTTTCTTCATTTTTCCGTCTCCCCTCACTTATGCTTTTTTGTTTCTTTGCGCAAACTCTTCCATAAATGAAATGAGCGCACGCACGCCCTCTATTGGCATAGCGTTGTATATTGAAGCTCTCATACCACCAACGCTTCTGTGTCCCTTGAGGTTCTTAAGTCCTGCACCCTCAGCCTCGGCGGCAAACATACGGTCAAGCTCACCGTCGCCCGTAACGAATGTTACGTTCATAAGGGAGCGACAATCCTTTCTCACAGGCGAGGTATAAAAGCTCTGCGAGTCGAGATATGAATAAAGCAGTTCGGCTTTCTCACGGTTGCGCTTCTCCATCTCGGGAAGACCTCCCATATCGAGTATCCATTCGTAGACCAAGGACGCCATATAAATCGCAAAGCAGGGGGGTGTGTTATACATAGAACCGTTTTCTGCCATAATTGTCCAGTTGAGCATAGACGGACAATCCTCTCTTGCGTGTCCGAGCAGATCACGGCGCACGATAACGACGGTCAGACCTGCGGGTGCCATATTCTTCTGCGCACCTGCGTATATTACGCCGTATTTGCTTACGTCAACAACCTCTGAGATGATGGATGATGACATATCTGCAACGATGGGGACGGCGTCTGTGTCGGGAATGTAATTGTATCTCGTTCCGAAGATGGTATTGTTGTGGCAAATATGAAGATATGCGGCGTTTGTGTCAATATCCTCTCTCTCGACACGTGGAACGTAGGTAAAGCCGTCACTCTTACTGCTTGCAACAAGCCGGGGCGAACCGAATTTCAAAGCTTCGGTGTACGCCTTACCCGAAAACTGACCCGACACGATATAGTCAGCACCTCTGCCGTCAGTCATCAGGTTGAGAGGAACTGCGGCAAACTGAGTTGATGCGCCACCCTGCAAAAACAGAACAGCGTAATTGTCGTCAATATTCATAAGACGGCGCAGGTTTTTCTCCGCCGACTCAATTATAGGCTCGAAATCACGGGATCGGTGTGACATCTCGCAAACTGACATTCCACTGTCACCAAAACAAAGCATTTCATCCGCCGCACGCCTAAGAACGACCTCGGGCAGCATCGACGGGCCTGCAGAAAAATTATAGACTCTTTTCATAACCGTCTCTCCTTTTATAAAATATTATGCGTTGATTATACTCCATATTAATTGATATGTCAAGTATTTTTTATCAAAAAACGCAACAAAGATTAAAGATAGCTTGCAAAAAAATAACCACTTTTGCACAAAAAGCGCAAAAATGGCTAAAAATATGAATTACATAAGCAACAAGCGATGCAAAAATACACACCTTCGGCGTGATGATGTTGCGCCTTGCGGCGCAAATGATGTTGCACTTCGTGCAAATGATGTGATGCTTCGCATCAATGATGTTGTGCCTTGCGGCATAAATGATGTTGCGCCTTGCGGCGCAAACGGAAAAAGAACAAAGCCGTTTCGGATGAAACGGCTTTGGTGCTTTTAATGAATAATGAATAATGAAAAATGAATAATTGTGGAAACAAAGGCATTTCGGGGAAATGCCTTTGTGATTTTATTAAAATGATAGACAACAGAAAGCCTCGCCCACAGGGAGAGGTGGCACGCCAACGGCGTGACGGAGAGGGAGGGATACACGCCCTTCGGCGTGATGATGTTGGCTTCTAAAAGGCGGATGCAAGGAGCTTTGCCGTGATGCCGTAGAACGACAGGACGGCTACAAGGTCATTAAGTGTTGTAATAAGTGGCCCTGATGCGACTGCCGGATCTATCCCCACCTCTGCAAAGGCAAGTGGTACTGCTGTGCCGAAGAATGCTGAAACTGCCACAGAAATTAACATTGCCGCTCCTGTGCATAGTGAAACCCCGAAAGCCAGGCTCATCTCCTCGCCCCTTGCCGCCGACAGATAAATTCCTACCACCAAGAATGATATAACACCGAGAGCTACGCCGTTAAGTATCCCGATAAGAACCTCTTTAACCAAAAGGCATAGTCGCCCACGTCTGCCCACGCCACCTTCCGACAGCATCCGTATAGTCACGGCAAGTGACTGCGTGCCTGCGTTGCCTGCCATCCCCAAAACAAGCGATTGAAAGCTGACTATCACGGACAAATTCTCAACCACCCTCTCAAAATACCCTGCAACTCCCGACACCAAAAGCCCAAGTCCGAGCAACAAAACGAGCCACGGCAGCCGTTTTGCCGTGTTTTTGAGCACGCCACCCTCTGTGTCTGCCACCTCCCACTCACTTTCCATCTCTCGCCCTCCCCTGCCTTTGTCCTTACAAATATTATTTGCTCAGCTATGGGGAAAATTATACATACAAAAATCGTACCCGACCTGTCTCTCGCTATTTCCCCCCTACCAATTGCCAATTTATTTTATCACCCACGCCCCTGTTTTGCGTTGACAACACACAAGTGGTGTGCTATAATAATTCATACAGGCGTGACGATCACGCCACAAGTGATATATATAATATAGGTAATAAAAATGAAATACAAAATAAGTTTAGTTGCGTTTTTTCTCTGTCTGTGTCTCTTTCTTGTGCCTCTGTCAGCTCTTGCTGTCGAGGGCGAGGGAGTGGAGAGCGAGGGCGCAGAGGATGACAGTCTTAAGGGAGGCGTTGCCGTCGACATAACAAAAAGCTGCACCATCAGAGCAGAGGGCTTTTATTCCACCGACAGACTTACTGACGGCAAATGTGCCGCGGGCGCATACAGCTACGGTGCGTCGGGCGTAAAGATCACTGCCACAGAGCCGATAGGCTCTCTCTATATTGTGTTCAACACAGCCACCGAGGGCTACAAAATAAGCTCCGGAGCAAGCACCCGTGGGTACGGCGAGAGTGGATTTCTTCACGAATTTGTGGACGTGAGTGCCGATTTTGGCGAAACTGACGAGATAACGCTTGCGTTTTCTGCGTCAAGAAACATAAGCGAGATCTATGTTTTTTCAGAGGGAGCTCGTCCCGATTGGGTTCAGGTGTGGCAAGAGCCGACGGACAGGGCTGATCTTCTGCTCTTTTCGTCGCATTCGGACGATGACCAGCTGTATTTTGCAGGTCTGATCCCCCTCTATGTTGCAAGGGGCTACAATGTCCAGGTTGCATATTTCACCTACCATCCCGACGATTATGTTCGCCGTCACGAGCTTTTGTGCGGTCTTTGGGAGGCAGGATGTCGCAATTATCCCATCTATGACCTCGAAATCCCCGATTTTCGCATTGACGATTATGCGCTTACTATGGCTGAATTTGAGAGGCGTGGGTTTTCACGGGAGAGTATTGAGGACTATATAATTTCTGTCATAAGGCGCACCCATCCCCTTGTGCTTGTTACACACGAGCCTGAGGGCGAGTACGGACACGGAATGCATATTGCGCTATCAGCGCTCATCCGTGAGACAGCGTCCTATTCGGCAGACAGAACGAAATATCCCGAAAGTGCGAAAAAATACGGTCTTTGGGAGGTGCAGAAGATTTATCTGCACGATTATGACGAGAACAAGATCACTCTTCCCATCGACACCCCACTTGATTATTTCGGTGGCAGAACTGCTTTCGGAGTATCTCAGGACGCATTCCGTCATCACACCTCGCAGCATTATTATTCGCTAACCTCCTGGCTTTACGGGAGCGAGGCCTATCCGATCACACGCTCCTCGCAGATATACACCGACAATCCGTCATATTTCGGACTTTTCTCCAGCCGTGTGGGTGATGACAAGAACAAAAACGATATATTTGAAAATCTGCTCTCTTACGCTGAGGCAGAGAGATCAGGCAAGGCGTACCCAACGGGTGCGGGGCTGCTTGCAGAGAGCTATGAGAGTGAGATAGCAGAGCTTGTCTCCTCGCTTGAGGCGTCGAAGGCAGAGACAGAGGCGGCACGCAAGAAAATCAAGGAGCTTGAGGACACAATTTTAAGCCTTGGGGCTGACAGCGAGGAGGCGAGACGTGAGCTTGAGGGTAAGCTTGAAGCAGAGCTTGCAAAGGTTGCAGAGCTTGAGAGCAAAATTTCGGTGGCAAACGCCACGCTTGCGACGCTTAAAGCTGAGCTTGAGCTTCTAAAGAGTGACAAAAATACTCTTGAAGGCGAGCGAGAGGAGCTTGGAGGAAAGATAGAACAGCTTCGTGGTGAAGCTGATGCACTCAGGGCGTCGGTGGTGGTGCTCTCGGTGCTGACGGCAGTTTTCGCTCTCGTGGCAATTGCATCAATTGCGATGATAGCGATGCAGAGCCGAAGACGCAGCATCCGTCGCAGATCGAAATAATGATAAATTAAATAAAATTTCAAACACACAAAAACAACACAACAAGAAAGGCAAAACAAATGGCACAGATTTTTATGCGTTTTCCGGGTGGGCTTTCCAAGGCATTGACCCTCAGCTATGATGACGGAGTGGAGCAGGATATTCGTCTTGTTTCGATTCTCAACGCACACGGAATCAAATGCACCTTCAACATCAACACAGGCAATTATACTCCCGACGGAAAGGTTTTCCCCGAGGGACAGATCCACCGTGTTATGTCGAGAAAACGTGCAATTGAGACCTACTCGGAGAGTGGACACGAACTCGCAGTTCACACGCTTACGCACCCCTGGCTTGAGCAGATGACTTCTGACAGGGTAATTTATGAAATTATGCGTGACCGTGAGAATATTGAGAATGATTTCGGCAATATTGCAAGAGGAATGGCGTACCCGTTTGGAACATACAGCGACGAGGTTGTAGATGCCGCCCGTGCTTGTGGTATAGTTTATTCAAGAACGACACGCTCTACGTTTAAATTCGATATGCCGACGGATTGGATGCGTCTGCCCGCAACCTGTCATCACTCTCACCCGGGTCTTATGGAGCTTTGCGACAAGTTTATTGATATGCCCTACAAGCGAGAGCCGCAGATGTTCTATCTCTGGGGACACAGCTTTGAGTTTGAAGCAAATAATGACTGGCATATAATCGAAGAATTTGCTAAGAAGATGGGTGGTCGTGACGACATCTGGTACGCAACGAATATCGAGATCTACGATTACACAGAGGACTTTGGCCGCATTCGCTTCTCAGCCGACGGCAAACGCCTGCACAACCCAAGCGCACGCACGCTCTATTATATGTGCTACGATAAGGTGTTCTCAATAGCACCCGGCGAGACAAGACCGCTTGTCTGAAAATAAGAGCTTAATAAAACCCAGCCCGCCTTTAAATGGCGGGCTGGGTTAATATAAATTTTTTAGTCAATGGCGTAAAACATATTCAACGCCTCTCCCATATTTTTGCTTGTGTTTCTTACCGCGATATCCAGAGAATAGAAGCACTGTCCTTCCTTCATAATAAGCGTACCGCTCCTGACTATAACCGTGTAGTCATCCATATTCACGTCCCTGTTTTTGAGTATGTCGAGCACGATGTTGCGTGCCAGTTCTTCTACTTTGGCTTTGTCAAAATCCTTGGGAAGTGTATAGTCGGCAAAAAGTCCTATATCAATTGCATGATAACTATAAATATCGCCCGTGGCGTCTACCGAAATCATCGCACGCTCGGCGGTTTCTATCCCATCAATCTTGCGTATGTAGGTTAGCGTAAGCGCACCTTTTTCTGTAATAGTTTCGCTTGCTCCTTCATATACAAAGTTTTCGATGTCTACCTCATTTTTAAGGAATTCTTCTGCTATTTCTTTTGCCCGTGACTCCTCAATAGGATCTTCAGTATTCTCGTCGAGCCGCTTGGTGAAGTACGCAAGCTTTCCGCTGTTTTTGAAAATTGAAAAATGACATCCCTTTCCAAAGTAGTTGTGCAAAAGTTCATATGAAAATATAAAGTTGTTGGTGGAGTCTTTATAAGTACCCTCATACGTTTCACCGTTTAAGCTGACAGTGGCAGTTGTGCCCAAAAGGTCTTCGAACTTTACAAATTCATCATTAAAAAAATCCCCAAAGCTTGCGGCTAAATCCCAAGAGATGCCCATAACGCTGTCGCTTGCAGAGTTTTTGTCTATATAAAACTCACCCTTTTTGTAAGAAGGAGTGCAGGCGGGCAGGACAAGTATTGAGATAATTATGGCTAAAGCTAAAAATGTTCTGATAGTTTTCATTTTTGACCCCTTTCTTAGTTGCAAGAGTTATATTCTCCGGCGTAATAATATATACATTTTTGCTGTAGTTGTGCATCACTTGCAGATTTTTTTATCGCAGATATATAGCTGGAAATTCGTATATCCAATTTTTGAGATTCTGTTAATTCATCATAATTGTCGCAATCACTAAGATTGTAAAAATAATAATTCATAAACTGCTCAGCCATTGTGTTTGCTGTTCCACAACCGATCTCATCTATAAAACCTACTGCTATCAGACAATCTGCATAATCGACGCTTTTATTCAACAGCGTTGAATGCCCCGGCATATCAAAGCCCGAAGCCGTATGACAACCAATATAAAGTATTATCTCGACCTTGCTAAAATCGCAATTGGCTACGCTATTGCCTGTAATTACAGGTTGATCATTTGAGTTATCCACGCCTTGATCATATAACAACATTTGTGTTGTGATTCCGTCTTGAGAACCGTGCCCCCTGATGATCACAATCTTTGATTCAAGTTCTGTAATAGAATCTCCAATATCATTAGCGGAACTAAACTCGCTTTGGTAAGCAAATGTGCAAGAATTCTGACCACCGTCATAACAATGCCGCGCGGCGTCTCCCATCCACGAAGAGTGGCTTGGATGGGATGAATCAATTATTCCTATAAAATATGTGTCAGCTTTGTAAACCTCGTCTACAATAAGATTCCATCTGCTTGTATAGGTTGATCCTTGACAAAGATTATAATTTTGAAACAGCCCTCCTTTTTCTAAGTAATATGATTTGTTTGCTGTCACAAGATTTTTAGATCTAAGCTTAAAGATGTTTTCGTCCTCAAGATAAGTTATCTCCCACAATTGCGTATCAGCCCCGGTATAGCTTGAACTCCATGATACAGACATATTATTTGCCGTCGAGCTGTTTCCTGACAAATATTTGTTGCCTCTCTTAATTTGGTAATAACCTTTTCCTTGATAAACAAACGTCATCATAGGATGCTCGTCGAGGTTTTCGTACAAGTCTAACTTTATTGCGCTCAACGAATTTGCGTCATAGTATACTACTTGTTTTGTTGATTCCAAACTAATCAAATAGTTTCCGTCCGGAACGCCAACGCCATAATCATATCTGTCGTTACTTGCGTTCTCTATATACCAACGGCAAGTGTCATCATTTGGAAGATAATAATATTGATCAAGTCTATAATAATCTATTCCACCACCTGTATAATCATAAAGATAATAAATCGTTTTTTGATAATTACTGCTTTTTGTCATTATCCTAAACGTATTATCCGAATTCATTATTATTTTAAACTGCTGACCACTACCTCCGGTGTAGCTCCTGATTTCAATTGTTGCGTAATTATCTGGGGAGTCGTCTTTTACGCTCAGATATTTTCCGCTGTTGCAATCTTGAATCTTGTATACCGCATCATTTCCTGTTCCTTCAATCCAAAAAAATCTCCATTCTTGACACGCAGCATTTATATTCATATCATAAAGCCAAACCTCAGAACCGTCAGCGGTGTATGCATTTAACACATCCAAGCATTTAGTGCTTGCCTCCTTAGGTTTTATGTGATATACTATGTTATCCAATAATGGTCTCTCGCTGTAGTTATGAGATGGATTGTATCCATATATTGCGCTTGTCGGAACACTGGAAAAAAGAATCATTAATGAAATCAAAAAACAAATAATACTAATCTTTTTCATTGTTACCTCCTTTTTCAAGTTTAAACGAAACAAAAAGCCTCTACTACCATAAATACATAATTATTTTTCAGAACATTGGAACCACCTCCACAAATTTGTTTTTGCTGCTAATTACAACCACTCACAAACGTATTATTGGCGTCACGCTTTTCCCCTCAATTAATATGAACCAATAATGGTGAAAATGTGTAATGCTTTTTCGGAAGTTAATAAAAAATTCATAACAATATTAGCTATTCTACGAATTGTTTAGTGTTTTGATTTCTTTGAGTGGTTTTGTCAATTCACTCAACAGCTCAAAACTTAAAAATTGCTCTTTTTTAGTTGAAATTTGTATAAATTGCTAAATTTTCATTCAAGTTTCACGTTATCTTTGTTACTTCTATTATAATATTATCATATCCGCTTATATTTGTCAACACAGAAATGGTCAAAATGTGCTATTGATTTTTGTGTTTTATCCACTGACTAAAAAATTATTAATACTTTGTGTCGTATACTTTTAATATTTTTTACTAAAAAACTTATAATGCTAAATATCTACAAAAAACAAAGGAGATAAAAAGATGTTTCGAGAGCTTGTCAGGAAAAAGCAGAGGCTTGAGAGGGACGAGATTGTACGGCTTCTTTTGAGCGAGAAGAGGGGTGTGCTGTCTGTCAACGGTGACGATGGCTATCCGTATGCCGTGCCTATGAATTTTCTCTATGACGAGGAAAGTGGCAATTTTTTCTTCCACTCAGGCAAGAGGGGTCACAAGATAGATGCGCTGGAGGCGTCCGACAAGGTGTCGTTTTGCGTGCTTGACGGTGGCTTTGTCAAAGAGGGCGAGTGGGCACTCAACATCAAAAGCGTTGTCGCTTTTGGCAGGATGCGTGTGGTTGAGGACGAGGTGAGGGCGATGGATATTTGCCGAAGACTCAGCCTTAAATTCACCGATGACACAGAATACATAGAGGGCGAGATTGCTCGCTTTGGCGCAAACACGCTCTGCCTTGAGCTTTGCGTGGAGCATATCACGGGCAAGATAGTCAATGAATCGTAAAAAAAGAGCTGTTCCCATTTGGGAACAGCTCTTTATGTATTAAAACCAGCTTGTTATGAAGATTTCAAGTCCTATGAGGATGAGAATTACACCACCGATGATGCCTGCCTTGCCCGAAAGCCTTGTGCCTGCCTTTTTGCCGATCTCAATGCCACCGAGACAGAGAAAGAATGTGACAACGCCAATCAGCGCACAGGCAACAGTTGCCTCAAGTGGCGTGTGGTCGGAGATGGTAAAGCCTACCGAGAGTGCGTCAATTGAGGTTGCAACACCCTGAATGAGCAGGGATGCGATGGTGAGCTTCTTGATCTCTTCATCATCATCGCCTCCACGGATTCCCTCATAGAGCATTTTGCCACCGATGAAGGAGAGCAGGGCGAGAGCTATCCACGGAATAAATTTCTCGAAAATTTCAAACTGCTTTGCGACAGTTGACACGCAAACCCAGCCGATAAGTGGCATTGCCGTCTGGAAGAGTGCGAAAACAAGGGCAACGCCAGCCATTTTGTGTATTTTCATTTTGGGATCGCCAAGACCGTTTGCAAGCGAGACGGAGAAGGCGTCCATCGCAAGACCGATGCCAAGCAGGATACTGCTTAGAAAGAACCGAAGATCGAGATCCATTTTAAACTCCGATGTATTTTATATAGATTCGTCAGACAGTAAAAAAACACTCTTTTGTCGGGTGACAAAAGAGTGTTTGTGGCGCGCCGTAAGGGACTCGAACCCCTGGCCTTTTGGTTCGTAGCCAAACACTCTATCCAGCTGAGCTAACGGCGCATTTTGCCTTCGGGGATATTTCCTCGTTGGCACTTAGATATAATATCACAAAACAAGCCGTTTGTCAATAGCTAAACGAAAAAAATTTTGTTTTTTTGATAAAAAGTTTTGTGTGTGAAATCACGCCGCAGACGTGGATATCATCAATCCCGCAGGGATTGTACATCATCAAGGCGAAGCCTTGCATATCATCACACCGAAGGTGTGTATATCATCAGCCCGAAAGGGCTGTATATCATCAAGGCGCAAGCCTTGTATCATTTGCGCCGCAGGCGCAACATCATTGATGCGCAGCATCACATCATTTGCACGAAGTGCAACATCATTTGCGCAAAGCGCAACATCATTGATGCGCAGCATCACATCATTTGCACGAAGTGCAACATCATTTGCGCAAAGCGCAACATCACAGCTTAAGCTTTGCAAGTCCGCCCGTTGACGTTTCTCTGTACGTCGGGTGGAGGTCTCTGCCCGTTTCGTACATCGTGCGAACCACCATATCAAACGAAATTTTTCTCGTTCCCATAAGGAAATTTGCCATCGAAACGGAGTTTATTGCACGCATTGCGGCAACTGCGTTTCTCTCTATGCAGGGGATCTGCACAAGTCCGCAGATCGGGTCGCAGGTAAGTCCGAGCATATGCTCAAGTGACATCTCTGCCGCATATTCTATCTGGTCAATATCCATCTCGAAAAGCTCGCCTAAAGCTGCCGCCGTCATTGAGCAGGCAGTTCCTATCTCAGCCTGACATCCACATTCTGCACCTGAAATTGATGCGTTCTGCTTGACCACGTTGCCAATAATGCCGCCAACTGCAAGTGCATCAACAATTCTCTCGTCACTTAAGTTGTGCTTCTCCTGCATATATTTCATAACTGCAGGCAGTACGGCACACGCTCCACAGGTGGGGGCAGTAACGACAATTCCACAGGCGGCGTTGTTTTCGGCAGCGGCGAATGCGTATGCGCAGACAAGTCTCTGCTCTCTCGTCTCAGGTCTTTCGTCTATATGACGGCGATTGTAAAGCAATTTTGCCACTCTCTGCACGCCAAGTCCACCCGGGAGAATTCCCTCTGCCGCAAGCCCCTCTGCAATCTCGTCCTTCATCACCTGCCAAACGTGAAGCAGATAGCTTCGCATTTCATCTCCCTCGTGCAAGAATACATAATCGGAGAGGCGAATGCCCTTTTTCTTACAGAACTGCTTGATCTGTTCAAAATTCTGCTCTTCGTATACCTCGGGATAGAAGCTCTCGCCCTCGCCCTCAACGATGATGTCGCCACCACCTATCGACATAATGCGCTTCGCAAGCACCGTCTCTCCGTCCTTATACGCCTCAATAAGCATTGTGTTTTCGTGTGGAAGATTGCCGGTTTCGGTGTCAAAAATAACCTCGACAGGTTTATTTACTATTGTCTTTTGTATTGCAACATCGCTTCCGTGTCCACGTCCCGTAAGCGCAAGTGAGCCGTAAAGCGTCACACGGTAAGCGTCAGCATCGGGCGTTATCGACTGAAAATAACGGCAAGCGTTCTCAGGGCCCATCGTATGCGAGCTTGACGGCCCTCTTCCTATTTTATATAAGCGAGTCAAGGATTTCATTTTCTCACCCAAGCTTAAAAATTTACCGTACACAAGCTTGTACGGCATAGAAACATTATTATTCAATTAGATTATACCACCAAATCAACTGTTTTGTCAATAAATTTTCTTCCTATTCTATACGAATACTTGAAAAAGATAAATGTGTATGCTATAATTTAATTGAAAACTAATGAAAAATGCCCCAAAAAGCACAAAAAGGAGGAATTAGAGTGAGCAAGAGAATTAAAAACACAACGCCACCCGATCCTACAAGCGAGGTATACAAGGATTTTCAGCTTAGAGCCGATGCTTTTGTCAAGTCAAAGCTGTGCGGACGCAAGGGCGAGAGGTGTAGTGGAACAAAGGTAATACACGATTGCGTATGGGGAACTGTAATGTTTTATCCGTGGGAGATCGAAATTATCGACTCTCCGCTTCTGCAAAGGCTTCGCCATATAAATCAGCTTGGACTTGCCGTACTTACCTATCCGTCAGCTCACCATTCACGCTTTGAGCATACGCTTGGCGTGGTTTCGGTAGTCTCACAGATGATCTCAAGCGTTACACGGCACGACAGCATAGGGATGAGCAACTCCTTGCCAACGATTCCACCATCCCACCAACGCCGTCTTCGCCTTGCGGCACTTCTGCACGATGTCGGTCATTGTTTCTTCTCCCATCTCTCTGAGTCGATCTACGGAACATTTGCAGAGATGGTGTCGCTTAAGGCAACCGAGCCGATATTTGCAGGCGCACAGCCACACGAAATACTCGGTTATATCATAATAAACACCCCCTCGTTTGTTTCTTTCTTTGAAAAGGACATAAATTATCCGTTTGAGGAGGGCGAGAGCGCAGAGGAGCTTCTCGCTGAGGTCGGCAGAATGATTGTCGGAGCACCCGTACCCGTCCGTGACGGCGTGCGAGCTTCCTATCTTACGGAGATGATAAACGGTCAGTTTGACGCCGATGCGCTCGACTATCTGCGCCGTGACAGCTACGCCACGGGCCTTGCGCTGAGCTATCATATAGACCGTTTCCTCTACAAGCTCAGGCTTGCTGACAGAGTGGACGAGGACGGAATAGTTGAGAGACATCTTACTGTTCCGGTTTCGGGCATCACAACGGTTGAGGAGATGGTTTTCTCAAAGCTTATGCTGACGAGATATATTTATCAGCACCAGAAGGTGCTTGCTGTTGAGTCCCTCATCGGTGATATGGTCAGTGGTATGCAAAAACACGGACTGCTGACGCACCCCTGTGATTTTCTGTCATTCTGTGACGGAGATATTTATTCGCTCGCCTGCCCGTCGGGCAACGAGCTTTTGCGCCCTGCTATCTCCGATTGGAAGATATACGAGGAGGGAGACGTAACCGTCGGACAGGTAATTGAGAAAGTTCTCTCCCGTGACCTTCCAAAGAAAGCGATAGTTATTAACCTCTCAAATGTAAGAAAGGCGGGAGGCGTTGAAGCACCCGAGCTTGTCATATCGGGACTTGTCACAGCCCTGCGCTCGCTTACAACTCTCAGAGAAGAGATCCTCTCTCTTGCCTGTGAGTATGCAGAGAAGCTCGGCACAAAGTCACCCGAGCTTTTCGATATTCACATTTCCATTCCCCATATAAAGATGGCAAAGGACTATTCACGCACGCCCGTGCTTACCTATGACGGAAAATTCATACCGATGTCAGAGGCAGTTGACCTCAACGATTGGTCTCGTGCGTTCTCAGGACAGTCCTGGTGCGCATACGTCTTCTCCGACCCCGAGGTGCTTCCCGTTGTAAGCCTTGCATCCCTCAAGGTGCTTGAAAAACACGGAATTATGTGCGTAAGAGACAAGATCTTCTCGTCCCTCAAGCAGTCTGACACGATCGAGGAGTGCGCAGACAGGCTTGGAATATGATAATTGAAGCAAAGCTGTTCCATTCGGGACAGCTTTGCTTTTTTTCTCTTTAAAAAAGTCCCGGGGGTATTGAAATAATCCTTTTTGTGTGCTATAATACAGTTGCTCCGTCCATAGACGGCGACAGTTCGTTTGTACCATCCTGTCGAAAATCAAAACCAGGGCTGACAAAAGAGTGGTCGGTCTTGCGTTTTGCAAGACTTTTTTATTCTCTTTGGAGACAGAATATGAATTTTAAAACAAAAAAGCCAAAACGCCCACGTTTTGCGCCGCTCTCCCTCCTTGCTCGTGAGAGGGAGCATATGTCGGTGCTTTTGCAGAGCATTCCTGCAACCGTCACATCTCTATTTGTTGTAAGCGTCATCTGTATGAACCTGCTTGCCAACAAAACCCTCATTCAAAATGACTTCATCGCACTTGACGGTGGATTTCTCATCTCCTGGCTCTCGTTTATGTGTATGGACATCATCACAAAATCCTTTGGCCCCGGGGCATCAAATCGCATAGCTCTGATAGCAAGTGGAGTAAATCTTCTCTGCTGCCTGATTTTCTATATCGCAAGCATCATCCCCTCAAACGCCGCAGACTACACAGAGCTTGATCGCATCCTCGGCGGCTCCTGGTTCATACTCCTCTCAAGTACAGTTGCCTTTCTCGTCTCGGCAGTGCTCAACAACCTGCTCTGCTTCACGCTGTCCCGTATTTTTGCAAAGAACCCCGACGGAAAGGCGGCATACGCCGTAAGCACATATATTTCCACCTTCATAGGTCAATTTGTTGACAATCTCATCTTCTCCGTCATCGTCTTCGTTATCTTTGCGCCTATTTTCTGGGACGGCTTTCATTGGACGCTTATCCAATGCCTCACCTGTGCGCTTACAGGTGCGACGGCTGAGCTTGTGATGGAGATACTCTTCTCCCCCATAGGATACAGAATAGTCAGAAAATGGCGAAAGCGTGGCATCGGTCGGGAATACATCGCCCTCTACGGCACAGAGGACATAAAAAAGGAGACAGAACAATGAAAATTCTTATAACAGGAACATCGAGAGGCATCGGACAGGCAATAGCTCGCCTCTTTCTTGAGCGTGGACACGAGGTTGTGGGCATCGACAGAGAATGCGCCACCATCACACATCAAAGCTATACCCACTACCAAACGGACGTGCGTGACTATGACGCTCTGCCACGTGTTGATGACGTGGAAATTCTTATCAACAACGCAGGTACGCAGAACGAGGATGACATCGAGATCAATCTCAAAGCTCTCATACATATAACAGAAAAATACGGCGTGCGCCGTGGCATCGTTTCCATCTTAAATATCGGCTCTGCAAGTGGGCACACAGGCGCAGAGTTCCCCGAATACTCGGCGAGCAAGGGTGGAGTTGTAGCGTACACCAAAAATGTTGCACTTCGTGTCGCTGCCTTTGGCGCAACAGCCAACAGCCTTGACCCCGGTGGAGTTCTCACACCACTCAACGCCCCCGTTATCGAGGACGAGGCTCTTTGGGCTGAGATAATGGATGAAACGCCTCTTCGCAGATGGGCGAGTGCAGAGGAGATTGCCGAATGGGCGTACTTCTTGACAGTTACAAACAGCTTTTGCACAGGTCAGAGCATCGTGGTTGACGGCGGCGAGAGCATCAAGCGCAATTTCGTTTGGAAATAAGCTTTTGTTGTCAGAAATAATATAGAAATTTATGTAAATAAAGACGGCAAGCACCTCGCTTGACGTCTTTATTTGCAAAAAAACTGCACTTATGTGCTTTATCTATTAAAAAAACAGAAAAATATTGTTGATTTGTATTGATGAGTATGCTATACTGAAAACAGGCGGACACAATATTTTTTGGGTGGTGACAGAATGAGTGGATACAGAAAATTTAAAAAGAAGCTTTATGAAATAATATGGAGAGGCGAGGGCAGTATTGCCTCATCTGTGTTTGATATTGCACTCTGCGCTCTTGTGCTTCTCTCCTCCACGGCCGTTGTAGTTGAGCTTTTCTTTGACGTCCCCGAGGGCATCCGTCACGCTCTTGAGGTGTTTGAATACGCCACGGTCGGCGTGTTCATTCTCGAATATATTCTGCGCCTTTTTGTGTGCGAGTACGAATATCCCGAATGCAAAAACAAGCTGCACGCCATTTGGGAATATGTCACCTCGTTTGATTCACTCATTGACATTCTCTCGATAGTGTCCGTGCTCTCAAACGAGATCCCCAAGGAATTTGCCATTATGCGAATGGTTAAGCTACTGAAGCTCGTAAGGCTTGTAAAAATGTCGGACTACCTCAAAACCTCGGGCAAGCTTGACGAAAAAATTCGCAAAATACAGGCAAGAGTAAACGAGATAATCGACAAGGGACGTCCCGGAGATATTGTGTCGAAAATCTACGATATTGTCTCAGTTGTTCTCATTTTGCTCTCGGTTTCGGTAATCCTTATCGAAACGTTCCCAATACCCGAGGTGGCGCACACGATTATTTACTATTTCGAGCTTTTCGTTGCCTGCGTTTTCGCTATCGAATACGTGTTGCGTGTGTGGACAGCACCCCTCGATTACCCCGAAATGCGCACAGACAAGGCGAGAATGAAATATATCTTCTCGTTCATCTCCCTTATTGACCTGCTCTCAATAATTCCCGTCTTCGTTGCAGGTATCCCCACGGCAACGGGCATTCTCAAAATTTTCAAGCTCTGCAAGATAATAAGACTTATCAAGGCAAGCAGGTATTTAAACAGTGTTGCAAATTTCGGTCGCGCGATACAGAAAAAGAAAAAGCAGATTATTATGTCAATTATCGCAATAGTTGTGATGATACTTATATGCTCGGTTCTTATGTATTCATTTGAGAGCAGAGAGCAACCCGAGGTCTTTTCCAACGGATTTAGTGGCGTCAACTACGTTTGGCTTTCAATTCTGAACGAAAAAACGGATATTGAACCACTGACAACGATAGGTCAGGCACTTTCAACTCTTATGGTTCTGCTTGGTGGATGTATGATCGGCGTGCCTGTGGCGATTATTGCAACGGGCTTTGAGGATATGATAGTCGAGCAGGCTGGAGACGAGGGGGAGGACACGGAGATCTATGAAACGCTTCGTCTCTACGACTCTATGAGTGAGAGTGACCGAGAGCGTTTTCGCAAGATAATTTCTCTTGAAGAGGAAAAAAGCGAAAACCAAGATGAAGAATAAAACAAAAAAATAAATTCCAGGAGGACGAACAAATGAAAGATATCGTCAGCGCAATCAGAACAATTTGCGAGCCTGAGAGAGGCTTTGAGGACCTTTTTGACAAAAACAGAGGTGGCGCACTTCTCGCAAGCCTTTGCGATGACGCCCGCTCTGTCTCCCTACTTTCAACTCTTCTCTACGGCAGAGCAAGAGCAAGTCTTATCGAGCTTATTGGCGACGCCTATGAGTACATCAAGCTCTCAGACCCCGTGATCTACAATCTTATGAGGGACGGCCTTTCCGTCACCGACGCAACCGAGGCACTTGAAATTTTCTTTACTGCCTTTGGCTTCCCCGGCTACCGTGATCGCACAAGCACGCCCATTACCGAATTTGTCTCCTATGACAAGGAAAACTACAAATGTATTCACAAGGGCGAGAGCCGTGACGGTGTTGAATATGGTGTTGGCGTGCGCACAAATTACTATGACGGCGAATGCTGTGGATTTGACGAATGCGTTTGGGTATGTGGCAGAATGATCGGATATTGCCATTCCTTTGAGGTTGAGCTTCTCGCATTTGAGGAAAACAAATACGGATTTGTTGTAAATGACACATTTGTGGGTAAATATATGGTCATCGGTGACGATGGCGAGGAGGGCTATATGACAGGTAAGCCCGTACCTGTATGCTGACAAAGAACGGAGGGTCGGATGAAGCCCATTGTTTTAAAATATATCTACTACTATTTCGACACGCTCAAAAACAAAGATGCAGTAAAGCCGTTCTATCAGATACTTACAGATGACAAAAGCTTCTCCATCCTATCGCCCACGTCGGAGTTTTCCTACGAGGTTGTGGATATTATTGAGCGTGACGGTGAGAATATCACGTTTTCGTTTACTTATGAGAGGTATCTTCACCCCGACACGTCGAAGGGCGACTATGAGAGGGTGACGGACAGGTACACACTTGGGCGTGGCGAGAGCATAGAATGCCTATGCGTAAGACAGGCAAGACGCTACTCTCCCCTGACCTTCCTCAACACCCCTGCCACACTCTCTGTAAGCTATCTTGACGATGATGGTGTGCTCTCGCACTTTTCCGAGATGATGAAATTCAACATCTCCGTGGCAGTGGACTATGCAGAATATCTTTACGATAAAGCTGAATATGACCTTGCCTTCAAGCTGCTTTCGGCAACAAAATCATCGGGTTCTGCACTTGGCGAGTGCTTTGAGTATGGAAGAGGAACCGAAAAGGACAGCCGACGTGCGCTTGAATGTTATATCGAGCATTTTCCAACCTACCACGCCTGCCGTGGTATTGAGCGCATAATAAAGGAGACGGAGGGCAGGGATATCGTTTGCGACAACGCCTTTGTCTGCGTTCTCTCAGAGAAGCTTTCAAAGATGAGCTTTGCTTATAAGTACGCAAAAGCTCTGTCGGTTCGTGGCACATCCACCCCGGGCGAGCTTCGCCGTAGCGCAGAGATAGCCCTGCTTGTCTTTCTTGAGCTTGGCAGACCACACAACGATCCCTTTGGACATCCGACACCAAATATGATGGAGCTTGCGAAGTATTTCGATATGCTTGACGGCGTGGGCGAGGACGAGCGTCCGCTTTATTACGAGCGAATTGCAGAAAAGGACGAATACGACGGTGGATATTTCCTCCACGATGTCTATTATGATGACGCCATCGTAAAAACTCTGCTCCGTCACGCCGAGAGGGGTGAGGTATTGGCACTTGGCGCAATTATTAATCAGTTCCCCGACAAAACCGACGCCCTGCCGTCCCTTGCAGAGAGACTTGAGAGGGTGGCAGCAGAGGCTGAAGACGAGCACGAGCGTGGACTTGCCTATTTCTTCCTTGGACTTTATTTTGAGAGAGTGGCAGAGGTGGGGGCACAAGCGAGAGAATATTTCGAGCGTGCGCTCTCTGCAGGTGAGCATTTTGCTATTATCCATCTTGCCGAGAAATATATGGAAGAGGACAGAGAGAGGGCTATCCGTCTCATAAAAGAGCATCACCCGTTTTTGCTTGAAAAGGATTACCGTGGATATCCCCTTCCGTATTCAGCCCGTTCTTACAGCTCACTTGTCCACAGCATAGACGTTTGGAGCGAGGAGCAGAAATGAGCACAGAAAAAAGCATAGAAAGCCAAATTTTTGATCTTACGGTCTTCAGAAATTACACAAAAAGCAATTTTGTAATCTTTGCAGGAGTGCATTTTGCCGAAAAGCACGGACTTGACGGGGACAAAATAATATACACAAAAACTCGGTTTGACAGAGTTGAGATGTGCAGCATAGACGAGGTGGTACACGATAAAAAAGCTGCTCTGGAGGCTATTGTCACCTCTGCAAAAGAGGGCGACGTATACGCCTCGGCTGCGCTTCTATTCCTCCGTGACTACCACCCCTATGGCGCAGAGATAGGCTATGTCTTCGACGAACTGGAAACCCTCTGCCGACTTGTCTTTGACCTTATAAATCGGGACGATGGTGGGGAGAGCGACTGTGAGCGTGCGTTTGCAAGCTTTATTATAGGCAGAGCATTTAGCGAGAGCCGTGGCGTTGTAAACGATAGCAGCCGTGCCGCAGAGTATTACAAAAAAGCTATCTCCCTTGGTAATCCTATGGCAGAGCTGTTTTATTATGAAGCACTCGGCGACATTACCTCTGCTTGCCGAGTGGCAGGAAAGCTTATAGGCACATACCCCGAGAGCCATATATTAAAATACTATGTTGCTTATGATCTCTATTTCGGAATAAATGGCGAGAGGGATTTTGAGGGCGCAGTCTCGCATCTCTATCACACAGCGAGAGTGGAGAGAGGACTTGACAACCCCGAGGATTATTATTTTATGTCTGCAAGGTATCTGCTCGGACTTTGTTATTTCCACGGTCACGGAGTGACGGCAGACAAAAAGACAGCCGAGACTTTGTTTAGGTTTGGTTTTATATCAAAAACAGCTATGTGTGGCTATGCAGAGGCTATGACGAAGCTGCAAGTGGACGAAATCAACAACGTCACTCGCCGTGCCGTATTTGAGCTTTTGCGCAAAAGCGCAGACTATGGCTATGTGCCGGCGGTATGGAAGACGGCAGTTTGCTTCTACTACGGATACGGAACGGAAAAAGACGAGACGCTTGCCAAAAGATATCTCTCGATATACAGAAGAAAGACGGAAAACGGAGCCGAAACCGTCTCCGACCTCGGCGAGAGTGTTGACAAAATAATACTCACTCTTCCCGACGGCACACCCTGTACCGAGTCTGCACTTCTCTCGCTTTAAGACAAGGGAAAGTCGGTACAGCAATACCATAGGTAAAAATCAACTACGTTTTTCCGAAACTCAAAAACAAAATACCCCACCCCAAAACCTCTGCGATCTCACTCGCAGAGGTTTGGGGGCTTTTGTCATTACGCAAAAATGTGGAAAAGCGTGGCAATATTTGACCTCTCTCTGCAAAAGGCTATTGAATAAATGCGCTTTTCGTGCTATAATATGCTTGTATAGGCAAAAAAAGCCGTACACAAGCAACCCCACATAAATTGCGGACCCTGCGTCCTCTCGCCTCGGGCGTGGATGCGGGTGCGTGGAGGTTTTTATGAAAATTGTTATTATCGGTCTTGGAACGATAGGCAAGACCATACTCAGAAGCCTTTCGGGTGAGGGTCACAATATCACTATTATTGATGACAACAAAACGAAGGTTGAAGCTCTTATACAGAAATACGATGTCTCGGGCGTTGTCGGTAACGGTGCTTGCCTTGATATTCAGACCGAGGCGGGCGTTCGTGGTGCTGATCTTGCCATCGCTCTTACAAACAGCGATGAGCTTAACGTCTTTGCCTGTCTTGTCGCAAAGAAAATCGGCGTTAAAAACACAATTGCCCGTGTGCGCAACCCCGATTATCGCAAGCAGATTATGCTTATGCAGGACGAGCTTGGCATTTCTATGATAGTCAATCCCGAAAAGGATACGGCAGGTGAAATATTCAACCTCATAAACCTGCCCGCCATAGCCCAGGTTGAGCATTTTGCAAAGGGCAGAGTCCTTCTCGTCGAGATTGTCGCCAAGGCAGGCTCGGCCCTTGTCGGTGAGACACTCATCTCGCTCGGCAAAAAGCTCTCCACAAAGGTGCTCATCTGCGCAGTTCTGCGTGGCCGTGAGGTCATTATCCCCACAGGTCATTTCACGATTTGCGAGGGCGACCATATTCACCTGACCGCTGACGCAAAGACGCTGCGTGACTTCCTCTCCGAGATAGGACTTGTCACCACGCCGCTTAAAAATATTATGATAGTCGGCGGTAAGAAGATCGGCTACTACCTTGCAAGCGAGCTGTCCAAGAAAAAATTCAATATAAAGCTCATCGAAAGCGATCTTGATAGAGCTGAGGAGCTGGCGGACAGCCTGCCCCGTGTAACAGTTATCCACGGAAACGGAACTCAGCACGAGCTTTTGCTTGAAGAGGGCATTGAGGCGATGGACGCATTTGTTGCGCTCACCGATATCGACGAGGAAAATATGGTCGTCTCGATGTTTGCCAACAAGATGAAGGTCAGAAAGACCATCACGCAGATAAAGAGCGATGACCTCTACGGTATGCTCGACGAGCTTGGCATCAACAATATAGTCTCCCCAAAGGACATAGTTTCAAATCGCATCACAAGCTACATCCGTGCGCTTGCCAACAAGAGAGGAAGCAACGTCCTGACTCTCTACCGACTTGTAAACAATCAGGTTGAGGCACTTGAGTTTCACGCAAAGAAGCAGGAACGCTTCTATGACATACCCCTCAAGGAGCTGAAAACCAAAGAAAATTGCCTTATAGCCTGCATTATCAGACAAAGCGAGGTCATTATCCCCAATGGTAACGACTGCATAAGGCGTGGCGACAATGTCATTGTGGTTACCACACATAAGAATTTCGATGACCTCGGAGATATTCTTGAATAAGGACTTTTGTGGAGAATGAATTACAAAAAACTCGGTAAAATACTTGGCAAGATTATGATTATTGAGGCGATACTTATGCTCGCCCCACTTGCCACATCACTTATATATAAGGAAGGCTTTAGAAATGCACTAGCCTTTCTTGTGCCAATAGTGGCACTTCTGGCTGTTGGCTTTCTGCTGCAGCTGCCAAAAACCGAGAGGGACAACCTCTATCAGAAGGAGGGCTTTGCGCTGACAGCTCTCGTTTGGGTTGTGATGACGCTCTTCGGTGCTATTCCGTTTGTCATAAACGGCGACATTCCGAATTTCGTTGACGCTTGGTTTGAGATTATGTCGGGCTTCTCGACAACGGGCGCAAGCGTTGTAAATGATGTCACCGCACTCTCCCACTCCTCGCTGTTCTGGAAATGCTTCTCGCATTGGATAGGTGGTATGGGAATCCTCGTGTTCGTGCTCATCTTCATCCCCGAGAGCAACGACGGCTCTTCAATGCACCTGCTTCGTGCAGAAAGCCCCGGCCCTCAGGTGGGTAAAATAGTATCAAAAATGAAGGTGACAACGAGAATACTTTACCTCATCTACTTAGGACTTACCGTCCTTGAGGTCATAGTTCTTATGCTTGACAAGCCAATAGCAGGATACGAGAGCGAGCAGTTCTTCTTTTCACTGCTGACAGCGTTCGGAAGTGCAGGTACGGGCGGCTTTGGCTTTCTGCCGGGCAGTATGGAAATGCTCAATCCCTTCTCGCAATACACAATTGCAATATTCCTCTTGCTATTCGGATGCAATTTCAGCCTCTATTACCTCATTCTTATAGGTAAAATCAAGGAAGTGCTTAAAAGCGAGGAGTTTCGCACATATTGGATAATTGTCGGAGTGTCGCTAACGCTCGTTTTTGCAAGCCTTCTTGGCAAATTTGACGCTTTTCCACAACAATATACAACGGAAGAGGCGTTCCGTCATTCGCTGTTTCAGGTCGCATCATTGCTAACAACCACGGGCTACACAACTACGGACTTCAACGTATGGCCTATGGTCGCAACAACTACACTTGTTGTGCTGATGCTCTTTGGAGGAATGGCAGGCTCAACTGCGGGCGGTATGAAAACCTCAAGAATAGTTATAGCAATCAAGGGACTTTATATCAATATTCGCAAGCTAATCAATCCACGCTATGTTCCAAAGGCAAAAATCGAGGGCAAAACGCTTGAAGAAAAGACAATAGGCGATGTTTTTTCATTCATCACGCTCTATTTCTTCATACTGATAAGCGCAGTATTTCTGCTCTCCTTCGACCCCGTCAACGGAGAAATAATAAAAATAACATCCGATGCAGGAACATATGAGGTCAAACACGGATTTTTCACCAATTTCACGGCGGCACTCTCCTGCATATCGAATATAGGCCCGGGCTTTGAAGCCGTCGGCGCATACTCAAGCTTTGCGCATTACAGCATCTTCTCAAAAATCGTACTGACGTTTACAATGATGATAGGCAGACTTGAGATCCTCCCCGTC
>JAZPXL010000034.1:0-16334 GCA_045543615.1 Eubacteriales bacterium
CTTGCCGCACTTACCTGTGTTACAACTTTGTTCTTGAAAATTCCATCTCCACTTCAGGGATATATGAATCTTGGGGATGTTTTTGTCCTGCTTGCAGGCTTTACGCTGAATCCTGTCTACGCCTTTATTGCTGCGTCTCTCGGCTCGGCTTTGGCCGACCTGTTTTCAGGCTATCCCATCTACATTCCTGCAACGTTTATAATCAAGGGACTTATGGCTCTTGTTGCTCATTTCCTCTATAATCGCCTTTCTGCGCGTCTGCCAAAGCTCTCGGTTCTTCTTTCGGCACTTGTGGCAGAGGTACTTATGGTTTTGGGATACTTTATTTTTGAGGGATTTATTTACGATTTCAGGACGGCACTTCTGGGTGTACCGATGAATGCATTGCAGGGACTTGTATGTCTTCTCATAGGAACTTTATTTACAGACAGATTTTTCAAAATCACGAAGAAAGAATAAGCATAAGAAAGCTCTCCTCGAAAGAGGAGAGCTTTTTGCGTTTATTTCTTGTAATATGCGTTGCCGCCGACAAACTCACGGACAAGTGATGTTGGTGGGATCTCATCGTCAACATCGGCTTCGTGGACGAAGTTGAGTATTTTTACTATTGAACGAACAGAGTCATAGCAATCCTCATCCGGCTCAACAGCCGTAAGCAGAGGGAATATATGCTTTTTGAGAACTGCAAGCTCATAGAGAGTTGAGCTGTTGAAGATCACATCGGCGTTCTCTTGGAACGGATATATCCATCTCTCCTCGCCACGTCTTACAGAGCCCCACATTTCGACGGTCTGACCGACTGACGAATTGCGTGTTTCGTAATCACGGACAATGCGACGGAGAAGTCGCAGATAGCTTGACGGTATGCGATTGTGGTCATCGAGATTCAGCGCAAGCAGAGGGCTTACATAGAGCTTAAAGACAAGGGATGGGTCAAGCTCTTGTGGAAGCAGAACTGGGTTGAGTGCGTGAAGTCCCTCAATAATAATAACTGCATCCCTCTCAAGCTTGATTTTGTGTCCATTCCAAACTCTCCGTCCGAGAGCAAAGCTGTATGATGGAATTTCAACCTCCTTGCCCTGAAGCAGAGCACAGAGATGCTCTGCAAAAAGACCAGTGTCGATGGTGTTGATATGCTCAAGGTCAATTCGTCCGTCCTCGCCCGGCAGAACCTTGTCACGGTCGATATAGTAATCGTCAAGGCTCATAAGGATCGGTCGCTTGCCGTGTACCCTCAGCTGTGTTGCAAGTCGGTTGGCTGAGGTGGTCTTGCCTGAGGAGCTTGGGCCTGCAAGCATAACTGCACGAGCACCACGCTCACAGATCATATCTGCGACCTGTGAAAATCGTCTTTCGTGCAACGCCTCGTTGACTCTGATAAGCTCACGGATCTTGCCACCCTCAACAAGCTCATTGAGGTCAGCTACCGTCTCGCATTCCATAAGCTCGCCCCATCTCTTACCCTCCTTGCATACGGAGAGAAGACGAGGCTTTTCGCTGAATAGTGAAACAGAGTCGGGATCGTTTTTGTCGGGGAAGATGAAGATAAAGCCGTCCTCGGCAGGAAGAATATCCCACACAGAGAGTGCGCCTGTTGATGCCATCATCTCGCCGTAATAGTAGTCTGCAAAGTCTCCGTGCTCGTAAATATCAAAGGTCGGAGTCTGCCTGTAAGAGAGAAGACGAGCCTTGTCCTCTCTGCCTTTGGCGTTGTAAAATGCGATAGCCTCGCTTGTCTTTATTCTGCGACGGTGGATAACAATATCATCTTTTACAATGCTTGCAATCTTTTCTTTCAGCACCGTGTGCGAGAAATTATCAACTCCACTCACCTTTATATAAAGTCCTGAGCCGACGGTACAGCTCATTTTTGCCTCAGCTTCGGGCCACAGCTCCTCAATAGCAAGGAAGATTACGAACTGTGCAGTTCTTGTATAAGCCTCGACGCCGGCGGCGTCACGATAGCGTAAGAGCGTGACAACGCCACCCGACGCTTCCATAGCCTTGCGCTTGGTCTCGCCGTCGGGCGTTGACTCACTTTCTCTTACGGGTATGTAATTCAGCGTGAATATGTCACCTGCAATTTTTGCAACAAGTGGATCTGTTGAGAGCTTTCCCGTTATAAAGCCAAGCCTGCGAGCAAGCATAAGCAAAGTTTCGCCCGTCTTTGCGATAATTGGTCTGCCATCAATAATAAGTCTCATTTTTACCTCCTTTGAGTAGGTAACAAAAAGAAAACAAAAAGGTTGCCTACTCCAAATAATCGGGTAGTCAACCATTCTCGGCGGTTAGTAGAAACGCTTGCCCGGATCGCAAGCATATACCTTTCTTAAACCTATAATAGCATATTTTTTACTATCTGTCAACATTTTTTTGCAAGTGGCAGAAGTTTTTATTTGCTATTGACCTTTTGCTTTCCGTGTGGTATTATATAAGTAATATTTTTTGAATGGTGGTTATTTTATGGAAATTAAAAGATATATCAGAGAGTTACCCCCCGAGGCTATGGAAATTAGAGTCACTGTTTTTGTTGAGGAGCAGGGATTTTATGATGAATTTGATGAGATCGATGCAATTTCAACTCATTTTGTGATGTTTGATGATGACGGCTCACCCGTCGCAACCTGCAGAGTTTTTGAAAAAGACATACCCGGTGAATACTACCTTGGCAGACTTGCAGTTGTGAAGTCGCATCGTGGACAGGGCAGAGGAGCGATGATCGTTGCGGAGGCTGAAAATTATCTGAGAGAGCTTGGTGCTTCATCTCTTGCTCTGCATTCACAGTGCACAGCCGAGGGCTTTTATCTCAAATGCGGCTACGTTCCCTTTGGTGATGTTGAGGACGAGCAGGGATGCCCTCACATTTGGATGAAAAAGGTATTTTGAGGGTGTGAAGATGGCGCATTTTGAAACTGATTATGATGAGCTTTGCTGCTCCCTTGAGGCTATGATAGATGGCGTGCCACACAAAACAGCAAATCTTGCAAACGCATCGGCACTTATTTTTGACACTCTCCTTGACATAAATTGGGCAGGCTTCTATCTTTTTGAGGATGGGCGTCTCGTTCTCGGCCCATTTCAAGGCAAGCCTGCGTGCACCGAAATAGCTGTGGGACGTGGAGTTTGCGGAGCGAGCGTAGAAAGAAGAGAGGCTATTGTTGTCTATGATGTTCACAAGTTTACCGACCATATAGCCTGTGATTCTGCATCAAACAGCGAGATAGTTATTCCACTTTTCAAGGACGGCGAGATCGTAGGCGTGCTTGATATTGACAGCCCCTCTGTCGGAAGATTTGACGAGAGCGATCTTTACGGGCTTTTGCGTGTCGGAAAGATCGTTGAAGCTGTATTTTGATAATAAAATCAAAAGCTCGCCGAGCACTCGGCGAGCTTTTTGTTTTGACTATTTTGGTATTATTCAGCCTCGCTGAAGTTTTCCTTGCCAACTCCGCAGAGAGGGCACTCGAAATCCTCGGGAAGATCCTCAAACTTTGTGCCGGGAGCTATGCCGTTATCGGGATCGCCAACAGCCTCGTCATATTCATAGCCACAAACTTCGCATACGTATTTCTTCATTTCAGTTTCTCCTTAATTAGTATGTAGTAAATTAATGTTTTTGCCGATTAAATATCAGCCTTCCACAAGCCGTGGAGATTGCAGTAAGCGTAAACTGCTACGGGCTCTTCATCACAGAGAGCGAATCTGACAGTGGGAGCTGCGCCTACCTCAAGGCACTTTCTCTGTCCGCCTTTGTTTGTCTGGAGATATACCCAAGCGATATGATGCTCCTCTGCCATAGGATGAGCTATTGAGCCGATTGAGACGGAAACGATTCCGTTTTCAACCTCAACTACGGGGATGTGCTTTTCGTGGCTTGCCTCAACGACACCGGCCTCAAGCTTAGTCATTTTCTTGCCACAGCACATAAGTGGTACGCCTGCATTCTTTACAAGGCCTACGATATTTCCACAATGCTCACAGATGTAAAATTTGTTCTCACACATTTTTTGTTTCCTCCGAAAATTTGATTTTAGTTATTTATATGATTTTAAGAGTTGCGTTAGTTTTCTATTGGTTCAAAGTCAGCAGCACCGTGCTTGCACAGTGGGCAAACGATGTCATCGGGGAGCTCGTCTCCCTCATAAATCCATCCACAGACCTTGCATACAAAGCCTCTCTTGCCATCAGTTTCAGGCTTTGGCTTTACATTGTTTTGATAGTAGGTATATGTCATTGTTTCCTTGTCGGAGATAACTCTCGCCTCAGTTACAGAGCAAATGAACATTCCGTGTGTGTCAAGGTCAACATACTGCTCAACCTTAAGCGACATAAACGAATTGATGTATCTTGGCAGGAACACAAGTCCGTTGTCGGAGCGAAGGGGTGAGCAGTCGGCAAACTTGTCAACTGTGCGACCGCTTCTAAATCCAAATGCCTCAAATACTGCAAATGGTGCATCTGTTGTAAGGCAGTTGATATTCATTATTCCTGTTTGCTTGATTATGTGGTGGGAGTAGTTCTCCTTGCTTATTGTAACGGCAATTCTGTTGGGAGTATTCGTTACCTGAGTAACTGTGTTTACGATAAGTCCGTTGTCCTTCTTGCCGTCATTTGACGTAATGACATAGAGACCGTAGCCGATATTGAAGAGAGCGTTAAGATCGTTCTTGTTAGCCGTTGCATCCTCACGGGCAAGGTATTCCCGGCAAAGCTCGTTTGCGAGGGATGAGAGCTGTGCCGAACTATCATCATTTAGCGAGGAGAGGATCTTTACCGTTGTGTCGGTAAAGGAGATATTTCGGCTCTTTTCAAACATTCCTCTCATAACCTTTGCAGCGAGAGGAGCCCAGCTTCCGTTTTCGATGAGAGCAACTGTTCTGTTTGAGAAATTGCGCTCTGTCAGGTGGTCGATGAACTCTCGCATAAATGGGAAGATGTCAGCGTTGTAGGTTGTGGTAGCAAGCACGAGCTTGCTGTATCTGAACGCATCAGCCACGGCCGCCGCCATATCGCATCTTGCAAGGTCATAGACCTTAACGGCGGGGCAGTTGTTTGCCTTGAGCATTTCTGCAAGCGAGAGGGCAGCTTTCTTTGTGTTGCCGTAAACCGATGTGTATGCAACTACGATGCCGTCCTCCTCAGGAGTGTAGCTTGACCAGGTGTCATAGAGCGAGAGATAATAGCCGAGATTTTCCGTGAGCACGGGACCGTGGAGGGGGCAGATGATGGAGATGTCAAGCGTAGCTGCCTTCTTAAGCAGAGCTTGCACCTGTGCGCCGTATTTGCCAACGATACCGATATAGTAACGGCGAGCCTCGTCAGCCCACGGCTCGTTTGCATCCATCGCACCGAATTTTCCGAATCCGTCTGCAGAGAAGAGCACACGGTCTGTGCTGTCATAGGTCACGATTACCTCTGGCCAATGCACCATAGGTGCTGTGACGAATGACAGGACGTGTCGTCCGAGGGTGAGGGTGTCGCCCTCACCGACAACGATTCTACGATCTGCAAAATCAGTTCCAAAGAAGTTCTTCATCATCGCAAATGCCTTGGCAGACGAAACAACTGTTGCCTCGGGATATGCACGAAGGAAGTTGTGGATATTTGCTGAATGGTCGGGCTCCATATGCTGAACTACGAGATAGTCGGGCTTTCTCTCACCGAGAGCTTCTGCGATGTTGTCGAGCCATTCGTGTGTGAAGTTTGCGTCAACAGTGTCCATAATTGCAATCTTTTCGTCAACAATTGCATAGGAGTTGTAGCACATTCCGTTCGGCACAACATACTGACCCTCAAAAAGATCAACTCGTCTGTCGTTTACGCCGATGTATTTGATATCGTTTGTTACGAACATTTTATTCCTCTTTCGTATTCTCTTGTATTTATAATGCTATTATATCACTGATTTTTTAATTTTTCAACTGTTTCTTGTCAAATATTAAAAGCATTTACCACTTCTGCAGTCCTCGGCAGAGCCACCACGGAAGCAAAGCTCATTGGGGCAAGTTCCGTTTTCCACAAAGCCAACGATATTGCTTATCGTTGTTTCAGCTATCTTGTCGAGAGCTTCCTCCGTAAGAAACGCCTGGTGGGAGGTTACTATAACATTTGGCATCGAGATGAGTCTTGCAAGCGTGTCATCCTCCATAATGTGTCCCGAATTGTCTTCAAAGAAGAGGTCGCTTTCCTCCTCGTATACGTCAAGGCACGCAGCACCCACACGGCGTGAGCGTATTGCAGCGAGAAGTGCATCTGCATCAACGAGAGCACCTCTTGAGGTGTTTACGATGATTATGCCCTTTTTGCACTTTTCAAGTGCCTCCCCGTCGATGATGTGATAGGTATCATCGGTCAGAGGACAATGGAGCGAGATGATGTCGCTTTCCGAAAGAAGTGTATCAAGTGGGGCGTATTTTACACGGTCGCCGTCCTCAATTGAGTAATTCGGATATGGGTCAAAGGCGAGCACCTTCATTCCAAAGCCACGGCAGATGTCGATAAATACTCTGCCAATTCTTCCAGTACCGATAACACCGACCGTCTTTCCGTAGAGGTCAAAGCCTGTCAGACCTGATAGGCTGAAGTTGAAGTCACGGGAGCGTATATACGCCTTGTGAATACGCCTGATTGACGTCAAAAGCAGAGCCATCGTGTGCTCGGCAACTGCGTACGGTGAGTATGCAGGCACACGCAGGACGTGCAGCTTGCCGAATGCGTATTTAATATCAACATTGTTGAAGCCTGCGCAACGGAGCGCAAGAATTTTTATATTCATATCTACAAGGCGATCTATAACCTCGGCGTTTATATTGTCATTTACGAACACGCACACAGCGTCAAAGCCTCTTGCAAGCTCTGCTGTGTCAGCCGTCAGCTTCGTTTCAAAAAATTTTATTTCGACAGAATGTAGTCCCCCGTGTTTTTCAAATGAAGGTCTGTCGTATGGTTTTGCATCAAAAAAAGCAATTTTCATTTCTTACCTCCTTGATTTTCTGGATTTATTATAGTATAATTATAACACAAAATCTGTTGAAATTTCAACAAAAGGAGCAATTTTGAAAAAATATTTAGAAATTTTGCGCAAGTGTCCTCTTTTTGACGGTATAGCCGATGACGAGCTTGTGCGAATGCTTACCTGTCTTGGTGCGAGGACGAGAACGGTTGATAAAAAAGAGACGATAATTGATGAGGGTGAGCCGATACACAATATAGGTATTCTTCTCTCGGGCTCGGCAAATGTCATTGGTATTGACTATGATGGAAACCGAAGCATTATAAGCAATATCAATCCATCGGGACTTTTTGTTGAAGACTACGCGTGTGCTGAGATCAAGTCGCTTCCCGTGATGGTTGTGGCAAATGATGAATGCGAGGTTATGATGATAGACCGTGACCATCTTCTCCATACCTGTCAAAACAATTGCTCATTCCATCAAACGCTGATATTTAATCTTATGAGGGATCTTGCCAATAAGGCTCTGCTTTTCCACGATAAGATAGATATTCTTTCAAAGCGAACAACGAGAGAACGGCTTTTGACATATCTTACCATAGTGTCGGCAGAAAAGGGAGCGAGAGAGTTTGACATTCCGTTTGATCGTCAGGAGCTTGCAGACTATCTTGAGGTTGACCGCAGTGGTCTTTCCGTTGAGATAGGAAAACTCAAGGGCGAGGGAATTATCGATTGCAACAAAAAGCATTTTGTGCTTTGTTAAACAGAAAACCAAAGCCGTGTCATTGACACGGCTTTGGCTTTTATTTATATTCGCCTTAATTTGTTGAGAAGCTTGTACTGCCGTCGGTGCAGTTTATGGTAACGATAGCACCGAACGCTGGTGGCTCGCAGTTTTTGATCTTTTCTGCCCAATCTGCAAGTGTTCCATCGTAGTTGATGGTTTTGAGGTTTTCGAGAGGGAAGAAAAGATATTTTGAAAACGGCAGGATATTGCCTGAAAGGTTCATCGTTTTGATGTTTGAATGAATGACATACTCAACAATAATTTTTGTGTCGGTGTGAACATTGAGAATTTCCATTTCGCCCTCCTCAATACCGACAAGTGCGAGATAGGGTGAGCTTTCGTTTCCAATATACAAGCCGCCCTCATATTTGTTATATTTGAGAGAGGGGCAATCGAAGAATGCCGAATCTGAAATGTAGACAAGGCTTTCGGGAAGCGTGACGTTTTCAAGATACGCACAGCCCCAGAACGCACAGTCGCCAATCCGTGTGACGTTTTCGGAGAGACTGATGCTTGTGAAGTTACTGCCTAAGAATGCATAGTCCTCAATGATAGTGATGTTGTTTGGAACGAGGAGAGTGGAGACATTTTCAAGCAAGCAGGAGAATGCGTATGAGCCTATGGTTGTGATGGCCTTGTCCGAGGGAATAGTTGCGCCCGCCGCCGCTAAAACGATGCGACCGCTTGACTTATCGATAAGGCAGTTGTTCTTTACATAAAGTCTCTCGCTCTCGCCGTCAATCAAAACAGAGCGAAGGGTCAGACCCGATGCGTTAGCTCCTGTTGCAATAATCTGTGTGTCCTTGTGGAGAGTGATGCTGTCATTGCCGTCGGTCTTGCATTCGATAATTGCAAAATAGGGATTTGTATTGCTTGCAAGATAGAGACAGTTGCCGTAAGCTTGAGTCTTAAGCTTTGCGCAACCACTAAATACACTAAAGCCTATCTTCTCGAGGCTTTCGGGGAGTTGGATATTATTAAGCTCGGCAGAGTTAAGGAATGCATAATTTCCAATTACCTTGAGAGTTTCAGGGAGAGAGACGCTTGCAAGTCTTTCGCAATCGCCAAACGCCCCCTCGCCTATTGTGGTAAGACCACTTTCTATTGTAACGGTACGGAGAGCCGAACAGGAAGAGAATGCGTATTGACCGATTTCAAGAACGCTTGAGGGTATTTCCACGGTCTCGATGTTTCCGTTGCCTTCAAATGCACGCTCACCAATCTTGCGCACAGGCAGGCCGTGATATTCGGATGGAATAACGATCTCGTTGCCTCTGTATGTGCCTATCGACTCGACAATATAGTAGTCCTCGTCATCGGAAAGAGAAAATTCAAAATTAAATTCCACCTTGCCGTCAAGGCAAACAACCTCATACTCACCATTCGGAGACATTTTGCCTGCCTCATAGTCCCACGCCTCGCCCTTTGTCAGATTGTTCCAATTTGAAATAGTACCGTCATAGTATATGGTTTCAAGATAAACGCAGAACTCAAATGCGCCCTCGCCTATTGTGGTGTTGTGTGGAATATAAACTGTTTTGAGGTGTGATCCCGAGAACGCAATCTCGCCAATGCTTGCATTCTCACCGACGATTTTGAGCGTTTCAAGGCGTGGCGTTTGTGCAAATGCCATTGGGGCGATATTTACGGTTACGGAGTTGATCTCAAGGGTGCCCAGCGTCATCAGGTCTGCAAATGCCTGCTCGCCTATGTTTACGACGGTTGAGTTGATTATTATGCTTTCAAGTGAATGCGTGGCAACGAAAGCGTAGACACCAATATTTATTACGCTTTCGGGTATGGTAAGGGATGTAAGGCGGGCACAACGGCAGAATGCGCCGTTTCCTATCGTTTCAATGCCGTCCTCAAGTGTGAGGGCTTTTATGTTGTAGCAATCGCTGAAGGCGTCGTTGCCAATGGTGTTTACGCTTGACGGTACGCTTACCGATGTGAGAGTTTCATTATTCATAAATGCACCATCTGCAATATGGTAAACAGGCTTGCCCTCGTGAGTGGAGGGGATAATTAGCTCTGTGTCCTTGCAAGTGCCGATGCCACATAGGATGTAATATGTACCGTCATCCGAGAGCTTGTACTCAAGTCCTATGCTGTATCTCGATGTGCAGTTTTGGCATTTGCCGTCAATATAATTGTGTCCGATAGCCAAGAGAGTCTCAGTCTGACGCTCGCCACAGCTGCAGATATACTCTTTTTCGCCGTCCTCGGTACAACCGGGAGCTTTGGCGATTCTTTCGGTGTCAAAGGAGTGGACGTGTACGGTTTCGGGAGTGGTGGTATCTACTGAGATCTGGGGTTTTGTTTCATCGCCCTCGGGGGAGCTGTTGTCAGGTGTACCCTCGGTGTAGTGGGTGGTGTCCTCAGTGCCATTACCAAATCTCAGGACGCCTGCAAAACTGAGGGACGCTACGGTGAGAGCACCTGCAAGCAGAAGACCTGCTGCCGAGAGAACTACCTTTCCGATTGCGGTTGCAAAAAAGGATGTTGCAGCGGCAGTTGCACCTGCGGTGGCAGTTGCGCCTGACGCACTAACGGCTGTGGCTGTTGTTGCTGTCGTGGCAGTCGAAGCACAGGTGAAGCCTGAAGCGGTGGCCGCCTCTGCTGTTGCACTCTCAAGGGATGCGAGAAGTGTGGCGGGAACAACACCTTTTTCCCCACCAAAGAAGAGCATAAAGAGAGCACCGACTGCGGCAGAGTGGAGTCTGACACCACTCTTTCTTTCGTAATCCTCGATTATGTTGCGCATAGCACGTCTGCCGTAAGAGAGACGGCTCTTTACAGTACCCTCGCTGACGTTCTGTATGGATGCTATGTCCTTTACGCTCATCTCTTCATAATAGTGAAGCATAATTGCAGAGCGTTGCTCGGGTGCAAGGGAGTTTATCATTGACGCAAGAGTTGCACGGAACTCCTCGTTTTCGTATGCAAGGTCGGGTCGAGAGCTATCGTCATCGTCCTCAACTCCGTCAAGTATCGAGCTTCCGTCCTCGTTTTCAAAGGGAACGACCTCACGCTCGGCAGTAAAGAATCGCATAGCCTTGCGATGTGTGATGGTGATAGCCCAGCTGTAAAATGCTTCAGGTGAGGTGAGCGACTTTATGGATTTTACTATCTCGACGCAAGCCTCTTGAGTTGCATCTGCGGCATCCTCTGCGTTTTTTAGGGTGGAGAGGGCATAGTAATAAATATCATTATAGTGAAGCTCAAGCAGTTCGTTTAGAGCTGCTCCGTCTCCGTTTTTTGCTTTAAGTGCCAAAGATGTGGTTTTTTCGTTTTTCATTCTTATGTCTCCATATCAGTTTTTTGTTTTGAAGCTTTCTTCGATTTGTGCTTTTATTCTTGTGTTTAGTGCCAAAAGCTCATCTCTCGGCATCGGGTGCATTCGCTTGTCCTCGGCAAAATACCTTTTGAGCATCACCGAAAGAGCGTCGCACTCGCCATCCCTTTTTCCTTTTTCGTGCATTTTTGCGCTCCTTTTTTGTTCTTCTGTATATAGGTGCGCAAAAAATGCAGACAGGTTTTATAAAAACGCAAAATTTTTCAAAAAACCGAAAAAACTTTAAGTTTCCAAAAAACATTATAGCATAAAACTAATAAATTAACAATAACGAAGAAAAAATTAACTTAAATTGCGCCCCTCTTTTTCTTGAAATACGCTTTGTTTGGTGGTATAATATTATTGAGAACAACAAAACAAGAGGAATTTTATAGGAAAATGATAGAGATCAGAAAGATGGAGTACGCTGACTCACAGGCGGTAGTGGAGATGATGAGAGATTTTTATTCATCGGATGCAGTTGCCACCCATGGCAGTGTGGAAATTTTTGAGCGTGACATCGAAAACTGTATAAATGACTCTCCCTACCTTGAGGGATACGTTTTCTTAGATAACGGTAAGTGCATTGGCTACTCGATGCTTGCAAAAAGCTTTTCAACTGAATACGGCAGACGGTGTATTTGGATCGAGGATATTTATCTTGTGCCCACACATCGTGGCGCAGGCGTTGCGTCTATGTTCTTTGACTTTCTTAAAGCTGAATATCCCGGAACAATACAAAGGCTTGAGGTTGAGGATTACAACACGGGTGCTATAAGAGCTTACGAGAAAAACGGATTTGATCGAATGCCGTACTCTGAGATGATGAGACTTATAGACGGGGACGGAGACTTACAGTAAAGTTGAGTTTTGAAAGCTCGGGAAACATCGCTTGACGAGTGATTTAATAGAATAATTTTTAACGGAGAGAGAATATGAAATACGATTTTGAGTCTGTTATTGACAGACGTGGAATGGATGCGCTTGCAGTTGACGGACTTGGCAGTGGATGGGCACCGGGTGCTCCTGAGGCCGGCTTTGACGCCATTCCTATGTGGGTTGCAGATATGAATTTTCCCACGGTACCAACCGTTACAGAGGAGCTTGTGCGCCGTTCATCGCATCCGATGTTTGGCTATTTTGATCCGAGGGAGGAGTATTTTTCCTCAATTATTCGCTGGCAGGAGAAGAGAAACTCCGTCATCGGTCTTCGCCCCGAGCACATTGGCTACGAAAACGGCGTTATTGGAGGGCTTTTGTCCGCCCTTGGCACATTCTGCTCAAAGGGCGACAATGTGCTTGTCCATTCTCCTACATATATCGGTTTTTCAATGGCACTTAAAAACAATGGCTACAATATCGTCGCAAGTCCACTCGTACAGGACGCGTGTGGTGTGTGGCGCATAGATTTTGAGGATATGGAGAGACGGCTATCCGGTGGTGGCATTCACGCCGCAATCTTCTGCTCCCCTCACAATCCCACAGGGCGTGTTTGGGAGGCGTGGGAGATAGAGCGCACTATGGAGCTTTACCGAAAGTACGATGTTTACGTTGTTTCGGACGAAATTTGGTCGGACATAATTCTTCCCCCACACAAGCACATACCTACTCAATCAATAAGCGATGACGCAAGAGAGCGCACAGTTGCGCTTTATGCTCCCTCAAAGACATTTAATCTTGCAGGTCTTGTTGGTGCTTATCACATCATTTATAACAAGCGTCTGCGTGAGAGGGTGGAGAAGGAGTCCTCGCTCTCGCATTACAACTCAATGAATATGCTGTCTATGTATGCTCTGATTGGCGCATACAAGGACGAGGGGTATGAATGGGTGGACGAGCTTTGCACGGTCATATCAGGCAATATCGACTACGCCTGCGACTATATAGAAAAGCATTTCGACGGTGTGTCGGTAATGAAGCCCCAGGGTACTTATATGCTGTTTATTGATTGCAGTAAGTACCTAAGCTCCCACGGTATGACACTTGACGAGCTGCTCTCTCTTGGCTGGCGTGTCGGCGTTGCGTGGCAGGACGGCAGACAGCACGGAGGAGTGGAGCACATTAGGCTCAATCTCGCTCTCCCACTTTCAAGAGTAAGGGAAGCGTTTGAGCGACTTGATAAATATGTTTTTTGCAAATAAAACGAAAAACACGGTGGATTCTCTCTGCATTCTTAGCGGAGAAATAGGCGGGCACAAAACTTCGGCAGAGAACTTGTTTTCTCTGCCGATTTGTGTTATAATGGGGCTAACAAAAAGCCTCCCTTGTGTAAAGGGAGGCTTTGGACGCGCTCGTGCATCTTTAGGGGTATGGGCTTTGCCCGATGCCTTTGTTATACAAAGGCGAAACTGGCGATAAAACAGAACGATAAATACGAATTTGACGAGGGGAATATTGATGATTATTACATTGGAAACAAGAACTGCTGATTCGGTTCGAACCTATTTTGAAAAGGCAAATAGACCCGAAATCAAGCAGGTATTACCCCAAAAGGCACAGACAGTTGAAGAAGCATTGGCAGATTACGAAGAAACACTATTGCCAAATGCAACAAGCTTCGGTCAGACAGTATATGTCGATGGGAAATATGTCGGTGATGTTTGGTGTTATTGCATTGATATGGATGATGAACCAAACTGTATGCTTAGTTTCTGCATTTTTGAACCGGAATATTGGTCTAAGGGTATTGCTACATCGGCTGTAAAGATGTTTATTAAGAATGTTTGTGAGCGATACGATGTTAAAACCATCGGTGCATTTACCTTTGCACACAACAATGCTTCCATAAGAGTTTTGGAAAAGAACGGTTTTGTAGTTATAGAAGAATTTGAAGAAGATGGAGTTTTGTCAAAGTATCTTCAGTATGAGTGCTGACGAATTCCAATTTATCGAATAGCAAACGCCGACAGATCTAAAGAAATCTGTCGGCGTTCATTATTTGTTTACTGTGGAGTAATTCTGCGCAATATGAGAAAATGATTCGTGATTTCTCCGCTAAGAACATCGCCCCTTTCCACCGTGTTTTTTTCTGTTAGGCTTATTTCTGAGCAGAATAGATTTTTACAATCTCTAAAAGCATTTCGGTTGCGCTATCCATACCCTCGACGCTTATGTGCTCAAATGGGCCGTGGAATGCGTATCCACCTGTTCCGAGATTGGGGCAGGGAAGTCCCATAAAGCTGAGGCGTGCTCCGTCAGTACCTCCACGGATAGGCTCAACCGTGGGAGTGAGCCCGACACGCTTTGCCGCAAGAATGGCGTTGTCGATGAGATGCATCTCGGGGATTATCATCTCTTTCATATTTCTGTATTGGTCACGGATCTCAAGCGTAAGCGTGCCCTCGCCGTATTTTTCGTTGATGGTCTTTGCAATATGCATAAGCGTCTTCTTGCGACACTCAAACATCTCTTCGCTGTGATCACGGATGATGTACATAAGTGTTGCACTCTCAACGTCTCCCTTCATATCCATCAGATGATAAAAGCCCTCGTAGCCCTCAGTCAGAGCAGGCGTGTCAGCCGATGGAAGCAGAGAGTTTGCCTCGATGGCAACAAGGAGTGCGTTTACCATAACATTCTTTGCAGAGCCGGGGTGGACGTTTGTTCCACGGACGGTTATGCGAGCTGCGGCGGCGTTGAAGTTTTCGTATTCAAGCGAGCCTTCTTCTCCACCGTCAACAGTGTATGCGTAGCGTGCGCCAAAGCCCTCGACGTCAAAATGATCAGCACCACTTCCAACCTCCTCGTCGGGCGTGAACGCTATGCAAAGCTTGCCGTGGGGGATGTTTTCGCTTGTGATGCGCTCGATGAGCGTCATTATTTCGGCAATACCTGCCTTGTCATCCGCTCCAAGCAAAGTTTTTCCGTTGGTCACAATAAGGTCTTCGTTCTTATGGTCAAGCAACTCAGGAAATTGTGATGGAGCCAATACTATATTTTCTTCTTCGCAAAGCACGATATCCGAGCCATCATAATTATGAACGATACGCGGAGTGACTCCAGCACCGCTCATATCCGGACTGGTATCCATATGGGCAATGAAACCGACAGTCGGTATTTCCTTATCAGTATTGGCAGGAAGAGTGGCATACAGATAACCAAATTCATCCAACTCGTTTTCTTCCAGCCCCAATGCTTCCAGATCATGCTTCAGGTATTGGGCACACAGCATTTGTTTGGGTGTACTAGGAGTTACACCACTATTCTCATCCGACTGAGTGTCGAAGCTGACATATCTCAAAAAACGTTCTACTAAATTCATGTTTATAGTCTTTAAAATTCAACGAGTGTAAAAATAGGAAAAGAGCCCCGAACTGCCAAACAATTCGGGACTCTTTTTATAAAATGTCTTCAGGTTTTCTCAAAAACGCAGAAACGTTTCTTTAAAAATGGCTTGACCCGTCGAAACAATGGGTACAAATCTGGCATTTCGGCAATCCGATGGCCTCGACTAGGATTTCGAGCGTATTGAACTTCAAGGACGTCAAACCGAAACGACTACGTATTTCCTCCACCATGCGTTTATATTGGGGCGAATCGGTAGTTGCATATTTTTCCAAATCCTTGTTTTCATCGCCTTCCAATTCCTTGATGATGCGACGACTCATAAGTTCAAGGTTGCTCTTCGACGAGCTGAATCCGAGAAACGGACATCCATAGATGAGCGGTGGACAAGCGATTCGCATATGCACTTCCTTTGCACCATAATCATAGAGTATCTTCACATTGTCTCGCAATTGGGTTCCTCGAACAATGGAGTCATCGCAGAAAAGCACCCGTTTTCCATCCAGCATAGCACGATTGGGGATAAGTTTCATCTTGGCTACCAATGCACGCATATCCTGATTGGCCGGTGTAAAGCTACGTGGCCATGTCGGTGTATATTTGGAAATTGCACGATGATACGGAATGCCTTTTCCTTCGGCGTAGCCCATAGCCATACCTATACCTGAATCCGGAATACCGCAAGCACAATCCACTTCCGAATCGTCCAGCTTGCCCATCTGGTATCCGGTAGCAAAACGGACTGCTTCTACGTTCTTCCCTTCATAACATGACACCGGAAATCCATAGTATACCCACAGGAATGAGCAAATCTGCATCTTGTCATTAGGCTTACGCATCTGTTCGATGCCATCGGGACGCATGCGGATGATTTCACCCGGTCCTACATATTTTTCAATTTTGAAATCCAAATTCGGTAAACTGCTTGATTCGCTTGTTGCGGCATATGCTCCATCCTTTTTACCAATGACGATAGG
>JAZPXL010000035.1:0-15822 GCA_045543615.1 Eubacteriales bacterium
TTTGCGTGCATACGGGCGACAGCTCTTGCCGTTGCTACAAGCACGCTTGCAGTAAACTCGGGGTTTGAGTCAAGAGAGAGGGAGAACTCAACGGTGTGGCCGTTCTCGCCACAAGCACCTGTTTTGCCGTTTCTGATTACAGAGCCACCGTGTGGCATACCACCGTGTTTTTCGCGTAGCTCCTCTGCGCTGATGAAGGTTACTGTGGTGTCATAATCTGCAAAATAATTGGGCATATTCACAATTTCGCTCTCAATTCTCGCAAGATCAGCACCGTCCTCTGCAACAACGTAGCATTCGCGGAGATGCTTCTCCCTTGTGCTCAGAGTGGGGCATTCGCCACTTCTTACAGCATTTAGAGCCGAGTCGATCGGTACTGTGTACTGCCGTGCATCGACAACGCCCTCGATTCTGCGTATAGCATCGGAATGTCCCTGGCTGATACCACGTCCCCAGAATGTGTAGTCCTTGCCGTCGGGAAGAACGGAGGATGCGTAAAGTCTGGCTATCGAGAAAAGACCGGGATCCCAACCTGCAGAGATGAGAGCTACGTGTCCACCCTCGTTGGCTGCAGCGTCAACTGCTGCAAAATGCTCGGGGATGCGAGCGTGAGTGTCAAAGCTGTCAAGTACGTTGAAGGATTTTGAAAGAGTGGGCGTCATCACGGGAAGATCCGTTGCGCTACCACCACAGATGATGAGAACATCTATCTCGTCACGGTAGAGAAGGATATCGTCTGCGCTGTAAACCTTGGTTGTAGGAAGAGAGGTTTTTACCGACGATGGATCTCTTCTTGAGAAGACACCGAAAAGCTCGATGTCATTGTTATAAAGTGTAGCTACCTCAACGCCTTTTCCGAGGTTTCCGTAGCCGTAGATTGCGATTTTCATATTATTTCTCCTTTTTTGTGAGGATCAGACCGTAGCAGGCTGGGGCTTTTTGTCGCAGATGAGGCTGTTCATATCGTAAAGCCCGGCATCCTGAGTGACAAGGAACGCCGCCGCCGTCAGCGCACCCTCTGCAAAGAGCGCACGACTGTGCGCCTCGTGCTTGAGCGTGATGGTCTGGTTTTGTGTGCCGATGATGACCTCGTGCTCGCCTACGATATTTCCCATACGGATGGCGTGAATACCGATCTCCTCGCGAGTGCGCTTGCCCTGTCCGCTTCTGCCACAATGAGCATAGGACTCGGGGCGTACCGAAGATATTGCATCGGCAAGCATCAAGGCTGTACCACTTGGAGCGTCAAGCTTGCGATCGTGATGCTTCTCGATGATCTCGATCTCTGCATCGGGCAGAGCCGCCGCCGTTTTTTTGGCAAGCTCAACCAAAAGAGCTACGCCAAGCGACATATTGGCAGAGAAGAAGACGGGAATGCGAGAGGACGCATCCTTTATCATAGCTATTTCCTCGTCGGTGTGTGCTGTTGTGCAGATAACCACGGGGATGCGATAAGAGAGCGCAAAGGAGAGAAGCGACGCTGTTACCGAATGGTGCGAGAAATCAACGATGCAGTCGATGTCCGAGGGTGTTGCAATATCGGAAAAGCTCTTGTAAATGCAGGTGGTTTCGTCAGCCACGGCGTTTGTGTCAACGCCACCAAAAAGAGCTGCTCCCGAGTATCCGTCAAGGCAGAGCTTGCGAAGCTCTGACCCCATATGACCACAAATTCCACTTATCAGTATATTCATTGACTTTTTTCCTTTTTAAATAAGACCTTCTTTTCTCATCAGGGAGAGAAGAACTTCCTTCTTGTCAGCACTCATAGGAGTGAGGGGGAGACGAAGATAATCCTCACAGAAGCCCATAGCGGCACAAGCTGCCTTTGCGGGAATGGGGTTGACCTCGGAGAAGAGAGCGTCAACAAGGGGCAGATAGCGAAGCTGGAGAGCAAGAGACGCCTCAACGTCACCGTTCATATAGAGGTGGCAGATATCGGAGGTCTGTCGTGGCAGGAGGTTGGAGAGAACGGAGATAACGCCCTTTCCACCAAGCGACATAACGGGAACTATCTGGTCATCGTTGCCCGAATAGATGTCAAGGCGGTCACCTACGAGAGAGGCGAGCTTTGCGATCTGTGAGATATTCCCCGATGCTTCCTTGATAGCAACAATATTTTCGTGATCTGCGAGCTTTGCTGCAGTTTCGGGGAGAAGATTGCAGCCTGTGCGTGAGGGAACGTTGTAGAGGATGCAGGGCTTGTCGGATGCATCGGCAATTGCCGTAAAGGAGGCAATAAGACCTTCTTGTGTTGCCTTGTTATAATAGGGAGTGACGAGGAGCATTGCATCAGCACCAACCTCGCAGGAATAGCGAGTGAGGTCTATGGCGTAGGCGATATCGTTTGAGCCTGTGCCTGCGATAACAGGAACACGGCCACGGGTGCGCTCAACGCAGAATTTGATAGCCTCTCTGTGCTCAGCGTCGGTAAGGGTCGAGCCCTCGCCCGTTGTTCCGACAGCAACGAGAGCGTCAATTCCGTTCTCGATCTGGAAATCTATCAGCTGTCCGAAACGCTCATAATCAATACCGTCCGGTGTCAGTGGAGTGATAAGTGCAGTTGCAGCACCTGTAAAAACTGTGTTCTTCATTTTTTGTCCTCTTTTATTTTAAGAAAAAATTTTTACGAAAAATTGCACGAAAAAAGGCAGCCACGGGCTACCTGATGCTCCACCTTTGGTGGTGTGAAACTGATAGCTCTCCGCATTACACGACAACAGGGCGGATATTCTCCGAACTGCCAGCGAAACGCCCGCCACGGCATCTCACTTCGGCACCTGCTCCTTTCTTGCACGGCCACGGCGGCCATATTTGTGCGTTACTCTTAACAAGGTGCGCCTCTATCCTTTTATTGCGTTTCAATTGTACCACAAAGAATACAATATGTCAATAGGATTTAAAAAGAAAATTCTGCTCTCTTTTAAAACAGTTTTAAAAGAGAGCACTGCGTCCGTACGGACGCAGTGCAATTATTATCCACGAAGAAGAGCGTTCCAGCTTTGTGGCCCGCAAGAGCCGTCAGCCGCAAGTCCACGTGAGCCTTGAAAGCGCAGAAATGCCTCAAGAGTTGCAGGGCCGAAGCTGCCGTCGACCACAAGGGTCTCGCCGCGATCGTCTCTGTAACCGAGCGAGACGAGAAGTCTTTGCAACGTTTTGACCTCATTCCCACGGCTTTGAAGCTTAAGTACAGGCAGAGTAAGCGTTACAGTTGGCGTGGGAGTGCTCACCTCGCCACTCTGTGTGTTGCCGCCGTCCTCGCTCTCGCTCTTTTTTCTCGCACCACTACGTCTGACGATAACCTCGCAGAAAGCCTCTGCCATCCCAAAGGCAAACTCCTCGCTTAGAATTATCGGAACATCTGTTGACGAGTCCATAAAGCCACATTCCATAAGAACGGCAGGCATCAGAGTTTCCCTCACCTCGTGAAGATTCATTCTTGCAAGAGGTGTTGCACGATTGCCGACAAGCGAGGTGTGCTTTATTGCGGCATCGTAAAGCTCCTTTTGCCAGAGTAGCGACTCGGGCTGTGGGTTTGTGTAGGCTATTGCAACAATTCCTCCACCATCCCCACCCAGAATACCACCGTTGTGGTGGATGGAGAGATAGAAATCAGCACCCCATCTGTTTGCTCTGCTCGTTATATCGCTAAGCGACATATCAGCAATACCGTTTGTGTCATCAATGCGCAATACCTCGATGCCGTCATACTCTGAAAGAAGCTTTTCAAGACGGTCGGCTATGCGATCGTTGAGCACCCATTCCCTTGTCTCATTGGGGTCAAACATCGCCCAACATCCCTTGGGGGTTGAGAGATTGTGAGCGGCAACGAGGGCAAGCTTAAACGCCGTCTTTTTCTCTGAAAGTGGGATCGGTTGTGAGTTTATCATCGTCCTTCTCCTCAATATTTGTTGTATTCGTCTTCTTTTCGTGCTGTGTGCCGAAATAGAAGGCGATAACCGTGGTGACAATATACATTACGTTGTCAGCTGTTATATCCCCTCTGAGCGAGAGAATGGTGAATACGGTTATCACAATCATAGTTACAATTGTTTTAACCTTTATAAGTGCAGCAAGATTTTGTCCGAAATTTTTCATATCATTCCTCCTTGTTGTCGCTTGAGTCCGGATTTTTGTCAGCACTCTCTGTCGGCAGATGCAAAAACTTTTCGTGAATATCGTCCATCACACCGTTTTTGCCGAGCCTGTGGTAGCGTTGATAGCAGTTTTCAAAATTCCGCCTTGCTTCAATTGGTGCGTATCCTTTCTCCTGCCATTTGTTGTAGTCCTCGTATAGCTGTGTGCGAAGCAGAGCCTGCACTCCTCTTGCAAGTGCTGTGACATATTTGATGAGAAACACGCAAAATGCTATTGCCGCACCACCAAGTGTGGCAATAAGTCCGAGATCCTTGAGTAGTGTGTATATTTCCATTTCAATCTCCGTACAATATTATTTTATGCGTTTTGTCGAATTATGTCAGATATAGAACTCACGGTCACTACCCACACCAATTCGGGTTGCATATACAAGCCCCGTCTTTTTGTTGACGGTAAAGACGTCAAAACACTGTTCGGTCGTGCTGTCAACAGCTCGTTGTTCTCTCTTCTCGCTATCAAATTCAGCAAAGCCGTCGCATCTTGTGGTAAAGACGAAGAAATCGCACGCCTCGCCACCGTTTTCGGCTGTGCCCGGCTCAAATGCCTCATCCCTGTGAGTGCCACCGCTGAAGAACCCGATAAGACGTCCCTTTGCTGATGAGAAATCTGCAGAGATACCGGAGCTGTCATATTTGCCGTCATCGTCCGTCTGCGTTCCCTCAAAGCTGCCCGAGAAGGATTCTCTGCCAACATAGGCGTTGAGCAGACGGATCATAAGAGTTGCCTCGCCATATCTGTCAACAGCATCCCCACCTGTACCACTGCCACCCCAGGCGGTGAAGCTGCCGTCACGGTCAAGAGGACGGTGGGAGGCAATTACTACGCTGTAATCATCGGAGGGTATGCTCATAAGGGCGTCCCTGACAAGTGTCAGCTGTGGAGTGCCGAAACGGAAATTATCGGAGTTTTTGTAGAGAATTGCCCCCTCGACGTTTGTACGGTCGCTGTTTGCATAGGAGGACAGCATAATGTAGCGCACCTTGTGCGAGATGTCATCGACGAAATATCCACGTCCGTCGGAGCTGAAAACTGCGTTTTGCATAGCAGAAACGGGCGCAAATATCTGTCTGTAAATTGTGCCACGTGGCAAACGGAAGGACGGTGTGTCCTCACCATCAGAGTTGCCGAATGTGCCGTCATACTCGCCCTGCGTCATAAGCAGACGGTCTTTGATTGGCTCAAGTGAAGAGGCGATGCTTTTCCATTCTTCATTGATATAAAGCTCGTTCTTTTCTGCACTTTTCTCTGTCTGAAGATCGCCAAGGCAGAGGATATGTTTTATGTTGCACTCATCGGCAATTTTCTTTGCAATGAGTGGGGATAGCATTGAGGGGTTGTCCTCGTAATGCATATCCGTCATTACAATGAAGCTGAAGCTGTCCTGACAGCCCTCCTCGGTAAGATAATTAATGGTATACATCTGTTCATCAAGATGCTCGTTCCAATGAGCAGGTATACCGTCGGTGCTCTCGATATTAAGCCTGTCATAAAAAAGCCAGTATGAATGCTCATCGTCCTTGGAGATGCAGATGAATATTTCACCCGTGTGACAGTTGATATAATAGTCATCTGCCACACCAAGTGGATAGGGCAGAGCGTATGAAAGCCAGCTTGCAGTAAGAGTGTCGCTGAGATAGAGAATATCTCCAAATGACAGAATGACATTCGCCGACGCACTTGACGAGAGGCTGTATTCGCTTTCTGTGGTGGGCGTCTGCTTCTTTGCTATACTGTATTTGCCCGGTGTTGAATGTGACGTGTTTATAATCAGATAGCGTCCCGGCTTTTCGACGCTGTAACGTGCGCCACCACCAAGGCTTGTTGAGCCTGCCTCCTCGTACGAAACAAGCTCGTCTCCCCAATGAGTTGTGTTTGAGGTACCGTCGCTCATAGTCCGTCCACTGTCAACAAGTGCGCCATCCTCGCCAAACACAACGATGTTGCCTTCGCGTCCGTCCTCGACGGTTGGCACGCTTGCTCTGAGTGCATCAAGCTCGCTCTTGGTTTCGGCATTTGTTCGCACAAGCTCGGAGCGAAGAGCTGTGATGCTATTTGCATTTGCGTTGATTTTTGCAGAGTTTTGTGTGATGCACTCGTTTATGAAGTCCTCACGCTCAAGGGTTTCTTTGTTCAGCAGAATCATCTCGTCTCTGAGTGAGTTAATGCGTGAGGAAAGATCATTATCTGCAGCCACCATAGTTGTGTGCTGCTTTTTTATCTCACCTGAAAGTGTCGAGATATCAGAAGAGATGGATTCAAGCTCGCCACGAATGCTGTTTTCCGTCTCTTTGGCTTCTTTCTCAAGATTGCCGATGGAGAGCCTTAGCTGCTCAAGCTCACTTGGTGTGGGCTCTACTGAATCAACGCCACCCGGTGTTGCAGTATCTACCACACGGAGTCTGCCGACAAGGCTTATAAGCTTTACGCCCTCACGAAAGCCGTCGACCACGAATGTGGAGTTGCCTGCAACGGAGAGAACCTCGGGTGGAATTATTGCCGTGTTGTCATTCATTATAAGCTTAACACCACCTTCTCTGCCACCGGGGAAAAAGGTTACTGTCTTGTAAAGTCCATCCCAGTTGTCCGAAAATTCAAAAATTAATCGGCTGACGCCATAGCTGCCCCTTGTTCCTGCAACTGCCCAATCGGGCACAAGGCGAAAGCCTTCAGCTTTGATATATATATCCTTCATTTTTTCCTCTCTTTTGCCATCCCGATTGATTTTAACATATATAAAAAAACTGCTACTGACAGTTTTCTGTCAATAGCAGTCTCATTTTTGTTATTTTGCGAAAATCTGCTCGCTATCAAAAAGCTCGTCGAGAGAAAGTCGGCTTTGAGGATAGAGATAAACACGAGTTTTTTGGTATTTGAGGATCACACCCTCGTCGTTTTCATAAAAATGATTCCATACCACGATTTTGTAGCTCAGAGCAGTGTACGTCCTCGTTCCGCCATCCCTTGCTATGCCTGTCGGGATGGGTACAGTCAGCACAAGCAGAAGCACAACGGCTACAACTGTAAGAACAATTTTACTGCGCTTCATCATCACTACCAAAAACATTCCGTCCGAGACGGACGCCGTCGGGCAAATTTATTTCTTTAAGCGAGGTGCAGTTGTAAAAGGCATAGTCACCGATATATTCTACGCTGTCGGGGATTGTCACGCTCTCGAGATATTTGTAATTATTAAATGCGTGGGAGCAAATACCCTTGACGGGATAGCCGAAAAGCTCGCTTGGGATAACGAGATTTTTGCGCGCAGGAGAGTAGAAGCCCGAAACCTCGTAGTATTCGCCGTCAACAAGATAGTAATAAAGGCAGGCGTCATCATAAATTTCAGGCGGAGAAGGTGGCTTTGGAGTCAGCGTCTCGCCATCGGCGTTGACGAAATACTCGGCAATTTCATTTACTGAAAAGGAAAAGGTAACGTTTGAGTTTCGGGTGCTGCCCTCAACAACTAAGAGAGGGATGCGTGTTGAGTCCCTGTCGGACATAACGCCGAAATAGGTTATCTTGCCGTAGTAGGGGTCGGGATTGAATGCCGTGGGAGGCGTACCCTCATAGACGACAATGAACGAGTAGTTGTCACGCTCATAGTTTTTGACGAGGTGCTCGCCGTCGATGTATTTGCCGGTGTGAAATTCAAGCCAACCACCACTGTAAGCTTCCATTCCTTCGTCGAAATAATCATCAAACAGTGCGCCCTGACGATTTATGATACAGGAATAGAATCGCCCATCCTTGTGGAATGTTATCATATTTTCAACATTATTTTTGGTTATAACAACCTCCACCTCGCCACTCTCGCTGCCCATAAGCTCGCAAAGAAACGGTACGGAGGGGTCAAGACGGATCGAAAAATATGTTGCCCAATAGATCTCAAACGACCCTATTTCATCGAGGGGGTAGTAATAAATATTTTCCTTGTAGTCGGGCGTCGGCCACTCTCCGTCCATTGACGAAAGCAGAGAGGGCGAGGCGTGCATATTCATTGACTCCCTTCCATCGCCATTTGCTCTAATGACGGATAGAAGACCACCGTAGAAATTGAGCTTGTCAAGGGTGTCTATCGCAGTGGGCCTGACTGACGGTGGTGACGGTGGTGACGGTGGTGACGGTGGGATGCTCTCGCTTAAGCTGTCCTCGTATGGCGTGTCTTTGGGTGGCGTTCTTGTCTTTATAAGTGACGGCAGAACAAAAGCTATTACAGAGATGAGTGCGACCGTGGCTGCGACGAGCACAAGCGTGCGAATGAGCCGCCTGTTTGTCTTTGGTGCTCTGGCAGTGAGTGAGAGCAATTTCTCGGCGTTGTCGGTTTCGAGAGCAGTTTTGAGTATCTCGTCATCTATTTGTGATATTTCCAAAAACAGTTTTTCGCCGTTGTTTTCTTTCATATAGTTATTCCCTCCTTTTTGAGAGCTGATTTGAGTTTTTTTCTTGCGCGATACAGCTTGACTGAGATTTGGTTTTCTTTCATTCCAAACCGTAGAGAGAGGCTGCTTACTGATTCAAGGTAAAAATATCGACGCACAAAAAGCACCTGCGTTTCGGCATCGAGTGAGCTGACAAAATCATTTATAACAGAGCCGATACGCTCACTCCTATCGGCACTATCATCAAAGTCGTCTGCGATTTCGCAAAGCTCGGCAGTTATTGTCAAAAATTCGCCACCACGCTTCTTTCGATTGTAGTAGCGCAGACGGTCAATGCTCGCACTCCTTGCGATTTTGCACAGAAATGACGGCAGATGATGGGGTCTTGTCGGGGGAATGCTGTTCCAGGCAGAAAGAAGCACATCGTTTTCGATCTCGCAGACGTCGCTCTCGTCACCAAGAATGCCTCTTGCAATACCCTTTATAAGAGAGGAGTATTTTGCTTGTATCTCACGCAGAGCGTCCTCGTTTCGTGAAAAAAGCAGTTCGATTATTTTTTCGTCATTCATCCGTGTTCCTTTCTTTGAATCAAGATGCGCGCTTTACTTGTCACTTATAGGTCGACGTAAAGACCGTAATATGTCGGGTGGAGAGAAAATTTTTTGGAAATTTGAAAAAATCGGCACGAGACTTTCGTACCGATTATTATTCAAGCCACAATCTTTATTGATGAGACGGAGAAGACCTGTGGAGGATAGCTCATCGCAACCTTGCCGTCAAAGACTACCTCTATCTCGTCACCAACATCAAACTGTGGGAAATTGTCAAACACGGCGTGAACTGTGACCGTAGAATCCTTTGGGAACATCGGGTCGTCCTCGTCCGTTATCTTCAAAAGGCATACGTCCCCACCCTTCTCGAGGACTACGCCACGAAAGCTTGGGGTTTCGTTGTTGCTTCCGTCCACAGAGCCACCCACGCTTACGTCTCCATCGTCAGAGCCATCATCCGTCCCGTCATCATCGCTACCTATGCAGGAGGGGAGGGAGAGGAGCAAGAAGAGCGAGAGGATGATGCAAAACAAAAATTTTATTTTGGTTTTCATTACTTTTTTCCTTATCAATATTATATCTCAAAGTCGGGGAAAACACCATTTTTGACGCATCGCACGATGTTCATTGCCTCGTCCCTGACTCTCTTTGTTCCGACCTCGGTGTTTTCCCAATTGTCACGCCTTGTGTTTTCGTCATCTGCAGGGCAGGGAATGATCTTGATGCTGTCGGGGAAATAGTGGCGTGCTATCGAGACAGCTCGCCTCATATGATAGGCAGTCGTGACAAGGAGCACGCTCCCTAGATTGTTGAGCCAGAGCTTACGCTGGAGTATTGCCATCGCAAACAGAATGTTTTCAACGGTGTTTAGTGAGAAATTCTCGGTTATAATGTCGCACTCACGCACGCCAAGAGCTAAAGCCGTAGTCCTCATTATTTGTGATTCGGTCAAGCTTTCGCCGTCCACCTCTCTCTGCGTACCACCACAGAGCAGTATTTTGTCAGATCTGCCGGCTTTATATGCGTCAACTGCGACGGGTACTCTGTATCTCTCGGCTTTGTTGCTGCCAAGCACGATTATGCAGTCGCAGCTCTCGCCCGTGTCGCAAAGCCCACAAAATAGCAGCTTGTCTATCAAGTCGGGCGTAAGATTTTCTTCTCTGATGCTTGAAACTAACATATCTCTGATCAATCAAACCTGACTGTGGGATTCATCACGGCAGGGGATTTCCAATCAATGCCGTAGTCTTTTTTAAGAATGTCTCTTTTGGTTGCCCAATATAGATGGCAAAATCCCATACCACGATTTGTGCCTATCCTTGCTGCAATTTTTGCCTCCACCTCGGGCAGTATAGCTTGAAACTCGGGGGTGTCTTCAATAGGATCGTGTTTAAGCATTTTTAGTTTTCCCTTTCTTTTTGGTAAAATACCGTAATTCTATTATGCTCAGCTGTATTCCTCTGTGAGAAATACGTCCTCGAGTCGACCCTCGTCCTCGCCGTAGAAGAAATAGAGAAATCCGTCGAGAAAATCAAGAAAGCCCATATCATTATCAAGAGGATCGAACTGCAAAAGAAGAGCCGGCGGCTCGTCCTCGTAGTTCCAATCACTCACGCATCCGAAAAGACGGGTGCAACACTCGCTGTCATCCACCGGGAAGAACTCCATAAGGAAGGCGTCGGTGAAGTCCTCGTAACCCTCAACGGATGAGTTGAACTCGTCAATTGCGACCTCGGGCTCGTCCTCGGTATAGCGAACACGTGCTCTAAGCGAGTAGTGGCCATCCTCGGTATTAAGGAAAATATAGAGGTAGCCTGTGTGGGGCAGACGATTGTCCTTGTCAAGATGAGCTATGTCGGAGAGCTTTATCTGACAGAAAAACATCTCGTCATCCGAAAAATCATTCTCAAAGCTCTGTGGGATTGTAGGCGAGCCAAAGAATTTTGATGCACCGAGATCATAGTCTTCGGGTGCTTTTTTAACCTTGATTCCAATTGCCATAATACTTGCTCCTTTGGAGTTTATTTTTATAATGCGAGAGGAGTGCGAGTTTTATTCTAAAATAATACGGTAAATGGGGAGGGAGGTGTCAGCGAGAGCCTTGACTGCTCCCACAAGCGCACGTGGGCTTGCGTTTCCGAAATCTATGTGAACGCAAACGCTGAATGCATTCGCAGGCTCGGGCAGGCTGTCTATGTCTGAGACGTAGTGAATAGGGCGCAGAAAATGACGCTTGTTGTAGGTAAGCACGAAATTTTCAAGAGCACAAACAACGGTTTTTTTAGCAGACAGATCGGCACGTTCCTTTAGCACCACGTTGAAAATAACATCGGGGTACGCCTCACACAAAGTGGAAACGGGAAACGAAACCGCCTCCTGTATTTCACTAACTATGGGGTCATCGTATTCGGTCATAATAGCTCCTTTGTAAACAGGGGGTGTTATATTTTCGGCTGATAACGGATTTCGTTGACGGCGTAGACCGTAACGAACGCCTTGGGGTCGACCTTTTTTACAAAGTCCATCAGCCTGCGATATTCGTGCTTGTCCACGATAGTGATAATTTCTTTCCTTTGAATATTATCGTACGCACCCGTGATCTCATTGAGCGTTGCACCACTGTGCAGCTCGTGGAGCACAAAATCTGTGATTTCATCGAGCTTTGGCGAGATGACGCAGACCCTGCGCTTGATATTGAGTCCAAAAACGAAATGGTCAACAATAATTCCGCCGAAATATGTGCCGAGTACGGAGAGAACAACGGTCTTTGTGTCGTAGCAGAAGGCTGATATAAGTGCAATTGCCATACCTGCAATAGCACCGGCACGCCCCAGATCTATTTTGAGGTACTTATTCATAATCTTTGCAATAATATCAACCCCACCTGACGAGGCGTTGCGTGAGAAGAGTATAGCCATCGCCATACCGACAACAAGTATGTAGCAGAGCACATCAATAAGCGGATCTCCCGTAAGGGATTTGAAATTGGGAAAGATAAGCTCAAACACGCCCATTGATACAGGAACCATAATGGCAGTATAGACGGTTTTCGCGCCAAATTCAGGGCCTATCAATATAAAGCCCAAGATAAGCAGGATGACATTGATAGCAAGTGTGATAACGGAGACGGGCAGAGGAATGAAGTTGCCTATCACCATAGCGAGAGCAGATGCACTGCCAACTGCAACGTGGCTTGGAAGCATAAAGAAAAATATTGCAGCTGCGGCAAGCACAGCTCCGAAAGTAATAATAACAAAATCCTTGATTGAATTTATTAGCTTAGCATTCTTCATAGCTTTTCTGACCTTCTTTGGCACAGTATTATTTTTCATTCATTATTATAACACACTATCGGGTAGAAATCAAGACAAGCCTAAAGAAAACGCACGCTGTTGCGTAAGGAAAGAAGCTATGTCACTCCTTGTCGAATAAGTCGGATAATTTTCCCCAAAAATATCATAATAATTTTTAAACAAATTGACTTTTGAGTATGTTTGTGTTACAATTAATTTATCAAAACTGAAAGGACTTGACGACATTATGGAAATTTTAACAAATTTCTTATATCAGATTTTCTTTGCACTTGTAGTGGTCGTGGTATTGGGATTGCTGATTGCTCTTTGCCGCAGAGCCTTTTGTGCATTAGTGGGAAGAAACGGGCCTAAGATTCTGTTGATCACAGGTGTGATAGGAACTCCCATTCACGAGCTGAGCCACGCCCTTATGTGCTTGATTTTCGGTCACAAAATTACGGAGATCAAGCTATACAACCCCAAAAGTGATGACGGAACGCTTGGATACGTAAATCACACCTACAACAAAAGAAACATTTACCACCAGATAGGCAATTTTTTCATAGGAATTGCCCCCATTTTGTGTGGTAGCGGCGTTTTGTTGCTTTTGATGTATCTACTGATTCCCGACACAAGCGCAACTGTTTTGGCAGAGATAAAGGAAATCGGATTATCAAACAATGATGTAGGAGCATATTTCGGCGCATTTTGGAAGATTATCACCTCGCTCTTTAATTTCTCAAATATGGGGGACTATCGTTGGTGGATATTCATTGTATTGGCGTTGTTGATATCAAGCCATATGGAGCTCAGCCTCGCAGATATTAAAGGAAGCTTGTCCGGTCTTGCCTTTATCTTGGCGATTTTCCTCGTTATGGATGTTATACTTTATTTCGTCGCTCCCTCAGCACTCCAAACGGTCACCTCTGCGATGGCTTATTTCTCATCCTATGTTGCAGGATTTTTGGCAATTTCGGGTATCTTCTCCATACTTATGGTTCTGATTGCGCTGATAATCAGACTAATCGTGATGATTGTAAAGAGATAAATACATATAGCAAAAATCCAAGTCGAAAGACTTGGATTTTTGCTATAATCTTGATACAATATTACTCTGCTCCGTGCGTATGATCAAATATATCTTCAGGAACATATTTGCCGATAAAAGCCCACCATTCTTCTTGATCGCAACCGAAGTGATGAGAGTCAGTCTGCTCGCCGTCTTTGTCATAAGCTTGTCCGAATCCATCAGAAGAAATCAACTCATATGAACCATCCGTATAGTTTATCCGAACAGTCCATACATCGTAATATAAACTCGGATCTATCGCAGCAAGTACAATAACAATGGCATCAGAAAAACGAATTGTCGCAAGATCATTCAAAAAATCAGTAATATTTTCTGTGGGAATTTCATAAACAGGCGTTTCCGTATTCACAAAATCACCGTATAGGGAGTCCACCTCGCACAAATCGTATATTTCAATGGACGCAACTGTATCCGCATCTATTTCAAAGTTCTTATATATAGGAATTATTATACAACTTGTCAAGGTACACGTAACGATGATGAGCATTAGTATGAATAATCCAATCCGTTTCATTTGGTTGTTCCTCCATATGTTTTTGTTTTATATCATTATATCATAAAAACATAAAAACCGCAATCCCTTTGTACCGGAATTGCGGTTCTTATTTGCGGAAGAGCGACTAAAAGGTGCGTAAAGTGATGTAAGAACGACTAAAAGTATACCTTGTGCGCACGACAAATTGGAATTTGACGGTTATCTCACTAATCGAACAAGATATTCCGTTGTATCTTCTTCAAGTCTTTTATCTGCCGTTATTCTGAAACCGTGTCGCTTATAAAAGCGAATTGCACGGGTATTCTTTTCCAATGCCCATAAAGTTTTTGCATTGTGATTTTCAATGGCGTATATCAAAAGGTTAGAGCCGATACAATTTCCTTGAAGCACAGGCTCAACAAACAACTTTTTGATTTCTTCGTTTTCTATTTGAATAAACCCCTTAACCGCACCGTCATCATATACCCACATATTATTGATAATGCCTTCGTATTGCTTCATTATCGTTGGCACTTGAAGCTCATTAAAGTAATAATCGTCGTTTTTGAATATGGGATAGAAATTCAAGCGGTAATTAAATATCTCGATTTCTGCTATGCGAGCCAAATCGCCAATCTTTGCTTTTCTTATATTTTGCATTTTGACACCTCGTCAAATTCTTGTTTATCTTATTATATCACACATTCGCAAACAAATCAAGGCGCAAGCCTTGTATATCATCCGCAACTTGCCTGCGGTATGGAATCAGCCCAAGGGGCTGGATGGAATCACGGCAACGCCGTGTATGGCATCAAGCCGCAGGAAAGATACACGCTAAAGCGTGATGAGATACAGCCCCAAAGGGGCTGATGATATGCACCGCACTTCGTGCGGCGATGATATACCAAGCCTGCGGCTTGGATAAACAAAAACAGGCACCACACAAGGTGATGCCTGTTTTTGTTGACTAATAACCCTAATTATAATACAAAATTATTTCACTTCTACGCTTTGCGCCCACAGATAAAAGGTGTCTCCAAGAAGTTCCGTATCAGACGGATTACAAAGGAACTGAACGATCCAAAAGGAGTCTGATCCCTTATAACAATACGATTGCGCATAACTGCTGTCGGAGGTTCTTTCATAGAACCAGAGTCCATCCTCGGTTTGTGGGGCAATATCTGTATATCCGTTGTTTGCGATAACGTTAGTAATATATTTTTCCAAGGACATTTCAGCCAGCCCTTCTTCTAATGTAAATTCTTCCCTCAACACGACTACACCGCAAAAATCTGCCACGAAGTATGCATCAAATCCCATCTCGCTCGTCTGTTCCTTGAACTTATCGGTAAGTGTGATTGCGAATCCGTCATTTTCGAATTTTTTAGGTTCTCCGATAGAATCATTATTCGGAATAACCATTATATCGGAAAAACATCCGCACAGCAAACAAGAAACTAATATCATCAACGCCACAAATAACCCTGTTTTTTTCATACAACCTCCAATATCGCTATATACTTCATTTACATTATAGCACAGAAACACACAAACCGCAATCCCTTTGTATCAGAATTGCGGTTTATGTTTGGCGAAGATGAAGAGATTATCTAGGAATTCTTCGAATTCCGTTGCACGCGCAGAGTTACTAAACTCCCAAGTCCTTTCGGTAAACTCCAGTCCTCGCTCGTTAAGAAACTCTTGCTTGTCGCTGTCGCAAAACAATACTTAATTGTTTTGCTCGGCTCCCTCTTGCGCCTCCGTCGCAATTCGTTCAAATCTCCTCCGCCATAAAAAACAAAAAAGACAGTCCAAAAACTGTCTTTTTTGTTGGCGGAGATGAAGAGATTTGAACTCTTGCGCCGGTTGCCCGACCTACACC
>JAZPXL010000036.1:0-4538 GCA_045543615.1 Eubacteriales bacterium
AAGACCGCTTGGCCTCCGACTTCATCTACTGTTTGAGCTTATACTCGGTTGCTCCTCGACTCATCCCTCGACTGTCGCCAAGACAGCCGTCGGGAATCGTCTGTGGTGCGCCTCGTCTCAGGCGTTTTCTCTTTGCTCATCTACTGTTTGAGCTTCTACTCGGTTGCCACTCGACACATCCCTCGACTTTATAGGAAAAACACAAAATAATAATTATATTTTCTATTATCTATTTAGTTTTGCAGAAAACTGCAAAACGAGAAAGCACTTATGATTTTTGTCATAAGTGCTTTTAGTTTTTTGCCTATTAATTTTACGCTTGATAGCCTTAGCTTATCTTACAGCAAAAACTGTGAGACGCAGAAGACAAGATAAATACCGAGCAGCAAAAAGCCCTGCCAACGATAGAGCCGTCCTTTGATTAGTGCGGGAATTGTGAGAATACACATTACCGCAAGCATTAAAGGTATTTCGATTACAAGTGACGAGGGGACGGTGCCGATGAGGTTTTCGTTTGGTACGGAGAAGGGAGAGATTGTAATTGCCGTACCACTTACAAGCACGAGGTTAAAGAGGTTAGCTCCAATGACATTGCCCAGCGATAGCGAATTCTGCTTTTTGACGAGTGCTGTGACGGCTGTTACAAGCTCGGGGAGTGATGTGCCGAGAGCAACAAAGGTGAGAGCAATTACCGTGTCGGGTATACCGAAATGCTTTGCAATTGCACATCCATTGTCAACGAGAAGGTCTGCGCCAACTGCGATCAGTGCCGCACCTATAAGCAGAAACACGATATCAAGTACGGGTGAGGACTTTTTGCCGTCCTCCGATGCGACTTCCTCCACAGCAGGTGCGCTTTCCTCTGTCTTCGAGTCCTTCTTAGTTCTCAGAAGAGTGATTACCATATACAAAACGAAGATACAGAGCAATATGCAACCGGCAATTCTTGAAAACTCGCCAAAGAAATATGCGCAGAATGCATACACTGCCGCCGACGAGAAGAAAAAGGTGACGGGCAGAGCGAGAGAACGGCGAGAAACACGACCGGGTGAGAGAGCTATTGAAAGTGCCGCGACCAAAGCAGTATTGCAAATAATCGAGCCTATGGAGTTACCGTACGCAATTCCACCTGAGCCTGAAGCTGCTCCCTGTACGGACACCATAACCTCGGGAAGTGTTGTGCCTATCGAAACTATTGTTGCGCCGATGACAAGTGGAGGTAGGCGAAAGCGTTTTGAGATGCCGACAGCACCGTCAACGAACCAATCTCCACCCTTAACGAGTGCGGCAAGACCAACCAAAAACAAAAGAATGTTAACCCAAATCATTTTTACCTCCTTTTTTCGCCACAATACAGACGAAAAACGATTATTAAAAAATTATACCACAAACATATAGCTTTGTCAAATATATTTTGAAACAATCTACTGCGACAGATTATTCAAAAAGAATATTTATTTGAATACGGGAGATAATAAAAACGACCGAAAAGGATGGCGAATTTTAGCGCAAGCAATTATTTTTTATTATCAAATTTTATAAGGAAGCGTATACAATGGCACAGACAAAAACGAAGCTGACTCAGGCGCAGATGCTTGAGGATCTATACAAAAACGCAAAAATGGGTGCAAGCTCGACCATTGATCTGCTTGGCAGAGTCAATGATGACGCTCTTCGCCGTGAGATGACGGCACAGGTCGAGTCCTTTGAGGGATATGCTACTCGCATCTCAAAGCTGATGGAGCGTGCCGGAATTACGCCCAAGGAAGAGAACCCCTTGACAAGAATGGGAGCTAAGATCGGTATGGTGATGAACACGGTCTCCGACTCATCCTCTGAGCATATAGCAGAGATGATGATTCAGGGAGTGACTATGGGAATCACCGATCTATATCGCCTTATTGGTGAGGCGAGGGAGAGTGGACTTGGAAGCGAGGCTCTCGGACTTGCAGAGGAGATGCTTCAGTTTGAGGAAGACGCATCTGAGCGACTCAAGAAGTATCTCTAAAACAAAAAAGATTGTCGCACATTGTGCGACAATCTCGTTTATTCTGCGTCTGTCTCGTCGATAGGCTCAACTACGATTGCGCTCTCTTCGGTTGCATCTGTATCTTCAGCTTCCTTCTGACGAGCGTGTGCCTCGTTTTCTGCATCTATCTGCGCTCTCAGAGCTGCAATCTTGCGACGGAGTGCCTCTATTCTTGAAAGAGATGCCTCGATCTTTTCTGCGTTGTTATCTCCACGGCGAAGCTTCTGATATGTCAGCTTTCCTAAAACTGTATATTCGCCGTCAAGCTTATGCTTTGTGCTCTCAAGCTTGATTTTGAGAGCTGCTATATCGCAGGCGTGGCCGGCTTCTCTTGTGAGATTGTCTACAAATCTCTTAGCTCCATCTCGTACATCGTCCCACTTTGCTTCCATTTCGTTCCCTCCTTAGATTATCGCTACATTAATTATTATACTTCATTTTGAAGCTTATGTAAATAGAAAAAAATAAATTTTTAAGGAAAAAATATGAATATCACGAAAAAGACTTATCCAAAATACGCAGATGCACACGCTCCACGGTCAAAGCTGTGGAGGGATACTGCGAGAGCATACCTCAGCGGAGGGCTTATCTGTGCCACGGCAGAGGGCGTGCGCAGAGTTCTTCTTTCGTTTGGCGTGGGGGATGATGATGCATCGCTTCTCACGTCCGTCTCCCTTGTGCTCCTGTCAGCAATTCTGACAAGCCTTGGCGTTTTTGACGATATAGCCAAGGTTACGGGAGCAGGCACGCTTGTTCCGATAACGGGCTTTGCAAACTCCGTCGTGTCAAGTGCCATTGACTCCAAAAATGAGGGGCTTGTGCTCGGTCTTGGCGCAGGAATATTCAGCGTTGCAGGGCCTGTACTGCTTTACGGAACGGCGGCAGGCGCAATCTATGGCGTAATTTATTGGATTTTCGGATAAAGAAAAGGCAGAGCGTGCGCTCTGCCTTTTTGTCAAATCACATCTTAGGCACCCTGTAATGCTATCCAAACAAGGATTCCAATATAGAATATCCAGAAGAATATCCAGAAGATCGATGTGAAAAGACCTATTGTGCTTGTAATTCTGCCTGCCTTTGCAAAGCCTGCAACACGAGTTTCGGGATACTCTGCGAGAAGCTTATTGGACTTTGCCTTTCCGATTATCGAGAAGATAATGCCGGGAAGGCCGAAATCTACACCAAGAACTATTGAGAGGATACCGAAAATCATAGCTGTTACAGCCTGACCGATGGGGAGAGGTCTCTCTGTCTCGGGGTTTGACATAGTAGTGGGAACTTCGTATGTAGGTTCGATATTGTTAAAATCGTTTTTGTCGTTGAGATTGTTCATTTTGGTCTCCTTAGTTAAACGCCGAATTTAAGTTAAAAATTGGAATTAATAATGTCTTCGAGGGAAAGAACACCGATAATCATAAGTACATACATCAAAATCCAGCAGAATATTACAATTGCAATGATTACAGTTGTTATGATGGACACAATAAGTCCTGCTTTGCTTGTCATTCTTCCCGCCTTAGCAAAGCCAATGGAGGATGCGTTCGGGAACTGTGCGAGAAGCGCATTTGCCATCTTGCTTGCAATTGATGCAAGAATTATTCCGGGCACGCCTGTATCAAGTCCAAGAATAATTGATGCGATTCCAAGTACCATTGAAGTTATGGCTTTTCCACGGGGAAAGGCGGGCTCATCGGCTGTTTTTGCCCCAGACTCGGGTATTTCGGTGTACTCCGGTACGGGTGTAGGTGTGGTAGGGAGTTCGGGTGTGGGCGCAGATGCGACAGGCAACTCAGGCGTAGGCGCAGACGGTGCTTGTGGCTCTGATGGTGTCTCTATTGTGACGCCCTGATCTTTAATTTCTTCCATTGTTTTGCTCCTTTCAATATATTATATGTAGGAAAAATTGAAAAATTCGATAAAATTCTGTGTGGGATTACATACCCGACATCATAGATGCAATCGTTATGATTGTCATAATGATGGACATAATAAGGCCTATTGTGCCTGTGATCTTTCCACCCTTTGCAAGTCCGGGATAGTCAGCCCTTGTCTTCTTTGCGCTACCGAGTGCTGAGATAGCAAGGAAGAAGCCGATGAAGCATCCGATGGGATAGCAGCCGAAGATGATTGAGATAATACCCTTTACAAGTGCGCCGACTGCCTTTTTCTTAGGTACACGGGGAGCAGAGTATGTGCGAGAGGGCTGTGTTACACCGATAGTGTCAGAGCTTACGTTTCCACTGAATGAAGTGTTGTTGTGTGTGCCATTCAGGGTTGAATAGGTCTCTGTGGGTGCTTGGGGCTGCTGATAAGTTGTCTGTGTAGATGGAGCTTGAGAGGGTTCGTATGAATCAAATTTCTTTGAGCCCTTTTCTTTTTCGTTGCTCATCTTGTTGCTGAATTCGTCCATTTTTGTCTCCTTAAAAAGAAAATTGTAGTATTGATATTTAATACATTATAACATATATAAAACAGTTTGTCAATAGAAAAAGCCCCCGTGCCTTTTGGC
>JAZPXL010000037.1:0-132078 GCA_045543615.1 Eubacteriales bacterium
GTTACCATAATGACGAGCTTTTCTTTCGCAATCTCCTTGAGAATTTCCATAACAGCAACGCTTGTCTGTGTATCAAGCGCACCGGTTGGTTCATCAGCAAGAAGAATGTCAGGGTCATTTACAAGAGCACGGGCAATAGCAACTCTTTGCATCTGACCGCCCGACATCTGGTTAGGACGCTTGTGAATCTGATCCTCAAGGCCCACCATACGCAGAGCGTTTATAGCCCTTTCGCGTCTTTCCTTTTTGCTTACACCGGAAATTGTAAGTGCGAGCTCAACATTTGCAAGCACGCTCTGGTGTGGAATGAGGTTGTATGACTGAAATACGAAGCCTATTGAGTGGTTTCTGTATGCATCCCAATCTCGATCGGAAAACTTTGATGTAGGAGTTCCGTTTATTGTGAGCTGACCGTCGGTGTATCTGTCAAGTCCACCGATTATGTTGAGCAGAGTTGTTTTACCACATCCCGAAGGTCCGAGAATTGAAACAAATTCTGAACGTCGAAGATTGATACTTACGCCTCTTAGAGCCTCAACGCTTGTGTCGCCCATCTGATAGGTTTTGGTGATATTTGTTAGCGATAGCATTTTTTATTCCTTTCTGAAAAAACATACAATTATTATAGTATATATATTTAAACAAAATATGAACAATGACAAATTTTTTATTGTATATTTATCAACTAAAGTTCAACTTTAAACTATTTTTGGCTTTCAGATATGGATTTAATCAAAAAGCGTTCATATAAATAAAAAAGTCCGATATGGAAATCATATCGGACAGGGTTCAGTCTTCAAATTCATATTTGTGTTCGCTGAAGAAATCGTAGTATGCACGCACAGCTTCAAGCTCACTCCAACGCCTAATGGCGGGTGGAGTACTGTCTATATCATATATGCGAGCATCCCTTATTGAGAGCAGAAAAGGGGAGTGGGTAGAGATGACGAATTGACAACCGTGATATCGCACAGAGTCTTCAATAAAGTATTTAAGGAGTATCTGATTTTGTGCAGAGAGACTGTTTTCGGGCTCATCAAGTAAATACAGCTTGTTATCTACAATTGAATCAACAAAATATGCAAGAGCACTCTCGCCGTTGGATTTTTCGGCAATATTGCGTACAAGACGCTGTCTTAAAAATTGCGATTGAGATTTCTTTGGGTCTCGAATATCTCTGACTTTCTTCCATCGCTCGTAATCTTCAAGACCGTGAAGAGTATTGGGTGAAGTGTCGTTCATCTCTGCAATGTACTCCCTGACGAGGTTTTCTCTGTCAGCATCGATTCCGTCATTGATTCGTCTTATATCAAGAACTCTCTCAAATACACCATCACTCGTAATAATCCTGCTACCGACAGGGATAGAAGTCTGGGTAGCGAACTGAGTGAGTTGAACATAATCATCAAAGAAATCTGTGCGATTGTAAGGTGTGTTTCTCTCAAGTCCGAGCTTTTCAGCAAGCACATTCAGTATTGTACTTTTTCCGCTCCCGTTGTCGCCATAAATTATGGTGATGTCAGAGCAAGAAAAGGTTTCAAGCTCTCTGTATTTGAATAGTCCAAAAGGATAGTGAGTATCATAACAGGTCTTTCGGGCTTTTTTGCTTTTGAAATAAAAATCTTCTTCATCGGATGCAGAAGGCAGATTAAAGCTTTTTAAGTAAATCATAAGCGCACCTGATCTAAACTAAAATTGAATACAATGTAGTTAATATTATTATATCACACTCCAGCAAATAAATCAAGGTGTAGCCTTGCATTTTAAAAATGATGCATCGCCTGCGGCGATATGATGCATTTGCTTCGCAAATATGATGTTGCTCCCTTCGGTCGCGATGATGCGATGTTTGCCATAAAATGTGGCGAAGCCACACATCATTAGGCGTAGCCGTCATCATTGGCGTAGCCAACATCATTTGCCGCAGGCAAACATCATTCAAAAAAGCCTAATTTGTCTACCGGACAAATTAGGCTTTTTTGTTGGTGGAGACAACTGGAATCGAACCAGTGACCCCATGCATGTCAAGCATGTACTCTAACCAGCTGAGCTATGCCTCCGTTTACTGCGTTATTATAGCACATAAATCATAATATTTCAATACCTTTTTGAAATTTTCCTAAAAAATTTGCCAAACGTGATGTTTTATAATAATATAATCTGTGTTAAGCTGAAAATCATCTTGTAACTTATTGTATTATATGGAGTATTTAATACAAATCTTTGCAACAAAACCAACAAATTTTTGGCAATTGAAAGGTTTTTTTCAAAAAAGGCTTTTTTAAGGATGAAAAATGTGCTATAATTGTAACAAAGTTATAAGGGGAGGTTTTTGTTATGTTCAAAAAAATTTTAAATCGCACTACCTCTATGCTTATAATTCTTGCAACACTTCTGTCTTTATTTGCTTTTATACCGACTGTTTCAGCAACAAGTGGTAATGATCTCGGAAGTGTTTCTGAATGCAGATTTGACAAGAACCGATCAGTAATTGATGTGAAGGGAAGTATCAAATACTCAGAAATGGTTGAGAACAGGAACGCAAAGGTTGCACTGTATTCGTTCTTACCCTGGGAGAATCCCGACGACGTTTTGAGTGACAAATCCCCACTTGCTCTTATTGATATGACTATTCGCTTTGAGTTTTCACTTCCTATTCGCAGCGTTTCGGAGAAGCTATCTTTATATGCAGTTGCTATTGTTGATGACAACGGCGTTGTTCGCCTTATAGACAAGCCGAGAATGGTCGAGGGAGATACACTGTCAACATCTAATGTTGGTTTTAAAGGAGTATCGACAAAGGATTCTTCAGATGCGGTTGCTGCAGGTGCTTCAATGGCGGTCATTGACATTTATCTCGATAAGCTTGACAAAGGCAATAAAAGTGGTTATATTTTTACAGTTGACAACAATTCATTTTTCTTTGACAGAGAGTATATAACAGAAATTGACAAGCAGGTGCTTGCTTATCACGCAAGTGGCTCGGACGTGTTTTTTAGGTATCTTATAAGCGAAGGCTCGACACCTATGTCTTTCTCATCACTTGGATTGGATTCGCTTGCAGATGGTGGATTTGCCGTAAACAATGAGAATGCACTACTAACACTTTACGCATATTCATATTTTCTCGCTTCAAGATACAGTTCTTCTAATCACGGCAAAATCAGGGGCATAATGCTTGACTCGTCAGCTGATCTGCGTGGAACACAACAGGATGATTATGTGGATTATTCAGCGTCCTATGCAAGAACGCTCTCGATTGTTGCAATTGCATCAATCGAGGCGGTAGGAGATAAAGAACTATCTTTCGTTGTTCCTGTGAGCGACAAATTGCTTCCTAACAAAACCTGCTTTGCATACGATTTCCTTTCAACCGTTTCTCGATTTCTTGAAGAAAAAACAGATATTTCTTTTACAGTAATGTGCGAGAGCACGCACAATCCCTACAAGATTACCGATTCTATGCTTGACAGCGAAATTGATCCTGATGACAATGTTTCCGATCAGGATTATCCATCAACACCGACTACTGACAAATCAGATAACAGTTCAAGAAATGCGGGCGAAACAACGGGCTCAAGAGAGCCTGACGGCGAATCTTCCGATATTTCTGTTTCGACTAATCCTGATAACACAGGAAATCTTGCCCCTGACGACGCAACACAAGTAGAGCCAATTGAGCCACCAGAGCCCGAAGAGCCAACGATGAACGATTTGTCGGACGGGTATTTTTGCACAGATACAATTGATGTTTTTTCAAGAATGGTGCGCTCTCTCTCAAAGCTCTACACATCTGTCAATAGTGGTTTTGGATGGTCCTGGTCACCGGATTCAAGAACACTTGGCTCAGCTCTCGGCGTTTGTTATTCATATAATTTCGCCAAGTTGTCTGCTGTGGACACTGATTTCTTTGTTCTGAACCTAAAAAATGAGGCCTTGAATGTGTTTCCAAAAATATCCCATCAGTTTAAGCTGATTGATACAGACAAAACAGAAGAAATAACTCAATATGCAAAAGCTGTTTTTGGAGTCGACTTTTGGTCTGAAATTATAAGTGGATACACTTCGGAAAAGATGAAGATGTCAGTTATCAAGGAGACAAAACTTACCTCTGAGAAACAAACTTTCCTAGGTAACTGTGATATTTGGAACTACACACAAGGTAGTGGCTCTAAAAAATGGTATGCAGGCTTCAATTGTCATAATGTCAGCTTTACTGCAAACAAGAATAGTGGAGCGCTCAAAGCTGAGTTTGTTCAATCTGAGTCTTTTGGAAAATACGCAGATATCGGTCTTATTTGTGATGAGCCCGAACCTTTGCTTTACGGTGATGCGCTTGGGCTTGACATTCTTTGCGGTGAGGATGACGGATCGCTGTACGAGCTTTCAGTTGTTGTTTATTGCGATGAATTCAGGGTTGAATCAAGCGTTGTAATTGAAGGTGGAGAGCGAACAGAGCTTCTGCTTGATACTGCAACTTTCAGTAATACATCAAGAGTATACTCAATCAGACTTTGCGTAAAACGAGTTACTGGCGAAGGCGACTATGATCTTTCTCTCTATAAGGTTACTTCACATAGTAACAACTATTCAAGTGCTGCTCTTAAGAAAATAATTGATGAGGCAAGGGCAACACTGAGAACGGATGGAGCTGACGATAGTGACAGTATAGTTGCCACTGTTATTATTTCGATCACATTAATATCTATGCTTGCGGTGGTGCTGATTCTGGTAGCTGCCACGGCTGATAAAAAACATAAAAAAGACGAAAAAAACGAATAGTTTTTTGAAAGGAAAAGTGAAATGAAGGACATTGAAAGAAACCTTACTATGCTTTGCGATTTCTATGAGCTTACTATGGCGAACGGCTACCTCAAATGTGGTCTTGGGGATACCTACACCTATTTTGACGTGTTTTACAGAAGCAACCCTGATGGTGGTGGGTACGCTGTTGCTTGTGGACTTGAGCAGATCATCAACTATATAAATAATCTCGGATTCAGCGATTCCGATATTGAGTTCCTCAGATCCAAAAATCTCTTTGATGAAAGCTTTCTTGAGTATCTTCGCGATTTTAAGTTCGAGGGTGATATTTGGGCAGTTCCTGAAGGCACAGTGATTTTTCCCGGAGAACCTGTAATTTCAGTTAGGGCTAAAGCACCTCAGGCGCAATTTATAGAAACTTTTGTACTTCTTCAGTTCAATCATCAGTCCTGCATTGCCACCAAAGCAACAAGAATGGTGAGAGCAGCTGAGGGTAGATCTATATCCGAATTTGGTTCTCGAAGAGCACAGGGCGCAGACGCTGCTATGCTTGGCGCAAGAGCTGCTTATATCGGAGGAGTAAATGCTACTGCCTGCACGATCTCCGATGAGCTTTACGGTGTTCCTGCAACAGGTACTATGGCTCACGCCTGGGTGCAGATGTTCCCGGATGAGTATACAGCGTTCAAAACCTATTGTGAAATATATCCTGAAAACGCAACTCTTCTTGTTGACACATATAGCGTTCTTGAGTCCGGAATTCCTAACGCTATCAAGGCTTTCAGGGAAGTGCTTATTCCACGTGGAATCACTAAGTGTGCAATCAGAATTGACTCCGGTGATATAGCTTATATTACGAAGAAGGCAAGAAAAATGCTTGATGATGCAGGCTTCCCTCAGTGTAGAATAGTTGCATCAAACTCACTTGATGAGCGCATTATTATTGACCTTATCAGACAGGGGGCTTGTGTAGATGCATTCGGCATTGGTGAGAGGCTCATTACTTCCAAGAGTTCGCCCGTGTTCGGTGGAGTCTATAAGCTTGTTGCGATTGAGGGTGAGGACGGAGAGGTAATTCCGAAAATTAAGATCAGCGAAAATGCTGCAAAGATAACAACTCCTCATTTTAAAAAGGTATACAGACTTTATAACAATGAAAACGGCAAGGCTGAGGCTGACTTGATTTGTGTTTATGATGAGGAAATTGATGATACAAGACCTATTGAAATTTTCGATCCTCAGTTTACTTGGAAGCGTAAGATCCTTGAGAATGTAACTGCAGTTCCTCTTCTTGAGCCGATATTTATCGGAGGCAAGCAGGTTTATTCTATTCCCGATATTGAGGAGTCAAGGCGACTTTGCCAGTCACAGCTTGAGTCCATGTGGAACGAGGTGCTCCGTTGGGAGAATCCTCACAACTACTATGTTGACCTTTCACAAAAGCTTTGGGATATCAAGGACAGTATGATTCGAAAGGCTCGATCCAAAAAGTAAAAGAAAAAACGGCGATGTTATCATCGCCGTTTTTTGATACATTAATTGCCCTGACCGTAATAAGCACCGGGGCCGTGTTTCCTGTTGAAGTGCTTTAAAAGCAACTCCTCTTGCATATGTATACCTGCGGATGCAACTGAAGATGATTGGAGGATTTCTGTATTGAACGCCATATGCGCAATATTTTCGAGCACCTCTGAATATTCAGCCGAGGCGATAGCATCCTTTCCCCAAACAAATGGGCCGTGTGAATAAACAAGGCAGGCGTGGATGCGATCTGCACCGACATCTTTGATTGTTTCGCCGATAACTTTTCCTGTATTCAGCTCATACTCGCCATTTATTTCCTCCTCAGTCATTTTTCTTGAACAAGGAATTACCCCGGGAAAGTAATCAGCGTGAGTGGTTCCGTATGCTACAATACCACGTCCTGCCTGAGCAAAGGATGTTGCATATAGAGAATGAGTGTGGGTAATTCCACCTATTGTGGGAAAAGAACGGTAAAGCTCAAGATGCGTAGGCGTATCGGATGAGGGTTTAAGATTTCCTTCAATTATGTTTCCATCAAGATCAAGGACAGGAAAATCATTAGGTGAAAGAGCAGAGTAGTCAACTCCCGAAGGCTTGATAACAACAAGACCACTATCACGGTCAATACCACTAACGTTGCCCCAAGTGCAAATGACAAGACCCTTTTCCCAAAGCATCATATTTGCGCGATATACATCTTTCTTGAGTTGTTCGAGCATATTTATCTACCTCTTTTTGATGCAAAATGTGTTCTGTAAATGTCAATCATTTCGTAGGCTGAAAGAACGTAGGGGCTGTTTGTGTAGTTTTTTGCACCCTTTACAAGATCGACAAACTCGACGATTTCGTCCTCACTCAAAGTCAAGTTTACATCTGCGAGACCCGGCAGAAATTCTACCATTAGTCTTGGGGTTGTTCCAATAATGTTTGCAAGCTCTGTAATCTTTCTTTCGCCGTCGACAGTTTTCATATTGTATTCAATATAGTCCCCGTGGAAAACAGCGCAAGCACGGCCGTGAGGAATGCCACGAAGCATTGTTAGGCTGTATCCGAGAGGATGGGGGAAGCCTGTACCTGTAATGCTGATTGCTGCACCTGCAGCGCAGGAAGCGTATGCAAGAGTGTCACGATGCTCGGCTGTAAACTCGTCGGGCATTTGTGTTAAAACATCCCATATTCCTTTAGCTGCATATGCTGAAAGCATAGTTGAAAGTACGTCAGCCTTTGGAGAAACATAGGACTCAAGTGCGTGAGCGAAAGCGTCAAGTGCAGTACTTACGGTATTTGAATAAGAAAGAGATTCTGTATATGCAGGATCCAAAAATGCCTTTTGCGCCCAGGAATATTGGTTGCTGTATGTCATTTTTCTCTTACCATCCGGCATAGAGAGAACAGAATAAGGATTTGCCTCACTTCCTGTACCTGCCGTTGTTGGTATAAGAATTATAGGCAGAGGAGCATTCTCGATATTGGCAAAAGTAAAGATATCCTCACTATCGAGTTCGGGATTTGCTGCAAACGCTGCAATAGCCTTTGCAGCATCCATAGCAGATCCTCCACCAATACCAATGATGAAGTCACATTTTTGTGAGCTTGCGAGTGCTCCACCTTCATACGCAGTCAAAAGCGGGGGGTTAGCAGTTACTTTGTCGAATATTGAATAAGAGACAGAAACCGAATCAAGAGCGCGCATAACATCATCAAGTGCACCGGATGCCCTTGCGGCATTTTTACTGCAAACGATAAGTGCGTTTTTGCCGATCGCAAATTCTTTTGCGTTATTTGTTACACAGCCTCTTGATGAAAAGATTCTTGTTGGAATGTTAACTGAGAAAACCATAATAATTTCCTGCCTTTTGAAGTTAAAGATTTTTCTAAATTATAGCATATTTGCGAGCGCATTGTATTAACAAATTGTTAACAAGTAGTTTTTGGCGAACCACCAATTCGGTTTTAAAAAGCATTGTGAAAAAAACTTCCAACAAAAAATAATAAAAAATATAATTAGGTATTGAAATAATATTTATTATGTGATAAAATATTAATATTAAATTCTTTTAAAGGGTGAACTCAATGGCCGAAAAAATCCAAGAATTCTTTTCTGCGCTTTGGAGCTTGTTTGATAGATACGTTCTCAGCGCAGTATCGGAGATGCAACTTCTCGATTTTGTTGATATTTTAATTCTCACGGTAATAATATTTTCAGTTTATAAATTTATTAGAGAGCGCAGAGCAGTCAGGCTTTTGAAGGGCTTGATGATAGTTATTGCTGTCTTGCTGATCAGCGTTCTGCTTGACCTCAAGGCTCTCAAATTCATACTTGAGAACTTCTATCAGGTTGGTATGATTGCAATACTGATTATTTTCCAATCCGACCTTCGTGCTGCGCTTGAGCGATTTGGTGGAACAAATCTCAAAAATCTTCGCAGTATAACCGAGGGAGAATATAAGGAAATCGTCAGCAGTGCTGAAATTATGGCTGAGGCCGCAACTTCTCTTGCTCGCAGCCAGACGGGTGCTTTGATTGTAATTGAACGTTCAACAAAGCTCGGTGAGTATCTGTCGCAAGGCGTTATTCTTAACGCTGAACTTTCTTCGTTGCTGATTCGAAATATCTTTTATGATAAAGCCCCTATGCACGATGGTGCTGTAATAATCAGAAAGAACAGAATTTATGCTGCGGGCTGTTATTTGCCTCTCTCAAAGGAAGATGTCAACAAGGATCTCGGAACCCGTCACCGTGCGGCTATTGGTCTATCTGAGGTTAGTGATGCTCTTGTTATCGTTGTTTCTGAAGAAACAAGCACAATTTCTGTTGCGTATGATGGAAAGCTTGAGAGAAACTTCAATTACAGTACACTTAAACAAATGATACTTAAATATATGCTCCCGGCTGATATAAAAAAGGTCGGACTCAAAGCTCCCAAGGTTGGTAAGAAGAGCAAGCGTCGCAAGAAAGGAGAAGGTACGGATGAACAATAACGAAACCACCACATACGTTTTTTCGCAGCAAGAAGAAACTACGAATGGTAAGCAACCGAGATTTTGGTTTGTTTCCATCATCATTTGTTTTCTTATCTCCTTCGCAATCTGGATTTATGTTGCCAATATAAGCACTCAGGATTTCGAGAAAACGTTTTCGTTGATTGATATCAAAATTGAGGGTAGTGAGCTTCTTGCTGAACGCTCAAATATGTCGGTTATCAATCTTGAAGAAAGCAAGGTAAGCGTTACTGTAAGCGGCCTTAGGAGTGATGTTGCTAAGCTTACTGCGGACGATTTCTCGGCATATATTGATGTCAGAAACATTACAGAAGCGGGAAGACATTCTCTTGATGTTTCAATTGATTTGCCGAACACCGTTTCTCTTGTTTCAAGAACCCCTGAAAGCGTCAACATTTCTGTTGACGTTATCAAGGAAGCGCAGATTGAGGTTAATGTCAAGCTTGCAGCTTACAGCGTTGATTTGTCATACAAACTCGGTGATCCAATTTGTGACACAGAGTTTGTCTCCGTTTCAGGCCCTCAGGCAGTTTTGGAGCGCATTAAGTATGCCACTGCCTACATTGATCTTGGCACCGTTACCACGAGCACCGTCATGCGCACCGAGGTTGTACTTGTTGATGCATCAGACAATGTTATTGAGAGTCCGTTCCTTACAATTCATAACAAGAGTGTTTCAGTAACTGTTCCCGTAACATTTGAAAAGAATATTCCGATTGATGTTGCATTTGCAACGGGCGCATCTCGCGACAATTACGAAAGTATTGACCTGTCCCAGCAGTTGCTGAAGATCAAGGGAGATCCAAAGATTGTCAACGAAATCAGTTCAATTATCGTTTATACTCTTGATGGAATTACTGAAGGTACATTTGTAGTTGCTCCCACTACCATCAATCTTCCTGATGGAATTGAGCTTGTAGGACAAAATTCGGATATTACACTTACGGCAGTACTTAAGACGCCCGATGTAGCGGGTGGCGACGTAACAGGTGATTCTTCGGATGAAAATGAATCGCCTGAGCCTATAAATAGAAGTGGCCGATAAAAATGCAAGACAGTGTTTTTGTTCAAAGGCTGATATCGGGCAGTATATCTTTGCCGTATACACAGTCTGAGGAAGTTGCAATTGATATTGCAAAAAACAAGCTACTTAAGATCTCAAAACATTTTTCGGGAGCGAGCTTTAATATTTACCGTCGTTCAGTTGATGCGAGAACAAGGGGCAGTATTAAGTTTGTCTATTCTGTACTGGTCGAATTACAAGAGCCAATAAAATGCAGGTTGGAAGCTCTCCAAAAGGAGGGCTTCCGAAATTGCCCTATTGAGATAATTGATGTAGTAAAGGGATCCCAACCGATTGGTGCAAGACCACTTGTAGTCGGTAGTGGGCCTGCAGGTATGTTTTGCGCATTGATGCTTGCTGAACAAGGCTACCGACCTCTGCTCATTGAAAGAGGTGCGCCTGTTGAAAAACGAGTAGAGGATGTTGATTCTTTTTTTTCGGGCGCAGCACTTGATACTGAGTCAAATGTAATGTTTGGCGCAGGAGGGGCAGGAACTTTTTCTGACGGCAAGCTTGTTACTCGAATTAATGATCCACTTTGCGGCTATGTGCTAAAAAAGCTCTATGAAAACGGTGCGCCTGAAGAAATTCTCATTTCGGCAAAGCCACATATTGGTACTGACAAGCTTCGGGTAGTTGTTTCAAAAATTCTTGCTTCTGTCGAAGCTCTCGGTGGAGAAGTGGTATACAATTGTCGACTTGATGGAATTGTTGAGAGAGACGACGGCACGTTGTCTGCTTTAACATCCTGTGGTGTGATAAACTGTGGAGTTGTTGTGCTTGCGACAGGCCACAGTGCAAGAGATACTTTCAGCTATTTGCTGACAACCGGTTATAATATTGTTGCAAAACCTTTTTCCGTTGGTGTCAGAATTGAGCATCTCAGACAAGATATAGAAGCAGGACTTTACGGAAAATTTGCCGGTGACGCGAGACTTGGAGCAGCCGAATACGCTCTGTCCGATACAAGTGGAGATCGAGGTGTGTATACTTTCTGTATGTGTCCCGGTGGACAGGTTGTTGCGTGCTCAAGTGAGGATGGTGGCCTTGTTGTAAACGGTATGTCGCACTACGCAAGGGATGGGGTAAATTCCAATTCTGCAATTGCTGTTAGTATTAATAATACGGATCACGATGGCACGCCTATGGGTGCAATAGAATTTCAGAGAATGCTTGAAAGACGAGCATTTGCGCTTGGTGGAGGAAATTACTCTGCTCCAATAGAGACGGTAGGGGATTATCTTGTGGGAAAGACGGCTAATTTCAGATCACCTTCTCGCATTATGCCGACTTACTCACGGAATATGACAAGGGTGTGTGATATTTCATCAATTTTCCCGAGCTCTGTAAATAATGCACTAAGACGTGGTATTGGTATATTTGGCAAGAAGCTTCCGGGATTTGATACTCCTGATGCTGTGCTGACAGCTGTTGAAAGTCGTACGTCGTCTCCTGTTCGCATAATGAGAGACGAGAATGGAATTGCACCGTCTCATCCATTGGTTTATCCTTGTGGTGAGGGCGCAGGATATGCAGGTGGCATCACAAGTGCCGCGGTAGATGGCACAAAAATCGCACTTTCTATTATAAAAAGATTTGCTCCAAACGCGAATTAAAAAATGTGAGGACTTAAGATGACAGAAATTGCTTATGTTGTTGCAGTTGATGATAAGCTTGCAACAGTTGAAATTAACCGTGCTTCAGCGTGTGAGGGATGTCATAATCAAAATCAGCCGGGTGGTTGCTCGGCTTGCAGCCTTTTGGGAGGCGAGAAGAAAATGCGCGCAGTTGCAATAAATTCTTGTGGTGCTGTTGTTGGTGACAAGGTAAAGGTTGTTGCTTCAACTACAAGAACACTTCTTTACGGATTTATTGTGTTCCTACTTCCGATTATTCTTGGTCTTGGCGCATATTTTATTGCATCATCTTTTACAGAAAGTGACATTACGAGAACTTGGATTGCAATTGCAGGTTTCGTGATTGCAATTCTTGGCGTAGGTGTTTATTCCTATATGATTTCGAAAAAGAATGTTGACCTTGTAATCACCAAGGTCATAGACAAATAATAGTTTAAGATAGCTTTTTCAAAGATGAGTGATTATGGAAAGTAGTAGAAAAGTAAAAAAAGAATGGGTGCTTAAGTCTCACTCTCACAATGAAGAGACGATAGCTCTCCTTGTTCAAAAATTACGAATATCAAAGCTTTGCGCTTCGCTCGTCTGCGATAGAAGCGGCAATACATATGATGAGGCATATCAGTTTTGCAACTGCTCGTCGATCGAGGGCAGAGAGCCTTCAACGCTTGCTGATATTGATAAAGCAGTAAAGCGAATACTTGAAGCCGTCGAAAACGGAAACGAGATAGTGGCTATCTACGGTGACTATGATGCAGACGGCGTTACATCAACGTCCATGCTTTATTTATATCTTACATCCCTTGGACTTGCGGTAGGTTATTATATCCCCAGCAGAAAAGATGAGGGATACGGTATGAGCAAAGCCGCAATAAACAGGCTCAAAGCTAAGGGTGTTACACTGATTGTAACAGTTGATACAGGAGTTACAGCAATTGATGAAATCGATTACGCGAATTCCCTTGGCATTGATGTTATTGTAACTGATCATCACGAGTGCAGACCAACACTTCCGAACGCAGTTGCCGTAATTAATCCCCACCGCCCCGATTGTAATTATCCGTTCAAAGATCTTGCAGGGGTCGGAGTAGCTTACAAGCTGGCTTGTGCAGTGGAGATCGAGCGTGCTATTCGTGAAAACAGAGACACATATCAGGCGGCAAGGCAAGTTTTTTTGAAATATTGTGATCTTGTTGCCATTGGAACAATTGCTGATGTAATGCCGATTGTTGACGAAAATAGAGTTATCGTTGCTATGGGCCTTACTAAAATCAAAGGATTGTGCAGACTTGGGGTAAAGGCACTCATTAAAGCTGCCACTGCAAGTTCTGCATCTCAAACCCCACGGCCAATTAATTCGACATTTATAGGATATACTATCGCACCAAGAATTAATGCTGCAGGCAGGATGGGGAATGCGTCTCTTGCAGTTGAGCTTTTGCTTGCTGAAGATGCTAACACTGCAACTCTGATTGCTGAAGAGCTATGCGCACTTAATAAGCAGAGGCAGGCAGAGGAGAACAAAATTGTAGAGACTGCATATAGACAGATTGAAGACGAGGACTCCGACATTTTTGTTTCCGATGGAGTGCTTGTGCTTGACGATAACAACTGGCAACAGGGCGTTATCGGCATAGTTAGTTCAAGAATTACCGAAAGGTACAGCGCGCCGTCAATTCTCATTACATTTGAGGGAATGGATGCAGTTGTTGGTGAGACACCATATGATATTGGTAAGGGCTCGGGCAGAAGTGTTGATGGGCTCAATCTTGTTGAGGCACTCAGCGAGTGCTCTGATCTGCTTGAAAAATTCGGAGGTCATGAGCTTGCTGCAGGACTTTCGATTAAGCGTGGCAATCTTCCTGAATTTCGCAGAAGAATTAATGAGTATGCCGTTCCAAGACTAAAGAACGCAATAAGAACGCAGAGATTTGAGGCAGACTACGAGCTTGAACTTGAAGATGTTACAATAGAGCTTGCCGAACAGCTCTCTGTGATTATGGAGCCTTGTGGCCCCGGAAATCCGGAGCCGACGTTCGTTATTAAGGATCTGCGCGTATTTGACAGACGTTCCATAGGTTCAGGTAAGCATCAAAGATTCAATCTGTGCAAAGGTGACAATAATATTGTTGCTTTGTATTTTGGTGTGACTGAAACCGAGATTCCGTTTGATGAGGGATCTTTGGTTGACGTGCTTTGCACCATAAGCGTTAACAACTACAATAATCGCAAGAGTGTTCAGCTCATTGTTAACGATATGCGTCACGCTGATGATCCATATCAAAGGCGTGCAGGCTCACGAACGAGATATAATGATATTATGACAGGAGGAAGCTTTACTGAAGAGGAACGCTTTCTTCCATCAAGAGACGATTGTGCCTTGATTTTCAGGTTATTTTTATCAAAACTTGATGGTAAGCGTTTTATCTCTGAAAACGAGCTTGAGAAGAAATACTTGCCGTCAATTCCTGAAGATATCAGACCTAATTTAGTCAAATTTAGAATTGTACTTGAAATATTTAACGAGCTTGATCTGATAAACCTTGAATATTTGAATATTGTAAAGGAAGAAGATGGCGACAGATGGAATCTTCCTGCATTTTTGTACGGAGTTTCCAAAGGTAGTGCATCAAAGATTGATCTTGAAAGCTCACAGATACTGGCGAGATTACGTAGACAATTAAGTTGATTTAGAGGAGCATATAATGAGTGGCCCAACTGACATTATCCATCAGAGTGTAGGCATTGAGCGATTGCTCAGCATTTTACACGGAACTGGTAAAAATTATAATATAGACAAGATTGTAAGTGCGTACAATTATGCGGCCGCGCTACACGAGGGACAGTTCCGTCTTAGTGGTGAGCCGTATATTTCGCACCCTCTTGCTGTTGCAGAAATAGTGGCAGGACTTGAGCTGGACACGGATTCTATCTGTGCAGCTTTGCTTCACGATACAGTTGAGGATTGTGCAGACAAAACTGATCTTGTTGAGATAGAAAAGCAGTTTGGACAGTCTGTTGCAATTATTGTTGACGGACTTACAAAAATGGTAACGCTTACTATTGAAGACAAGGAAGAGGCGCATATCGAGAACCTGAGAAAAATGCTTTTGGCGATGTCAAAAGACATTCGTGTTATTTTCATAAAGCTTTGCGACAGACTTCACAATATGCGTACTCTCGGTGCACAGCCTGAAAAGAAGCAGAGAACAATTGCGCTTGAAACGATGCAGGTTTATGCGCCATTGGCTCACAGGCTTGGTATGCAAAGGGTTAAGCAGGAGCTTGAAAATCTCGGCCTTTTCTATCTCGATCCCATCGGCTATGAAGAGGTAAGAAGCGATATCGAGAGAAAATACGGACAGAATCAAGATTTTATTGAAAATATTCGTTCTCTTGTTTCTGAAAAGCTCGAAGAGTATCATATAAGTTTCAATCTTGAAGGTCGTATTAAAACGGTATACAGCATATACAAAAAGATGTATAACCAAAATAAGAGCTTCGATGAGATTTATGACTTTTATGCTCTGAGAGTCATTGTAGACACAGAGCTTGAGTGCTACACGGTTCTTGGTATTATCCACGAAAAGTTCAACTCTATGCCCGGCAGATTTAAGGATTATATTTCTACTCCTAAGCCTAATATGTACCGTTCGCTCCATACTACTGTAATCGGTAGAGACGGTATTCCGTTTGAAGTGCAGATTCGTACAAGAGAGATGCATCAGGTAGCTGAATACGGCGTTGCCGCCCATTGGAAATACAAGAGTGGCGAAAAGGGTGGGGTTGATCTCGACAAGAAGCTTGAATGGATCGCAAGACTAATTGAGACCGAGGATGAGGCTAGAGACCCTGATGAATTTATGCAGGCACTCAAAACTGACGTTTTCCACGATGAGACGTATGTGTTTACACCCAAGGGTGATGTTATTGCACTGCCGTATGGTTCGACAGTTATCGACTTTGCGTACGCGATTCACTCAGCAGTTGGTAACAAGATGGTCGGGGCAAAGATCAACGGAATGATTGTTCCTATTGATCGTGTGCCACAAAACGGCGAGATTGTTGAGATTCTTACATCTTCGTCAAGCAAAGGTCCAAGCAGAGATTGGCTTTCCATCGTCAAAACAAGTGAAGCAAGGACAAAGATCCGTTCGTGGTTCAAGAAAGAGAAGAGAGCAGATAATATTGTTGTTGGCCGAAATGCGCTTGAGCTTGAATTTAAGCGTTTTGGCAGACATTATACCGACGCACAGTTCGTTGAGATCTGCACAACAGTGGGTCAGCGAAACGGATTTATGTCATTTGATGATTTGTGTAATACAATAGGCTACGGTGGTCTGGCTATTTCAAAGATTATTGGTAAGCTGAGAGATGAATTTGACCGAGTAGTTAAGGTTGAAGAGCCAATAGCTCCAATAACGGATGTTACGCAGGTTGTTGTTTCTAAGAAGCCGAAGAACTTTAAATCTAACAGTGGAGTTATTGTTGACGGTGAGATGGGCTGTGCTGTAAAATTTGCTCGCTGCTGCAACCCCCTGCCCGGAGATCAGATTATAGGTTTTATTACAAAGGGATTTGGCATTTCTGTTCATAAGCGTGACTGCCCGAATGTTAGACAAGGTCTTCGCGATCTGCAAAACGCCGACAGATGGGTACCTGTTGAATGGGAAAGCGGTGCTGTCAGCGATTCTAACGGAGTTTATGAGGCTCTTGTTAGGATTATGGCGGATAATACAATTTCCCTTATAGCTGATATTACAAGTGCACTTGCAGATATGCGTGTTTCCATTTTGCAGATAAACTCGCAGAAGCAAACAAACAACTCGATTATCATTGACATCAAGGTTGGATGCAAGAACATTGATCATTACAATTCTATTGTGTCAAGACTTTCATCGCTTAAAGATATTAAAAACGTTTCAAGAGGATTTTCATAAATGATTGCTGTTGTTCAAAGAGTCAGCCACGCTGAAGTAAAGGTTGATGGTATCAGCATTGGAAAGTGTGGAAAAGGGTTGCTAGTGCTTCTCGGAGTTGCGGCAGGTGACACTAAAGAAGATGCAGATGCTATTGCACGAAAAATTCCGTCCCTTCGCATTTTCTGCAACGATGAGGGGAAGATGAATCTTTCTTTGCAGGATATTGGTGGCGAAATCCTTGCAATTTCAAACTTCACACTGCTCGCTAACTGTCGCAGAGGAAATCGCCCTGATTTTATTGGTGCTGAAAAGCCTTGCGCTGCAAATGAAATGTATGAGTATTTCGTCTCTGTTCTTCGCCAGAGTGTCCCTCACGTCGATATGGGCAAGTTCGGTGGTGATATGAAGATCGATGCACTCAACGATGGTCCTGTTACCATATTGCTTGATAGCGCAGTTCTCAGGGGCCCACGCCACGGAGGTGCTCAATGATACTGCATATTGACGGAGATATTAACAGATACTATGTACAGACACTTTGTATGATCTTTTTCCCGGGAGCAACTTTTCCGGATGATGAAGTTGGTGGAGATGATGTTCCTGAATTATCTATGAAACTTACAAAGACAGATACAGGGTATGTTGCATATACTTTTGTTAAATACGGTGCAAATACTGCACAAGCAACAAAAACAAGTGAATTCAGGGATGGTCTTGCAGACGAAAGGTGCAAAAAGCTTGCAGTTGGTGCGTCTGTCGCATCAGCACTTAGCGCATTACTTGAATACAGACCGTCGTGGGGCATACTCACAGGAGTCAGACCTTCCAAGGTAGCAACAGAAATGCTCTTGACGGGTATGAGCAAGACTAGAGTTAAGAAGCAACTTATGGCTGATTATCTGCTCTACGCTAAAAAGGCATCTCTCGCAACTGAGGTTGCGCTCAATGAGCAAATGATAATTGGTTCTCCAAAGCCTGAAGATTGCAGTATTTATATTTCAATCCCATTTTGCCCATCAAGATGCGATTATTGTTCCTTTGTTTGCTATACCTCTCAGAAGCTGCTTTCGCTTATTCCCGAGTATGTTGACAGACTTGTCCTCGATCTCAAAAGCATATTCGAGCAGGTAAAAAAACACGGGCTTAATATAAAAACTGTATATGTTGGTGGTGGAACGCCATCTATACTTGAACCGGATCAGCTTCGTTTGTTGCTTGACACAATTGGAAACGGTGTTGCAGGACTCCCACTTGAGGAATATACTGTTGAATCGGGTCGACCCGACACCATTACCGAGGAAAAGCTCAAGGTAATCAAGGAATATGGCGTTGGAAGAATCAGCGTTAATCCACAGACCCTTTGCCCGACTGTTCTTGAGGGGATTGGCAGATCGCACACTGTTGATGATTTTTACAGAGCGTATAATATTGCAAGAGAGGTTGGTATCCCGGCAATAAATACTGACTTGATTGCAGGATTACCCGGAGATAAATTCTCTACATTTGCCTCTTCGATGGATGGCATAATTGCTCTTGATCCTGAAAACATTACCGTTCATACCTTCTGTGTAAAGCGTGCTGCAACCTGGAGACAGAGTAGTGGTATATATTCCCTCAGGGGTGGAGACGCCGGCAAATGCGTTGACTACTCTCAGATTAGGGCTAAGGAAGAGGGATATATTCCTTATTATATGTACAGACAAAAGAATACCGTCGGTAATTTTGAAAACGTTGGCTTTTCAAAGCCGGGTTTTGAGGGCAAATACAATATTTATATGATGGAAGAGGTTCATTCTATACTTGCAGTTGGAGCCGGTGCTGTAACTAAGCTTGTCAGACTTGGTGGCGAAGGAGCTAAACATACTATAAAAAGAGTCTTCAATCCTAAATATCCATATGAATACTTAAGACAGGATGGATGCCAATCCATAATCGACGGAATTGATCAATTTTTTGAGGAGCATCCGGTAAAATAATTTCTAAAACTTGCGTCACAGAAAGGCTTGCGTGATATAATGGTTCATACCTATAAATACTATCCCAAAAGAGAAGCAGAAAGATATGTAAAAGAGAGAGATCACGTATTTGATCTTCAGCTCAGAGTGCTTGCAGATAAGTTGCTTGAGCCAGCGGACAGATTTTCAAGAGGCGAAATCAGAGCTATTGCGCTCAGTGGCCCATCCTGTTCAGGCAAGACAACTACTGCTAATAAGCTTACACAGATTTTTGCCGAGAAGGGCAGAAAAGTTCACACTATCTCGATTGATGATTACTACTTAAATAGGGAATACCTGCTCTCGAGATCTAAGGATGGTGAAATCGATTTTGACTCTCCGGACACAATAGATATTGATTGTCTGAGGAAAACAATAAGCGATATTTTTATTGATAACGATAAGGTAATCGACATTCCGGTTTATAATTTTGATACAGGCAGAAGAGAAGGCACAAGGGATATAAATCAAAAGCCGGGCGATTTGTTCATATTTGAGGGTATTCAGGCTATTTATCCTGAAGTGGTTTCTCTGCTTTCGCCTTATCCGTCAACATCTGTATTTATTAATGTAGGTAAAGCTATTGACGCTAATGGCATTATCTTTGCTCCACACGAAATCAGGCTTCTTCGCAGACTTGTTCGTGATTATCATCGCAGGGGCTCTGATCCACACTATACAATTAAGCTTTGGAAGGGTGTAAGAGCTAACGAAGACGTTCATATATTCCCATTTGCAGGCAGAGCTATGTATCAGCTTGATTCGACTATGGGATATGATCTTGGAATGCTCAAGCCGTATCTGCTGGAGCTTTTACCCGTCTTCAAGCCGGGAGATGTATTTTATGAAGAAGCACAAAATTACCTCTCAATTCTCGAACCGTTTACAGTGCTCGGAAAAGAATTGCTTGCTCCTGACTCTTTGTTCCACGAGTTTATCTGACGATAAATTAAACATATTTCATTATATAAGGAATATAGTTTAATAAAAACTTATCGGAGGCTGAAGTGGGAGAAAGAGAACTCAAAGCACAAAATGATTCGGCGAGAGGTGGTTATCTTGGTGGCGTTGCCTTGCTTACTGTGTCGACGCTTATTTGCAAGATAATTGGTCTTTTGTTTAAAATTCCGATGATACATTATGTCGGAATTGAAGGAATGGCGTATTTTTCATCCGCCTATAATATCTATATGATGTTAAATTCGCTTAGTGCGGCAGGACTCCCCGTTGCGCTTTCGATTATGATATCTTCCAATGCAACCAAGGGCAACAGAGATAATACAAACAGAATCTTCAAGACTGCTTTATTAATCTTTGCCCTGATTGGTGCAGTCGGTAGCCTTGCGTTGTATTTTGGTGCAGACGCATATGCCACAATGATTGGAATACCTGATACTGCGCTCTCTGTCCGTGCAATATCTCCGACTTTGTTCCTAATATCCATTTCAAGTGCGATCCGGGGATATTTTCAAGGGCACGAGATTATGGCACCTACTGCTGTATCACAGCTGATAGAATCAAGTGGAAAGCTTTTGCTTGGCGTCGGCTTTGCAGTTTTTGCTCTTCAGAGTGGTGCATTTGCCCCTCAAGCTGCGGCAGGTGCAATCTTTGGTCTGTCTGTCGGAGTATTTATTTCTGTACTGTATCTTGTTGCAACATTAATCATATTTCCTCACACAAGGAAATATAAGATACTGCCGAGGCACACAGCTAAGCTTGATAGCTTTGGAGAGATCATCAGGACACTACTTATAATTTCGTTGCCGATTACACTTTCGTCGACCATTACGAGCCTGACGAGTCTTGCAGATACTGCGCTTATTACAAATCGTCTTACTGATATCGGAATGACAAGCGATGCAGCCGTATTGCTTTACAGTAGCTACACTAATCTTGCAATACCGATGTTTAATCTGATTCCGGCTCTTGTAGCACCAATTGCAATTTCAGTTGTTCCTGCTCTTACATCTGCTATTACTGCAAATAAAGGGAGCGAGGGCAGAAAAATTTTTAACACCTCGTGGAAGCTTTGTCTTGCTATTGCCGTTCCTGCAGCTGCGGGTCTCGCTGTATTTTCAAATCCGATACTTTCAGCAGTTTATGTGGACGAGCAAGCTGCTATTACACACGCATCCCCACTGCTTTCAGTTCTCGCAGTTGCGGTAGTATTCAGCTCTCTCACAACCGTCACAAACGCAGTGTTACAAGCGCATTCCAAACAGGTTCTGCCCATTGTTTCAATGGGCGTCGGTGCGTTCATAAAGATTGTTGCGGAGTACATTTTAGTCGGTTCTTCGCTCGGAATATATGGTGCACCTATAAGTACTGTTTTGTGTACGCTTGCTATTTCGATGCTAAATCTGTTTTTTATCATTAAGTACACACCTTATCGCATTGAGTTACGGCCGATGTTTAAGATTTTGTTTGCAACAGCTGTATCGATTTCGATTTCGGCACTTGTGTATTTTGGATGTACGGTTTTATCTGTCAACTCTTATGTAGCTTTGTTTGGCGCAGTTGTTTCTGCTGTTCTTGTGTACGCTGTACTTGTGCTTGTAGTTGGAGTTGTTGTAGCATCCGATTTAGAGATGATGCCTAAAGGAGAGAAAATTAAAAACATCTTGTATAAGCTTGGATTGCTTCGTGACTAAGCGAAAGGAATAAGAAAATGGATAATGAAAGAAAGAATAAATTTGAATATATCGCAAACAAAAATGAGCCATATACGTTTGATGACCTCTGTCTTATTGTTGAGCTCTTGAGGGGCGAGGGTGGTTGTCCTTGGGATATGGAGCAAACACACAAATCAATCAGAAGAGACTTCATTGAGGAGACTTACGAGGTTATCGAAGCTATTGATAACGGAGATCCTGCTTTGATGAAGGAAGAGCTTGGCGATGTATTGCTTCAGGTTGTATTCCACGCAAGAATTGAAGAGGAAGAGGGAAGAAGTGACATCTCAGGGGTAATAAATGACATTTGTGCAAAGCTTGTACATAGACATCCTCACGTTTTTGGTGATGTAGTTGCAAAGACATCCGATGTCGTGCTTGCTAACTGGGATAAAATCAAGACCGAGGAAAAGCAGAGAAATACAGTTACTTCGAGACTGCAGTCAGTTCCCCCTGCATTACCTGCGCTTATGAGAGCGCAAAAGGTTGGCAAAAGAGCTTCATTCTTCGATTTTCCTGATGCAGAGTCAGTTATAGAGAAGCTTGAAGAGGAAAAGGCTGAGCTTGAAGCTGCGATTGCCGGTGGCAGCAAGGCTGAGATAGAAGAAGAATTTGGAGACTTGCTCTTTACTGCTGTCAGTCTTGCTCGCAAGCTTGGCATTGATGCTGAAGAGGCTCTTACTTGCGCAACTGTCAAGTTTATCACTCGTTTTTCAACAGTTGAGGAAGAAGCTATTTCAATGGGCAAAAATGTAACTGAGCTTACACAAGAAGAGCTTGACGAGATATGGGACAGAATTAAACACAAAACGGACAAATAAAAAGGTATATACAATGAGACTTGATAAATTTCTTAAAGTATCGAGAATAATTAAAAGAAGAACTGTTGCAAACGATGCTTGCGATGGCGAACACGTTCTTGTAAACGGCAAGCTTGCCAAAGCTTCGTATGACGTCAAGGTTGGGGATGTTATCTCTGTACGATTTGGACAAAGAATGCTCAACGTTCGTGTCAAGGATATCAGGGAAACAGTTGGAAAAGACGCTGCAGGCGAACTTTATGAGGTTATAGATTGACATAAAAAAACCGTCTTTCACATATAATTGTGTGAAAGCGAGGTGTTTTTTATGGGCCCAAATGTTGACGTGACCAAGGACGAACATTCTGTTGAACTAAAGTGCAGAAAGACTATGAATATTAGTGGAGTTCAATCGGTTATTAGCTTTGACGAATACGAGGTATCCCTGATAACCACTTGTGGAGAGATGCAGATCAACGGTAACTCACTCAAGGTCGAAACACTTGATGTAGACAGAGGGCTTGTAACGATTAGTGGAGAGATTTGTGGCATTAACTATATCTCAGATCATCCAAAGAAGAAAAAACGTTTTAGAGGCGGAATTTGAGCGTTTTAGAGCACGAGTATAATGACCTCCTATTTCTTATTATTGCCTCGCTGGTGTTAGGATTTGTTCTTGCGTTTCTTTATGTTTTCATTAAAGATGCTGCGTTTATTTCTGCCACTTTCAGAGCGCAGAGTTTTTCTCGTTTCAGCGTTTTTCGAAATGCACTTTCGCATTCAATATCAAAAGCGAGCTGTGCCACAGCTTTAGCTGATGTTTTGGTTTTTTCACTTGGTGGAGTAGGATTGGTTTTTGTGACATTTCTATACAATTACGGTCAATTCCGTTTTATATCAATTCCGTTTCTCTTGATTGGATATTTTGTTGCTCTAAAGCTTTTTTCTCCTTTGGTTGCAGAAATTCTAATTATAATATTCTACGCAATTAAACAGTTAAGCAGTATTCTATTCTTTCCATTACTGCTGATATATAGATATTTGTGCTTGCCTGTATGTAGAATGATTAAAAGAGTGATAAAAAGAATAGTTGTTAAGGTTTATACTGCTTATAGATTTAAAAAATTGGTTCGGAAAGTTTTCTGAACAAAGAGGTAGAAAATGAACAGTTATTTTAGTAAAAAAAGAAGATCAAGCTCTGACTCGCCACTTTCGAAGTCGGGAATACTTATAAAAATTGCTTTGATTTTTATTGTCATAGTTCTGCTTATAATTTCTGCAGACTCGCTGCTTGAATATAGTGAGATGCTTAGAGAAAAAGACGAGCTTCAGGCCGAGATTGACCAGGCTAAAGAGGATATTGAAGAGCTTGAGTTTCTTATTCGTTCTCCGATGAATAAGGATTATATTATCAGGGTCGCCCGAGAAAAACTGGGTCTTGTTCTTCCTGAGGAAATTGTTTATTATACTGACAAGAAAAAATAAGGTGTTGCATTTGCAACACCTTATTTTTTAGATTAAAGAGCTTGTTTGAGAGCCTGAGCGAGCTGATCGGGACAGGAGGTGGGGCGAGGGCCGCACTTGATTCCGTCAAGTCTTGATATAGCTTCGCTAACACTCATTCCTACAACGAGGGCTGCAACGCCCTGAGTGTTACCACTGCATCCACCAACAAATTTAACAGATTCAATAATACCGTTATCGTCGATAACAATCGAAATGGCGCGTGAACAAGTGCCTTTAGTTGTGTAATCAATAGTTTTCATTTTATCACCTTTTAAATAAGTCCGAGAATTTTATAGCTATCAGAGAGGAAAGCAGAAAGTTCCTCTGCGGTTGGCTTCTTTTGAGAGAGAAGTGCCAATCTGTAAATATATGAAGCGCAAAGCTCTGTGTTAGTATCGTTTGACTCAATCATAGCACAAAGCTTGCTGTAAATCGGCGAAGAGGTGTTAATTGTCAAAGTATAATCAAGCGGGAAAGCACCGAAAGCATCACCGGAGAGCGAATAAAGCCTCATCATATCTTCCATTCTTCTTGACTCTTCACTTACAGAAAGAAGCGCAGGAATATCAGCGTTCTTTAGCTTCTCGCCGACAACGGAGAGCTTGTCGTTGCCTGAAACTTTGATAAACAGCTCTACAATCTTTTCATCAACCTCGGGTGCATCTTCATTTGAAGCCTTGATTATATCAGAAATTCCTGAATCAACGCGTATGAACTTTATGTCTTCACGATAGTGCTCAATTGCAGCAAGATATTGTGAATCAACAATAAGGTCAAAGATTGCAACCTCTATTCCCTCGTTGCGGAGAAGTTCGATGTTCTGTGCCTGCTGTGAGGGATCATTTGTATAATAAATCTGTCCCTCATGCGTTTCTTTTGCGTGCTCAAGATATTCTTCGATAGTTACAGTCTTTACGTCTGAACCCGCATCAGTTACAAGCCTTAGCATCAGGCTGTCCTTGACACGATCGTAGAATTTCTTTTCTCTCAGACAAGCATATTCAATAAAAATTCTGACGTCCTCATAGATTTCTTCATATTTCTCACGCTCAGTGTTGGCAAGTGCGTTGAGCTTGTCGCAAACCTTTTTGACGATGTGCTGGCCGATCTTACGAACATATGCATTGTCCTGAAGATAACTTCTGGAAACATTAAGCGGAAGCTCAGGACAATCAAGCGCACCTCGAAGCATCAGAAGGTAATCGGGAAGAACTTCTTTGATATTATCAGCTACAAAAACCTGGTTGTAGAAGAGCTTAACCTCACCCTCAAGTGACTGTTGCTCATTTCTGATCTTAGGAAAGTAGAGAATTCCCTTGAAATTCAGAGGATAATCTGCATTGATATGTACATAGAAAAGAGGATCGTCAAAATCATTGAATAGCTTATGATAAAACTCATTGTATTCTTCTTCTGTGATTTCGGAGGGAAGCCTTGCCCAAAGAGGTAAGGAGTCGTTTATCGGGCGATGCTCGTGGCATTCGCATTCCTCGTCCTCTTCGTGTCCACATTCGCATTCGCACACCTCGCCATCCTCAAAATAAATCTCAACAGGCATAAATGAACAATATTTGTTCAAAATAGCACGAAGTCTTTCAGGCTCGAGATACTCCTTTTCGGAGTCAGAGATGTGCATTATTACAGATGTTCCTCTGGATTTGCGATCTGACTTTGAAATCTCATATTCCCCTGCGTCAACGCAAGACCAATGAATTGCCTCGCCACCGGTGTATGAAAGCGTGTCGATCTCAACTGTTGTGCTTACCATAAAGGAAGAATAGAAGCCGAGACCAAAATGACCGATAATACCACCCGAAGCATCTCCATCCTCATACTTTTCTATGAAATCAAGAGCACCCGACAGAGCAATTGAACAGATATACTTCTCAAGCTCCTCTCTGGTCATACCTATGCCATTGTCCGTGACCGTAATAGTTCCTTCGTCCTTATTAAGCGCAACTGTGATCTTAAACTGTTCGTTCTCGGGAAGCGTGAACTGTCCCAGAGAATGAAGTCTTTTGAGCTTTACAACCGCATCCGATGCATTTGAAACAATTTCACGAAGAAATATGTCTTTATCGGAATACAACCATTTTTTAATTATCGGAAATATGTGCTGTGTTTCAACGGATATACCACCACGCACTACCTCTTCGTTAATTTCTGCCATTATTTATTCTCCTTTAATTTAATAGATATATAAAAATATTATACATCTATATCACACTAAAGTCAAGAAGAAAATAATTAAACAATTGTTTAAGAAGAAGATTTGGATTTGTGTTGTAATTTTTAATTATTTTTGTAAAAAAGCCCTTGATAAAATCGAGCTTTTGTGCTATTATTAGAGCGATATGGAGGTGATGGCTTGATAAAGCTTAACGCTTATGCAAAGGTTAATTTATTCCTTGAGATAATTGGGCGTGAACCAAGTGGCTATCATTTAGTTGATACTGTTATGCAATCCGTTTCCATATCAGATACTTTAACGATGAACCTTCTTTCAAATGATGAAGGAATTGTTATTAGCAGTTCTAATCCCTCGCTTCCGACTGATAGCACTAACATATGTTACAAGGCTGCCAAATCTTTTTTTGAGTCAACAGGGGTTCATTCCGGTGTATCTATTGACATTGTAAAGAATATTCCTTCTTGTGCAGGTATGGGTGGAGGAAGCGCAGATGGCGCTGCTGTCATTGTTGGACTGAACCGTCTTTGTGGAACTAATTTGTCTGTAGAGAAGCTTGCATTGATAGGCGCAGCCGTTGGGGCTGATGTCCCGTTCTGTATTTACGGTGGTACTGCGCAGATGAAAAAATACGGCGACGTGCTGGAGAAAAAGCTACCAACAAGAGATATGTCTTTTCTGGTACTCAAGCCTCAAAGTGGAGTTTCAACGCCTATGGCGTATAAAACGCTTGATATGATGTTTAATTTCTTTGATGGATACACGAAAAAAGACTCGGAAGCGGTTGTGTCTGCAATTGAAAATAATGATATAAATCTAATTGCATACAATCTGTACAACATTTTCGAGCAGGCTATGCCGATTTGTAATACCGAAGTCCTTGAGATTTTGAAATATTTTAGAAACAAGAACATTCGCTCATTGCTAAGTGGTAGTGGCAGTGCAGTATTTGCTGTATTTGATAATGATGCAGATTTAATGAGGGAATTTGAGAAAGCCAAAAAAAAGTTTCCGGATTGTTTTGCATCAACTGCAAGGACAACTAATGCAGGAGTAACGATTATTAACTGATTTGTGAGGTTCTATATGTCAGACAACACAATTTTTTGTCGAGGTAACAGAGAGTTATTTGACGATTATGTGGACTTTATAAACTATGTTTTTAGTCTGCACGGTAAGTCAACCGATTTCAAAAAACTATTGCCTAAGCTCTATGATTCTGAGTATCCTGCTGCTGAGGAGACTTATTTTGCTATAAAAGATGGTAAAATTAAAGGCGTAGTTGGTGCTTTTGATCACGATATTTCAGTATGTGGCAGAACTATCAAAACCCGTGGAATAGGTAGTGTCTCAGTTCATCCTTATTCAAGAGGCTCGGGATATATGAAAAAGCTTATGAGTATGGCACTTGGTGATATGATTAGCGACGGAGTTGAGCTATCGGTTCTTGGTGGTCGCAGGCAAAGATATAATTATTTCGGATTTGATAAGCTTGGTGCATATTATTCATTCGGAATAACTGACGATAATATGAGGCACACTTTTGGATCTGAGAGACGTCACAATATAAGCTTCAAAAAAGTAGAAGCTGAGGACAAAGAAATACTTGCAGAGATTGACAACTTGACTCGCTCGATGCCACTCCATCCGCTCAGGTCTTCCGAGAGAATATTTGATATTTTCTCATCTTGGAATCAGGTGCTTTATGCCGGATTTGATGATGACGGTAGCTTTGTTGGATATGCAACATACATTGATTCTTGTGTTTCCGAGATTCTGTTGATAGATGAGAAGAGAGTGCTTGAGTTTGTATCAGCTTTGTTTGATTTTTGTGGAGGTAAAAAACTTCTTGTAAAGCTCCCTGCATATCTGCCTACTTATATTGATGCACTTGTAAGATTTTGTGAGGGCTATTCTGTTGATCTTCAAAAGTCTTTCTGTGTGTTGAATTATAAAACGGTAGTCGAGAGTTTTTTAAACCTGAAGTCGACATACCAACAGTTGCCACAAGGTGTTCTTGTACTTGAAATTGATGGATTTGCAAAGAAAGAGAAAATAGCTATTGTGGTTTCTGACACCGGAATTTCTGTCGAAGACTCCATCGTTGCGCCCGATCTTACGCTATCTCATCTTGATGCAATGAATCTGCTATTTGCAACGATCTGTCCCGCAAGAAGAGATCTGCCAATATTTGCACAGCTTTGGTTTCCATTACCTATCTTTTTCTATCAATCTGATGCCGTTTAAGGAGTAGCTTAAATTGAATACCACAGTTGAGAAAACAGAATTTGACGAGACTACGGTGAAAAGTACTGCCGATCTCGTGCTTTGTACGGCTCTTGACATTGGCGAGCATTTGCTTAAGAACGGAGCTGAGGTTTCAAGAGTCGAAGACACTATTGAGCGAATTTGCTTTGCCTATGGTGCAGCTTACGTTGAATCTTTTGCCATAACCAATCTGATCGCCGCATCAATTCGCATGAAAGATGGCGAGTATTGCGAACAAATGAGGCACGTTCAATCTTCATCAATAAACCTTTACAGAATTGAGCAGCTCAATAAAATCTCCCGTGAAATCTGCGAGAAGACTATTGACCTTCATTCCGCAAGGGCGAAGATCGAGGCCAACAAGAGAAGTGTCCCTTACCCTGAGATTATCAAGATTCTTGGACAAACAGTATTTGTTGCAGGATTTACTGTATTCTTTGGCGGAGGAATTCTTGATGCACTTGCGTCGGGAATAATCGCGCTTATTGTTATTCTGCTTGGAAAAATAAACGCGGGCTTTAATAAGGGCTTGCTTAAAACAGCAACAAGTTCATTTGTTGGTGGTGCGCTTTCTGTTCTTTGCGTTTCAATTGGATTTGGCGCAAATCTTGAAATTATAATCATTGGCACAATTATGATGCTGATACCCGGACTATCGCTTGGTACGGCAATATTTGATATGTTCAACGGTAATTTGATCTCAGGCGCAATCAGGTTCTTGCAGAGCTTGATTACAACCGTTGTAATTGCACTTGGTTATGCCGCAGCTCTCTGGCTCTTTATGTGAGGTGCGAGATGACGGAGTATATTATTTTGGTGGTCGCGGCCATACTTGCTGTTGGCGGATATGCGCTGATGGCGTCTCTTTCTCTGAAGTCGATGATACCGTCTATTGCGCTTGGACTTGCAGCAATGACAATTTGCTACATATGCGACTTGTATTATGTTTCATCGTTTTTGTCCAATCTATTTGCAGCCACCTTTATTTACATCGGCTGTGCAATTTGCGCAAGGATATTTAAAGCGCCTGTTACGGTATTTTTGCTTCCGGCTCAGATTATTCTCGTTCCCGGAAGAAGTCTGTATCAATCTGTTAGTTATCTTCTTGCAAGTGATTACGCTCTGGCTTGGCAGGAATGCCTTAAGACAGGTGAGATTGCTGCAGGAATTGCTTGTGGACTTATATGTGGTCCTGTTATTTTCTCAGCGACGCTTGAGATTATCGGACTTGTCAAAAAGCTCTGCTTGAAGCTAAAGAAGCAGTAAAATCTTAAGTGCCAAGCAGAAGCTTGGCACTTTTTTAACAAATAAATTGAAAAAGCTCTAAATAGCTCTTTATTATTTAACAATTTTATGCTATAATAGTTTAGATATAGAAACGGAGTTGAAAATATGTCTATACTAACCGATGGACAAGATGTTGTTTCTGCGAACAACAGAAGACTATTTAAGCTAATGAGCATTTATCTAAATCTCGCCCCAGACTATATAACCCGAGAGATGATGGATGAAATTACAGGCGGGGAGAGCTTTGGTGCAGAGTTTGCGTTCGCTCACCTTGCAGCCGCAGCTTGCGGTCTTGATGTTTACGGAAACAATAGTGATAAAGCATTCTTTCGCTCTCATTTTCTCCCTATGTTCAAGTTGCTGGACGTAGAGCCCTATAAACACGATCCATATTATCAAAACATAAAATTTGAGAAGTCCTCAAGTGGCAAATGGACATTTGAGCAAAGAGTATGCAAGGAATACGAGGCCTTTGTTTATGACGATCCCGTGGTTTTCCCTGACGGCAGAATTATTCCTTCCATAGGCTTTTTCAATACGGATTATCCTTTTCCTGCAGTTTGCGAGGGAGGCAGGGAATGGATGACACTGATGCCAAACGAGACTAACACAACAAAGCCGGCCATAAAGGCTGCAAGGGGTCGGGTTTTGACATACGGACTTGGTCTTGGTTATTTCACATATATGGCGCATATGAAAAGCAATGTTGACTCTGTTACGGTGGTTGAGCTTAGTGATGACGCAATTGAGCTCTTCACAAAGCATATTCTTCCTCAGTTTGATTTCCCGGAGAAGATAAATATTATCAAGGCAGACGCTTTTGAATTTGCAGAAAACCAAATGAAGGATGATGCTTTTGATATGGTCTTTGTGGATATTTGGCACGACCCCGGTGACGGATGTGATCTATATTTAAGAATGAAACAGTTTGAGAATCAAAATCCGAATACACAATTTGTCTATTGGATCGAGGACACGCTTAAGCTATATATATGACAAATATGCAACAAATTATTTTCGAGGTTAAAAATGATAAGTATCAGAAATCTTTCACTTGTTGCCGAAAACAACGGTGAAACTAAAGAAATATTGAAAAATATAAATCTGGACATCGAAGATTCAAAGTTCGTTGTCCTTACAGGGCCTAACGGTGGAGGCAAAACCACGCTGGCAAAGGTCATTATGGGACTTGTAAAGCCCACGTCCGGAAAGGTTGTATATAACGGAACCGACATTACCGATATGAGCATTACAGAAAGAGCTCGTCTCGGTATCAGCTACGGATTTCAGCAGCCTCCTCGTTTCAAGGGAATGAAGGTTCGTGACCTTCTCGAACTTGCTTCCGGCAAGCCATCACTTTCTGCATCCGAATGCTGCAGATATCTTAATAAGGTAGGTCTTTGTGCAGCTGATTATATCGACCGTGAGGTTAATACTTCGCTCTCGGGTGGCGAAGTTAAGCGAATAGAAATAGCTACCATACTCGCAAGAAACTCGTCTCTAATGATTTTTGACGAACCTGAGGCGGGAATTGACCTCTGGTCATTTGCTAAGCTGACAGAGACCTTTAGAGATCTTCACTCAAGCTCTGCCGCAACAATGATAATCATTTCTCACCAGGAAAGAATTATTAGTCTTGCTGACGAAATTGTTGTCCTTTCGGGTGGCAATATTGAAAAACAAGGTACTTGCGCTGAGGTATTCCCAACAATTCTTGCTTCTTCAACTCCTGGATGCAAGTTTATCAGCAATATCGAATCTTAATTAAGGGAGGTATAGTTATGGCATTAAGCGAAACAGAACTTAGGCTATTGAGGGAAATAGCAGATCTTGAAAGAACTCCTCAAGGTGCTTATAATATAAGAAAAAACGGCGCATCTGAATCACGTTCATCAACAGAAAATATCGTTATTGAGACAAAAACCGATAAGCCCGGTATTGATATAAGAATAGCCGATGGTACAGTTGAGCAATCTGTGCACATTCCTGTTGTACTTACACAGTCTGGACTTACAGATGTAGTATATAATGATTTCTATATTGGTGACAATTGCGATGTACTGATTGTTGCAGGATGTGGCATTCATAATTCAGGTTGCGAAACAAGCCAGCACGATGGTATCCATACCTTTTATATTGGAAAGAACTCAAAGCTAAGATATGTTGAAAAGCATTATGGCGAGGGCGAGGGAACCGGTGCGAGAATTTTGAACCCTATTACAATAGTTCACGTTGGCGAGGGTTCAAGCGTAACAATGGAAACTACACAGATTCGTGGAGTTGACTCAACTAAGAGACAAACCGAGGTCTATGTAGGAAAGAACGCTGAGGTCATTGTAAACGAAAAGCTTATGACTCACGGTAACCAGAGCGCAGTTTCCGAGATGGAAATCATTCTTCTTGAAGATGGCGCAAACGGAAGAGTGCTTTCGAGAAGCGTTGCCACTGAAAATTCAGAGCAGATATTCTATCCCAAAATGACCGGTAGAGCCGCTTCATTCGGTCACGTTGAATGCGATGCAATTATTATGGATAGTGCAAAGATCAGCTCCATCCCTGCAATTGTTGCAGAGCATCCTGACTCCGTGCTTGTTCACGAAGCTGCCATCGGAAAGATAGCAGGTGAACAGCTCTTAAAGCTTATGACACTTGGACTTGATGAAAAACAAGCAGAGGAGAGAATCCTAAACGGATTTCTCAGCTGATATAAAAGCCGTTGAGCATTGCTCAACGGCTTTTGAAGATTATTTTGTTATAACAGTTTTTGCAATTTCCTTCATCTTAGGAGCAAGTCTTTCGTAATCGTCAGCCATTGAAGCGATCTGAACGAACCAGAAAGAGCTTGTGCTCTTATAAACTACCGAAAAGTATGTATAGTCACCGTCAGAGTTATCTTTTGTTGACCATACATAATAAAGCAAGCCGTCTTCGTTTACTACATCTTCCATTGTAACTCCACAAGCTTCGCTGTTTATCTCAACTATAACTTTCATATAGTCCTCAAGCGTGCTGTCAGCTGTGATGTCTTCTCTTTGTTCAGCCAGAAGATCGATTGGGTCTTCGGAAATGAAGACAGAAATATCGGAGTTTCCGTAGCAAGCATCAAATCCATCAATATCGAATTCTATAAAATCGAATGGGAGAGTAATCGATAGTTCTCCGTATTCACGGACTTTGTCGCTAAAGATGTCGCAAGAAGTGAGAGAAAATACAAGGATCAGCGCGATAAATAATGAGACAAATCTTTTCATAATTAGTACCTTCCTTTTTTGATGTTATAAAATTGATCTCAATATATTTACTATGGTTTGCGAGGCCTTACCGTCACCATAAAAAAGTACATTTCTTCTCATAGAAGAAAGCTTTTCTTCGTCATCAATAAGTTCTGTGATAGTGTTTGAGATATTCGAGGCAGATATCCCGCAGAGAATAGCATTCTCGTTTTCAACAAGCTCATGTCTCTCGGTTTTATCACGAATGACAAGAGTTGGAATGCCGAGAATTGCAGCCTCCTCCTGCACACCTCCTGAGTCTGTGATGGCAAGAATAGAAGATGAGAGTAAATGCCTAAAGTCCCAGCTTGATAGTGCCGGCAGTAGCGTAAAGCGAATTGAGTTACCAACGGTTTTTTCGGCAATAGCCTTTATATGAGGATTTGGATGTACGGGAAAAACAATAATAATGTCATCCCTGTCAAAAAATGCGGCATCAATAGCTTTGAGAATATTTGATAATTGTGTGCGGCTTTCTCTTCGGTGTAAAGTAAGGACAATTAACTTTTTGCCGTTACATTTGGGTGGCAGAACCAAATTGCTTTTACGCTCCATATCATTTAAAACAGAATCAACAATTGTATTTCCAGTTAAAAATACAGTATCGGGTGGTATCCCTTCGTGTATGAGTTGGTCGAAGGCTGTTTGCGTTGGAGCAAAGTGATAAGATGCTAAAAGTGATATCGCGCGTCTGTTAAACTCTTCCGGAAAGGGAGAGGATAAATCAAATGTCCTGAGTCCTGCTTCAATATGTGCTACTTTGATATTCAAGTAGAAGCAAGCGAGTGCGGCTGCATATGCTGTTGATGTGTCGCCGTGTACTAATACGAGGTCAGGTGATATCTTTGGCAGTAAAACTTTAAGCTTTTGCAAAACATTTATAGTGATGTCGAATAAATCCTGGCTTGGCTTTGAAATATCAAGGTCATAATCGGGAACAATAGACTCAAAGGAAAGAATGGAGTCAACGGCTGAGCGATGTTGAGCTGTGATGCAAATTTCGGTCAATATCGAGTCTTGTGTTTTAAGCTCTTTAATAAGAGGAATCAGCTTAATGGCTTCAGGACGTGTTCCAAAAATTACAAGTATTTTTTTCAAATAACACCTCCACAACATTCTTATGTTTTATTATAACATAAGTGAGAAAAAAGTCAATATAATACACTTCAAAAACAATATCAATTTTTAAAAAAATCAATAAAAGTTTATTTTTAGTTTATTATTATTTGTTATTCTAAAATAAATAAGGAGAAAGGACATACTAAAATGTCAAGCTACATTAAAAAAGGACTTATTGGTCTTTCCCTTGCAACAGCTTGCGCAACTGCAGCTGCAGCGGGTTGTTATCTCGCAACTAATACACTTATTAAGATGGCTCTTGATAGAGACAATCAGAATAAAAAGACCTTTAAAAAGAAAAAAGGCAAAAAGAGCAAACGCTCAATTCGTGGATATGAGCCTGATCCATTTCTTGTTGCCGAGACAAAGCTTGCAAGAGAGAGTCTTGAGCAGATAGAAATGGAAGAGCTTGAAATAACAAGCTATGACGGAACAAAGCTTGTTGCACATCACTATTCCTGCGAGAACCCTAAACGCATCATTCTTGCAATGCACGGTTGGAAGTCTTCCTGGTCAAATGATTTTGCTATGATATCTGAATTCTGGAGGCAGAATGACTGCGATATTTTCTATGCAGAGCAGAGAGGTCAGGGCAATAGCGGTGGCGACTATATGGGTTTTGGACTCATGGAGCGTTTTGACTGCCTCGAGTGGGCAAAATTCATCGCAGAAAATTACTCAGAGGATATTCCAATCTATTTAGTAGGTATTTCTATGGGTGCATCAACGGTTTTGATGGCTTCAAATCTTGGACTTCCCGGAAACGTTAAGGGTATTATTGCCGATTGTGGATTTACATCTCCCCACGCAATATGGAAACACGTAGTTGTAAACAACCTGAAAATTCCGTACGGTGTGGTCGGTGTATTTGAAGATAATATTTGCAGAAAGAAAATCAGACTTGGATCTGAGGATTATTCTACAAAAATGGCACTTCGTGAATGCCGTATACCCGTAGCCTTTATTCACGGAACAGATGACCACTTTGTGCCGGTTGAGATGACTTATGAAAATTATAAGATTTGTAAATCTCCAAAGAAGTTGCTCATCGTTCCGGGAGCTGATCACGGTTTGAGTTACCGAATTGATAAGGCAGCATATGAAAAGTTTGTCCTTGATTTCTGGGCCGATTGTGAAAAATAAAAGTATATAAGCACAAAAGCACACCTATATGGTGTGCTTTTGTGTTTATGGTGATGCGAGTGGGATTCAGACCCCACAGTTCGCGCATAATTTGATCTTATGGATTAGTAGGGCGATGGCGCGAACCATATACAAATTGCAAGCAATTTGTAGGGGTTCTTCATCTTTAGGCTCGACGATAAATGATAAGCGCACCCTTTGGGTGCTGATATAATCGGTGGGATTCAGAACCCACAGTTCGCGCATAATTTGATCTTTTGGATTAGTAGGGCGATGGCGCGAACCATATACAAATTGCAAGCAATTTGTAGGGGTTCTTCATCTTTAGGCTCGACGATAAATGATAAGCGCACCCTTTGGGTGCGCTTATCATTTATGGCGGAGCGGGTGGGATTCGAACCCACGTGCGGTTGCCCGCAAACTGATTTCGAGTCAGCCCCGTTATGACCTCTTCGATACCGCTCCATATTTGATTTAAAAATCACCCTGTGACTTCAACTTGCTTATTATATCACATAATTTATGATTTTGCAAGACCTTTTGAGAATATTTTTCAAATTTAGCTGCTAATGCCCTTTATTTACAATTCTATTATAGAGCCGGTAGAAATGTAATGAAGCTTTTCGCCCATAACGCTCTTCATGAACTGATACTGAGTTACTCCTGTACAGTGACAGGTATAGTAAGTGCAATCATATCCAAGCAGCTCATTTGAGGCATCATAGAGAACTTTTCTTTCGTCATCTTTGTCTGTGTTTAGCTTTGAAAAATGAAAGCCTCCGATAAAAATATCGGGTTTTGTTGCGCTCATAATGTTCAGCACGCCTCTGTGAGAGCAACCGCTAAACAGTATACGCTTTCCGTTGTATTTCAAAACCAGGTATTGCTCGTGTACAAAGGAGTCGTTTATAAATCCCGAATCTGTTTTTTCGAGTAGGCCAAAGGACTCGATCGGATATTTTAATTCAGCGTCGGTTAAGTGTTTGATTTCGATTGCATCATCAAGACAAGTGCTCCCGCTTAGTCTGACTATGCGCACCGAAGAGAACACCTCTTTGTTGATGCCTATATACTTATCAGTACCATTATAAAACTGACCGAAAACATTTTCACTTACAAATAACTTTGCTTTGTCATTGAGCCTCAAAAATCGCTCAAAGCCGCCACTATGGTCATAGTGACCGTGTGACAATATAGCAATATCAACAGTTGACAAATCGATGTTCAGTTTTTGTGCATTGTCAGCAAAAGCACCACTCTGCGCTGCATCAAAGAGAATTCTTTTGCCACCGAATTCAATATATAATGATAGCCCGTGCTCAGGTAAAAGCGATGAGTTTGAGCAAGTATTTTCCCCTAAAGTTGTTATTCTAAGCATTTTCTCACCTCAACGTAAAGTATAACACAAATAAGTAAAATAATCAACAATAAGTTGATGATTAAATTATTTAATTTTTCTGTCAGTTGATTGACAATTGAAAATATATGTAGTATAATAGTACGGTAATGTCAAATAAAGGAGTCCTTTGATACTATGATTTTCGGCAAGCATATAAATAAGTATTATTTAAAGTATTGCTATTTGTTTTTGCTTGGAATTCTTGCTCTTGTAGCAGTTGACTATGTTCAGCTCGAAGTTCCCGAACTGTATCGACTGGTCGTTAACGGAATCGACAACGGTTTTGTGCTGATAGACGATGTTCGATATGATTTTAATATGGAATTTTTGCTCGACCGGGTCTGCTTACCTATGTTGATAATAATCGCTATAATGATTGTTTGCAGATTTCTTTGGAGAGTGTGCTTCTTTGGAGCAGCCATAAAAATGGAAACAAGTCTCAGAAACAAGATGTTTGACCATTCAAGAAAGCTCTCACATCAGTATTACCAGATAAACAAGGTTGGTAATCTTATGTCGCTTTACACCAACGATATCGACACTCTCAACGAGTGCTTCGGTTGGGGTATTATGGAGTTTTTTGATGCTCTTATGCTTGGTTCGCTTGCAATAATCAAGATGTGGCAGATGGACAGGGTTATGACTCTTCTGTCCTGTCTCCCCCTGCTTTGTTTGTTCTCCGGTTCAACCATTATAGGAAAGAGCCTTACAAAGAAATGGGACAGACGCCAGGAAGCATATTCCGATCTTTCTGATTTTACTCAGGAGAGCTTTTCGGGTATTGCGGTAATAAAGGCATATGTTAAGGAAGCCAAAGAGCTTTTATCTTTCAAAAAATTGAATGTTGAAAACGAAAAAGCTAATATTGAATACACACGTTCAAGCGTGCTTCTTCGTGTATTTGTAACTCTTTTTGTTGAGCTTGTAATCTGTGTCATCCTCGGATATGGTGGTTATCTTGTATATAACGGAACATTTGATTCAGGAAAGCTTGTTGAGTTTATAGGATACTTTACATCGGTAATCTGGCCTGTTATGGCGATAGCTGAGCTTATTGATATGACATCAAGAGGTAAGGCGTCACTCGAAAGAATAAGCGAGCTTCTTGATGCTCCGATTGACGTAAAAGACTCCGATAATGTTACAACAATTCCTGATATCAAGGGTGGAATTGAATTCAGAAATCTCTCATTTGTATTTCCTGACGGAGACAGAGAAGCCCTCAGTGATGTTTCATTTACAATCAATCCCGGCGAGAGCGTTGGAATTGTTGGCAAAACCGGATCAGGTAAAACAACTATTGTTGACCTTATATTGCGTATTTACAACATTCCCGACGGAATGCTCTACATAGACGGCAGAGACGTTAACGAAGTTCCGATAATGCAGGTTCGTCAGGCTATTGCTTATGTTCCACAGGATAATTTCCTGTTTAGTGACACGATTGAAAACAATATCGGATTTTATACAGATGAAATCGATCCGGAAGAAGTTCGTAGGGTTGCCGTTCTCGCAGACGTTGACTCTAATATCGTAGAATTTGCAAATGGATACCAGACTTTGCTTGGAGAACGTGGCGTAACGGTTTCGGGTGGACAGAAGCAGCGTATTTCGATTGCGCGTGCGCTTCTCAAAGATGCTCCTATACTTGTACTAGATGACTCAGTTTCGGCTGTTGACACAAAAACAGAGCAGAAGATTCTCGAAAATCTGCGTCTTATCAGAGAAGGAAAAACAACAATTCTTATTGCTCACAGAATTTCTACTGTTGAGACACTTGACAAAATAATTTTTGTTGATGACGGCACAGTCAGTGCAGTTGGCACACACGAAGAACTGTACGAATCTTGTCCTGACTATCGCCGTATGGTAGAGCTTCAGAAGCTTGATGATGAGGGAGGTGAGCACAATGCGTGAGTTTTATCCGTTGCTGGTTGTCGGTGCTTTTATTTCTCTTGCTGCGATAGCTTTTCTAATCGCTTTCTTTATTGTTAAAAACAAAAAACAGACCTCCTCGTCAGATCGACACCTTAAAGACCGGGATATTATCAAGCGTCTGATCGTTTACGCAAAGCCCCATATTCCCTCATTTATTGTCGTTCTTTTCATTATGATTCTTACCATCGCATACGACATTATTTCGCCTATTATTATTGGTGACATAACTGAGATGGTAACAGAAGAATTTGAGCTCAAAGACCTGTTTATCAAGGTTGGTATGTATGTTGGCATTCTTCTTGTGTCCATTATTTGTATGTATTTTCAATCTCTTATACTTCAAAAAATCGGACAGAAGATCCTCTCAAGTCTCAGGGAAAAGGTGTTCACTCATATTGAAAGCCTTTCCCACGATCAGCTAAACCATATTCCGGTTGGCAAGCTCGTTACAAGAGTTACTAATGACACTAACTCCATTTCGATGATGTTTACACACACGCTGGTAAACCTTATCAAGAACTCGTTTGTAATCATTGGTATATTCGTTGCGATGCTTTGCATCAATATCGAATTGACACTTATGGTTTTGTGTTTTGTTCCTTTTGTATTCCTGTTTACTATTGTTTTCAGAACATTCTCGAGAAGAGCGTATCGTGAAGTAAAAGATGGAACAACGGACATCAACACATTCCTTTCGGAGAATCTGTCGGGAATGAAGATCACGCAGATTTTCAATAGAGAAGATCGTAAGATGCGTGAATTCGCCGCAAAGAGCCGTAGACTTGGTAACTCCAAGATGAAAGAAATCTTCGTCTTTGGTATTTTTCGTCCTATGGTTTATGTTCTTTATATTTCATCTGTTCTTTGCCTGCTTTATCTTGCTGCGAGAGGATATATCAAAGACACATCCTTCTTAGGACAAGTTATTACTGTCAGCACACTTGTAACATTCTATCAGTACATATCAAAATTCTTCAATCCCATACAGAATCTTGCTGAAATGTTCAATATGCTTCAGTCAGCTTTTGCCTCGGCAGAAAAGATTTTCTCAATTCTCGATCTTAAGCCTGATCTTGTCGATGAAGACGATGCAATTGAGCTTGAAACTGTTCGCGGAGAGATCGAATTTAAGAATGTCTGGTTTGCTTACAAGCCGGATGAATGGGTTCTTCAGGATGTTTCGTTTAAGGTTGAGGCAGGTCAGACTGTTGCGTTTGTCGGTTCAACCGGTTCGGGCAAAACAACAATTCTTTCGCTGATTTGTAGAAATTACGAAATACAGAAAGGCGAGATACTAATTGATGGTATTGACATCAAGAAGATCAAGATTTCCTCACTAAGACGCCATTTCGGTCAGATGCTCCAGGACGTTTTCCTTTTCTCAGGTACAATCAGAAGCAATATTGTACTTCAGAAGGACGATGTAACTGAAGAGGAGATAATGGCAGCTTGCAAATATGTTAATGCTGACACATTCATTTCTAAGCTTGAGCGAGGACTTGATGAGCCTGTGAGAGAGCGTGGAAATAATTTCTCGGCAGGCCAAAGACAGCTTTTGTCCTTTGCGAGAACTATTCTGCATAAGCCGTCCGTTATGATTCTTGATGAAGCTACTGCTAATATTGACACAGAAACAGAAATTCTGATTCAGGATTCTCTGACAAGAATGATGAAGATCGGTACAATGCTTGTTGTTGCTCATCGACTTTCAACCATTCAGCACGCCGACAACATCATCTTGCTTTCACACGGCAAAATAATGGAAAGTGGCACACACGCTGAGCTTCTTGCACAGAGAGGAAGATATTATCAGCTTTATATGCTTCAATATCACACCGAAACACAAAGTGAATAATTAAAACAAAGCACAGAGCAAAAGCTCTGTGCTTTAATTTCATTTAACTATTTTTTGAAAAGCTATTCGCTCCTCATAATCTCTCACATAGATCTTTCCACATCTAACAAACCCAAACTTAAGTAGAGCCTTTTGCATTGGAATATTGTTTTCGTGTGTGTCAATTCTAATGTTTTTGCATAGAGATGATGCATATTCAAAACAGAATTGTGCAACACCTTTGCCGTGCGCATCCGGAGAGACGGCTATACGATGAATAACTCCGTATTCCTCATCATTAAGCCAATCGCCATCAAAAATATAGTTGTATGTGCTATCTTTGGTTACATCGAAGAAGAAAACACCGAGAATGTTTCCGTCATCATCCTTGACAGTGCAAAGCTTTCTGTTTTCAATATCGAAGAGCACAGCTTGGGTTGTTGGATGTTTGTCAGACCACTGATCAGGATTTCCATTTTCTCGCATAAATTGTCTGGCATTTTCATAAATGGAAAGGATTTCATCAAGCTCTGTTATATTTGCTATACAAATTTTCATAATCACTCCATTTTTTAAAAAGCTGTTGCGACAAGCGCAACAGCAATAGTACTACGCAGTTTCGATACCTGCAGCTTTTTGGAGATTGAGCTTTTTTACGGCATCTTCTCTCATCTTATATTTCAAAATCTTGCCTGCAGCATTCATCGGGAAGGAATCAACAAAGTCAATGTACCTCGGTACTTTGTGACGTGCCATATGATCTCGTACATAAGCCTTCATCTCATCAACGGTCATCTCTTCGCCTTCCTTGAGAATTATGCAAGCCATTATTTCCTCGCCATACTGCTCATCGGGAACTCCAATAACCTGGACATCCTGAACCTTGGGATGAGTATAAATGAACTCTTCGATCTCCTTGGGATAGATGTTCTCGCCACCACGGATGATCATATCCTTGAGTCGACCGGTAATTCTATAATTACCCTCAGGAGTCCTGCAAGCAAGGTCACCGGTATGAAGCCAACCATCAGCGTCGATTGCTGCCTCAGTGGCAAGAGGCATCTTGTAGTACCCCTTCATAATGTTATAACCACGAGCGACAAACTCGCCCTTAACTCCATCAGGAACTTCAAGTCCTGTGTCAGGATCTACTATCTTGCATTCTATTTCAGGAAGAGCTCTACCGACAGTTGCAACTCTGACGTCGAGCGGATCATCCGTAGAAGACATTGTGCAACCCGGAGAAGCTTCTGTCTGGCCATAAACGATAGTTATCTCGCTCATATGCATCTTCTCAACAACATCCTGCATAACAGAGATTGGACAAGGGCTTCCTGCCATAATTCCTGTTCTCATATACGAGAAGTCGGTCTTTGGGAAATCCTCGTGCTGAAGCAGAGCGATGAACATAGTAGGAACGCCGTGGAAGCAGGTTATATGCTCGCTGTTGATACAAGCAAGTGAAGGCTTGGGTGAGAAGTAGGGAAGTGGGCAAATAGTAACGCCGTGTGTCATTGACGCAGTCATAGAAAGAACCATTCCAAAACAATGGAACATCGGAACTTGGATCATCATTCTGTCTGCAGTTGAAAGATCCATTCTGTCGCCAATGCATTTACCGTTGTTAACAACATTATAATGCGTAAGCATAACGCCCTTGGGGAAGCCTGTTGTACCTGATGTGTACTGCATATTACATACATCATCGGGAGAAACGGCTGCAGCTCTTCTATGAACTTCTTCAAGAGGTACACGCGAAGCACGGAGCAGAGCCTCGTCCCAGGTCATACATCCGGGCTTTTTAAAGCCAACTGTGATGATATTACGAAGGAAGGGAAGTCTCTTTGCGTGTATAGGATCGCCTGACTTTGTATTCTCAAGCTCGGGACAGAGCTCGCCGATAATTGAATTATAGTCAGAATCTCTCCAACCATCAATCAAAATAAGCGTGTGAGTGTCCGATTGCTTAAAGAGGTACTCTGCCTCGTGAATCTTATACGCCGTGTTTACAGTTACAAGAACAGCTCCGATTTTTGTTGTAGCCCAGAATGCGATATACCATTGAGGAACATTTGTAGCCCAAACAGCAACCTTATATCCAGGTTTAACTCCAAGTGCGATGAGAGCTCTTGCAAATGTGTCAACATCATCTCTAAATTCTGAATAAGTTCTTGTATAATCAAGAGTTGTATACCTGAAAGCATACTGATCAGGGAATTCCTCGACCATAGCGTCAAGAACCTGTGGGAAGGTCTTATCAATTAAAGCTTCCTTCTTCCAGATGAAAGAGCCTGTACCTGCTTTGTTGCGATAGAGCACCTTTTTTGCTTTAGCAGGATTATCAATTCTTCGCATATAATCAACGAAATGAGCGAAAATAACATCTATATCGCTGATATCCTCAAACCATTCAGGCTCCCATTCAAGAGAAATAAAGCCATCGTAGTTTACAGAACGAAGAGCGTTCATCATATCCTTGATAGGAAGCTCGCCATCGCCAATAAGGCAATATTCAAGCCTGTCGGGCGTATGAAGGGAGTCTTTGATGTGAACGTGTTTAACATAAGCACCAAGATTGGTTATGGTAGCATTTGGAGTCTCTCCACCGTAAAAATACGTGTGATACATATCCCAAAGGGCACCAAAGCTATCAGACGCAAAATGGTTTAAAACTATACCGAGTTTTTCTGTGCTTGCAAACAGACCAAGAGTTTCAAGCAGAATTACAACTCCGTGGCTTTCAGCAAGAGGAAGCATTTCTTCAAGGCACTTTATTGTGGGCTCTATGTCATTACCATCCTCTGAGGGAAGTGCGTGTACTCTTATATACGGAATTTTAAGGTTCTTTGCGGTTTCGATACACTCAGAAATCTCTTTGCAAGCTGACTCGTGCGCTCCCTCGGAAACATCAGCAATGTTGCAGGAAACGTCAAGACAGGGAATTGTAAGACCAAGAGTTGATAGCTCTCTGCTTACTGAGAAAGATGCCTGAGGATCAAAAGGGTTATCTGAACTTATAAATGATTTCTTTTGGTTGTTGTGAAGCTCAATACCGTCAAATCCAAGCTCTTTTGCTATGCTGCAGAACTCATACCAACTGTAATTCTTCCAACCATTTGTGGAAAACGAGAGTTTCATATCAGGTTCTCCTCGTATGCAATCTTATTGAGCGCACTTATATACGCTCTGATGCTTGCACCAATGATGTCAGTTGAAAGCCCATTTCCGGAATAGAGCTTTCCACCTGCACGCAGCTTAACTATCGCAGAGCCGAGTGCCTGTCTGCCCTCTGTAACCGATTTGATCTGGAAATCGTCAAGCTCATAATGATGACCGATGATCTGCTCAATAGCAAGGAATGCCGCATCAATAGGTCCATCGCCTATCGAAACACCTTCAAGCTGGGTGTCGTTCTTGTCAAGAACTATGTGAGCAGTTGAAGAAATGAGATTTCCACTATTGATGACATAGCTCTTGAGTATGTATGTAGGCGCAACCTGAAGTGCAGCACTTGCAACAATCGCATCAAGCTCAGCGTTTGTTACGGTTTTCTTTGAAGCAACCCTACAAAATTCTTCATATACCTTCTCTGCATCATCCTCTGAAAGCTCATAACCAAGCTTTGAGATAGCAGCACATACTGTGGTTATATCATCTTTTGCTGTAAGAACAACCTCATCATTTGAATCTGTTGGCCCCGACTCTACTGTCTGAAGGGATCTCTTTGAAGAAAGAATCCATTCGATCTGTCCAATTAGTCTTAAGAGTTCGGTTTTCTTGATGTCGCAAGCAATACCTATCTCAAGGCCTCTTGCGGATATGAAGTTTGCAAATGTTTTAAGTGAGAGGCATCTGTCGCCACTAACTGCGCATTTAACTTCAGTAATATTGCTATTTATCACTTCAGCAATATTCGCAAGAGCAAGTCCAAGATTATTCGAGCATTCAACTGCAACCTTGACATCGGAGAGAGAATCTGTTGCATCGAAAACTGATGAAATAAATGCTGCAAATTCAGCGGGTATCATCTTACCCTCGTTGTCGCAAAGGGTAACAACAGAAGCTCCACATTCAACAGCTGTTTTGATAGCAGCAGAAAGGAAAGGAAGCTCAGCTCTTGTGGCGTCTTCAGCAACAAATTCAACCTCAGCTCCCGTTGCAGCAGCTTTAGTTGACAATGTCTTGATCATCTCAAGAACAACAGGTGGCTTTTTGTGGCAGAAATATTCCATCTGAACAGGCGAGGTAGGAACTCTTATCTGAATTCTCGCCTTTGTACCGTCCCCGATACCAAGAGCAGCTACCTCAATAGCAGATTCACAGAATCCAACAGGGATTGCAAGCTTTGCGTGATTCAAAAATGAAGTAATTGTTCTTGCAAGAAGAACGTCAGTCTTTTCATTTTCGATAGGCGCAAATTCGATTACATCGACATTCATTCTGTCGAGAGTTCTTGCAATCTCAAGTCTTTCTTTAAATGAGAGTGGAGATTCTGTGACTGAAGAATTATATCTAAGCGTAGAATCAGAAATATTTATGTTTTTCATAAGAAGCCTCTGAGTAAATTACATAACGGGTTCGATCCAACCGTGGGTATCTTCAATCTTTCCCCACTGAATGCCCGTCAGCTCATCGTAAAGCTTCTGAGTGGTAGGACCGATTTTACCGTTGTTGATTATATAGCTCTTGCCGTTATAGAAAAGCTCACCGATAGGAGAAACAACTGCTGCTGTACCACAGCCCCAGCCCTCTTCAAGTGTGCCATTTTGGAGAGCCTCGATAACCTCGTCAATAGAGATAAGTCTTTCGCTTACATTTGCACCCTCGTCACGAAGAATTTCAAGAATTGAACGACGAGTAACACCGGGAAGAATAGTGCCGTTGAGCGCAGGAGTTACTACCTCTCCATTGATCTTGAACATAACGTTCATAGCTCCAACCTCTTCGATATACTTGCGCTCGATACCGTCAAGCCAGAGAACCTGAGAGAAACCGGCCTGCTCAGCCTTCTCGCCGGCTCTGTTAGAGGCACCGTAGTTACCACCGCATTTTGTATATCCTGTACCACCTCTTACAGCTCTAACATCTTCGGTTTCAATCATAATTCTTACAGGGTTGATGCCTTCCTTGTAGTAAGATCCTACGGGAGAAAGAATAATAATGAATACGGAACGATCAATAGAATGAACACCGAGCTTGGGGTCAGCTCCAAAGAGGAAGGGACGAATATACAGAGACGTACCGGGCGCGTGAGGAACCCAGTCTGCATCGATCTTGATAAGCTCCTTGAGAGCCTTAAGAGCAAACTCCTCATCGATTAGAGGAAGTCTCATACGCTCTGCAGAAACATTCATTCTTGCAAAGTTGGCGTCAGGACGGAAGAGTTGAATTTTGCCATCAGCTGTGCGATAAGCCTTAAGTCCCTCGAACAATTCAGCACCATAGTGGAATACTGTGCAAGCAGGGTGAAGCTCAAGATTTCCAAAAGGAACTATACGAGCGTTGTGCCAACCCTCAGCTCTTGTATAGTCCATCATAAACATATGATCTGTAAAATACTTACCAAAGCCAAGAGAGGATTCGTCGGGCTTCTGCTTGGGATTGGGATTTCTTATAATTTTGATATCCATAGCTATATCCTTTCAATTATTCAAAATTGTAACCGAGCATCATCGTCTCGAGGTTTGTGTCAATAAGATTAGCACGCTTTGCTGAGATAATCTTCTCAAACATAGCTCTCATACCATCGAGACTAACAACACCTGTTTCTTTGATAACCTTGCCAAAAAGAATCATATTTGCAAGTGTGGGAACGCCTGCATCGGATGCCATCTTTGTAGCAGGGACATAATAAACATCAACATCTGTACGCTCTACCTTGCGCTCTATAAATGTCGAGTCAACAAAAATCTTTCCACCGGGAACGACACTGCTTTCGTATTTATCGAGTGAGGGGAGGTTCATAACAAGAAGAATATCGGGATTAGAAACAATTGGAGAGCCAACGGGTGAATCGCTGAGGATAACAGAACAGTTCGCTGTACCACCACGCATTTCAGGTCCGTAAGAGGGAAGCCAGCTGACTTCCTTGCCTTCATACATTCCTTTATAGGCAAGCATTTTGCCTGTGAACAGCACACCCTGTCCACCGAATCCAGCAATAAGAATCTGATTAGTTTTCATCACTCTGCCTCCTTGCTTGTAACATCCTTGTAAACGCCAAGAGGATAGTAGGGAATCATCTTTTCTTCTACGAAGGACAGAGCAGCCTCGGGTGTAAGTCCCCAGTTGGTCGGACAAGTAGAAACAACCTCAATAAGAGAAAATCCGACGCCATCAATCTGGTTCTTAAACGCCTTCTTGATTGCAGCTTTTGCTTTTCTAACGTTCTTTACGTTGTTTACGGCTACTCTCTCGATATAAGCAGCACCATCAAGAGTAGCGAGAAGCTCGCAAACACGGATGGGATAACCTGCCATAGACACATCACGACCGTAAGGAGAGGTCTGCGTTACTTGTCCGGGCAGAGAAGTGGGGGCCATCTGACCACCTGTCATACCATAGATAGCATTATTTACAAATATAATGGTGATATTCTCACCTCTTGTTGCGGCATGAACTGTCTCAGCCATACCAATTGATGCAAGGTCACCGTCTCCCTGATATGTAAATACAATCTTGTCGGGATCGGCTCTCTTAACACCCGTAGCAACAGCAGGAGCACGACCGTGTGCAGCCTGAACCATATCACAAGCAAAGTAGTTATATGCCATTACAGAGCATCCAACAGGAGCAATACCAATTGTCTTGCCCTCAATTCCAAAATCATCAATTGCCTCTGCTACGAGACGGTGGATTATACCGTGAGTGCAACCGGGGCAGTAGTGAAGAGGCGCATCTGTCAGCGCATGAGGTTTACTAAAAACTACCATTATTCAATTCCTCCAGCTTCTTTAATTGATGCAAGTACCTGCTCAGGTGTGGGAATCATACCACCACTACGGTTGCAAAGCAGAACAGGCTTGCGGCATCGAGTTGCAAGTTCAACATCCTCGATCATCTGTCCCATCGACATTTCAACAGTTACGAACGCCTTGGCTGTATGAGAAAGTTTTTCAAGAGTTGCCTTTGGGAAGGGCCAAAGAGTGATTGGACGAACAAGACCTACCTTTATACCCTCAGCTCTTGCAGCTGTGATAGCGTTCTTTGAAACTCGGGCTGCGATTCCGTATGCAACAACTACGATATCAGCATCCTCCGTGAGATATTCTTCTACGAGAACCTCATTCTCTTCAATAGTCTTGTATTTTGCATATCTCTCAAAATTGAATCTCTCAAGCTCTTCAGGAACAAGTGAGAGAGAATTGATAATGTTGTGAGTACGACTCATGTTTGTGCCTGTAACAGCCCAAGGCTTATCATAAATAGGCTGTTCGGGTATATCAAGAGATACAGGCTCCATCATCTGACCCATTGTTCCATCAGCAAGAATCATAGCTACCATTCTGTACTTGTCGGAGAGATCAAATCCTCTTACTGTAAGAGCAGCCATTTCTTGAACAGACGCGGGGGCAAGAACGATGTTACGATAATCACCGTGTCCGCCACCCTTTGTACACTGGAAATAGTCGGACTGTGAGGGTTGAATACCTCCAAGGCCGGGGCCACCACGTTGAACATTGATAACAAGCGCAGGAAGATCACAACCTGCAAGGTATGAGATGCCCTCGCTCTTGAGCGAAATTCCGGGGGAAGAGCTTGATGTCATAACTCTCTTGCCGGCAGACGCAACTCCAATAACCATATTTATAGCAGCAACTTCACTTTCTGCCTGTAGGAATGTTCCACCAATCTTAGGCATTCTCTTTGCCATATAAGCAGCAATCTCAGTCTGAGGTGTGATGGGATATCCAAAATAGTGACGACAACCTGCAATAATTGCAGCTTCAGCAATTGCCTCGTTGCCTTTCATTAATACTTTATCAGCCATAATGATACCTCCTTATTTTTCTACCGTTATGATGCAATCGGGACACATAGTAGCGCAGAATGCGCAACCAATGCAAGCCGACTGATCGGTGATTTCAGCAACATAGTGTCCCTTCTGGTTGATTTTTGTTTTAGAAACAACCAAAAGCTTTTTGGGGCAGGCTATAACACAAAGTCCACAGCCTTTGCATTTTTCAATTTCAAAAGTTAATTTAGCCATTATCTTTCTCCTATATGATTTTCTTTTGTAAAGTCAGTTTGAGGCTCTCGCCAAACTCATCTCCAAGCTCCTTGAAGCTCTCAAACTCAGGATAATCGGGATAAGCAGTTGCCACAATCGGCAACCCCGAGAGTCTTGAAGCCTCTCTTGCATAATCAAAAGAATTGATTACTGTTTGTTTAGTTGTCTCAACTCCCAAATTAGAGTTGTTTACAATTCCTGTAAAAGGTATCCTTGACGCATATTCGATTTCCCTCATTATCTCAATCGTGTCCACGGCAGTCGGAGTCAGAGGTCGGTACATATTAATTACCATAAGCATCTCGTAATCATTTTGCCGTAGGATCTCAGGAGTGTATCTACCAAGCGCAAACGCACCTCTGTCATCGCCGCCGATGTCAAGCACAACGTGCTTGTCGGACTCATAAATGACATCGTACATAGCAGCCGGAAGAGCAGGGAGATCAACATTTGATCCTGCAAATTCCGATGCAATCAGTTGAATGCCTGCTTCTTCAAGCGACTTTGCGCTGTCTTTTGTCCTGAAATACGGGTTAACCGTGTCAAGGTCAGCGATTACTGTATCAAAGCCTTGACTTCGTAGTCGATATGCGTAGTTTATCGCAATATTAGTTTTGCCACTGCCATAATGTCCGGCAAATAGCGTAATTCTTTTAGTTTCCATTGTCTCTTACCGTTAAAGCTTGCTGCGAATAATCTTTCCACTTGTTGTCTTAGGAAGTTCTGTCTTGAATTCAACAAGTCTTGGATATTTGTATGGGGCTGTACGTCTCTTGACGTAATCCTGGATCTCTCTCTTAAGCTCGTCTGTGGGTTCAGTGCCTTTGACAAGAACAATGCTTGCCTTAACTATCTGGCCTCTTATTTCATCAGGCGCGGCAGAGACACCACATTCAAGTACGTACGGAAGCTCCATAATGACGCTTTCGATCTCAAACGGGCCTATGCGATAGCCGGATGACTTAATAACATCATCGGCTCTGCCGACATACCAATAGAACCCATCCTCATCGCACCAAGCAAGGTCGCCTGTGTGATAAAGACCATCGTGCCAAACCTCGGCTGTCTTTTCAGGATCCATATAATACTGACAGAAGAGTCCACAGGGAGCACCATTTTCTGTATGAATAACAATCTCACCGGGCTCGCCGACTGCAACGGGGTTACCATCGGGATCTACAAGTTCAACTCCGTATGTTGGTACGGGTCTGCCCATAGAACCTATCTTGTGAGACTTACCAATAAGGTTACCAATTACAAGTGTTGTTTCGCTCTGTCCAAAGCCCTCCATAATCTTTAGGCCTGTCTGACGTTCAAATTGCTTGAATACCTCAGGGTTGAGTGCTTCACCTGCAATAGTTGCGTGCTCTATGGAGCTGAGGTCATACTTGGAGAGGTCTTCTTTAATCATCATTCTATACATTGTGGGTGGGGCACAGAATGTGGTTATGTTGTATTTACGGAATAGGGGCAGAATCTTTGCAGCGTCAAATCTATCAAAGTCATATACAAAAATCGCAGCCTCACATAGCCACTGACCGTACAGCTTACCCCACATTGCCTTGGCCCAGCCTGTATCAGAAATTGTCAGGTGCAGACCATCGGGGTTAACACAATGCCAATACTTTGCAGTATGGAAGTGACCGAGTGGATATTTAAAATTATGAAGTGCAATCTTGGGATAACCCGATGTGCCTGATGTAAAGTACATAAGCATCGGATCATCACCACAAGGTGAGTCATCAGTTCTGTCAAAGTGACTGCTGAAGAGTGTGAATTCTTCATTGAAATTCTTCCAACCATCACGCTCGCCATCTACCAGAATTCTAATAGATACATTCGGGTTGTTATCAAGAGCACTCTCAACCTGAGAGAGAACAGATTCATCATTAACAGCAATGATAGCCTTTACTCCTGCTGCCTTGAATCTGTAATCATAGTCGTGCTCTTTGAGCTGATTAGTTGCAGGAATTGCAACTGCGCCAAGCTTATGGAGGGCAATCATAGAATACCAGAACTGATAACGACGTTTAAGAACAAGCATTACCTTGTCGCCGCGCTTGATTCCAAGTGACTTGAAGTAATTTGCGCACTGTGAAGACGCACGCTTCATCTGCCCAAATGTGATGCGAGTTTCAACTCCGTCCTCAGAAATATGCAACATAGCAAGCTTGTCGGGCTTGCTTCTACCAAGAGCATCTACAACATCATAGGCGAAGTTAAAGCTATTCTCGCCTTTGTATGTAATCGAGATAGGTGCACCGTTTTCGTCTTCAGTGGTTGTGATAAATTTGCTGTATATTCTTGACTCAGTATCACGGATCTTAGGGGGTGTGGCCGGCTCAATTGAAGCCTTTGCAGCTTCCTCGGTTTCTGTTGGGAAGAGAACTATTGCGTAGAAATAACAGTCTTCGCCGTCGAGAGCTATCATACCGTGAGGAGTGGAGCTATCGTAATAAATGCTGTCTCCCTCATTAAGAATTTCTGTATGCTCTCCAATCTGAACCTTCAGCTTGCCCTTAATAACAATATCACATTCTTGACCTTCGTGAGAAGTAAGGGCAATAGGCTTATTTATTGCATCAGCAGAGTATTCACAATGAACATAAAGAGGGTTAGAAGTTCTGCCTGCAAAAGAATGAGCCATATTGAAATAAGTCATACCGTGAGCTTGCTCGATACGCTGACCTCTTCCTCTTCTGGTAAGAGTGTATGACTTCAAACGTGGAGCAGAACCTTCAATAATTTCTGTAACATCAATGCCGAGAGCCGAAGCGCAACGAAAGAGAAATGCAAAAGTTAAATCTGCGCGTCCCTCTTCACAAGCAGTGTATTGCTCGACGCTGACACCCGTTTGTTCTGCCATATATTCAATTGAATAACCTTCGATGTCACGTAGGGCGGCAATTCGCCCCGCCATCTCTCTGATTTGTCTGTCAATTTCAAAAGAGTTGTTCATAATTCCTCCAAAATATCAAACTCGTCCCAAAGCAAAATTACTTTGAGACGAGTCGAATGTCTATTCAATACCCGCGGTACCACTCAAATTGCAGTTTAGTGCCACTTGTTATGCATTAACGCAGCATCACGAAGGAGCTCTACTCACCTAAGTTTTCTTCTCCTCGGCTCAGAAGCTACATTCGCGCCGTCTCAATACTATCTTGCACCATCCGACAGCTCTCTGAAAAGATTGGGCGTAAAACTCCTCGTCAAAGCCTTTATAATATTAAATATATTATATAATAGCATAAAGCGAGCAAAGTGTCAATATTAACACGAAGAATTAACACTTTATTCACATTATTTTGTCATTAAAGCTTGTTTCTCTGGATCTTTCCGCTGATAGTTTTAGGAAGCTCTGTTCTGAAAACAATCTTTCTCGGATATTTATAAGGAGCTGTATGGCTCTTGACATAGTTCTGAATCTCAAGTTTAAGCTCTTCTGTGGGCTCTGTACCCTTTGTAAGCACAATGCTTGCCTTTACTATCTGTCCACGGATCTCATCAGGCTCACCTGAGACACCACACTCAAGAACGTAGGGAAGCTCCATAATTACGTTTTCGATCTCAAACGGGCCTATGCGATAGCCCGAGGACTTGATAACGTCATCAGCTCTACCGACGTACCAGAAATAACCATCCTCATCACGCCAAGCAAGGTCACGGGTGTGATAATAACCATCGTGCCACGCCTCTTCTGTATCTTCGGGGTCATTGTAATATCCGAGGAACAGACCGCAGGGGATCTTATCTTTTGTCTTAATTACTATCTCGCCCACCTCACCAATAGCTGCGCTTTCGCCTTCGGGAGTAAGAAGATCAATATCGTAAAGAGGCACAGGCTTGCCCATCGAACCGGGCTTGGGTGTCATACCTACTATGTTTGCAATTGCAAGAGTTGTTTCGGTCTGACCAAATCCCTCCATAAGTCTGAGGCCGGTTGCCATTTCAAACTGCTTGTAAACCTCGGGATTGAGTGCCTCACCGGCTATGGTTGCGTGTCTGACAGAAGAGAGATCGTACTTCGAGAGGTCCTCTTTGATGAACATTCTGTACATTGTAGGAGGAGCGCAGAATGTAGTTATGCCGTATTTAGCAAACATAGGAAGAATCTTCGAGGCATCAAACCTATCAAAGTCATATACAAATACAGTTGCTTCGCACATCCACTGACCGTAGAATTTGCCCCACAGAGCCTTTCCCCAGCCTGTATCGGATATTGTTAAATGCAGACCATCAGAGGTTATATTGTGCCAATACTTAGCTGTCGGGAAGTGACCAAGTGCGTATTTGTATGAATGAACTGCGATCTTAGGATATCCTGTTGTTCCTGAAGTGAAGAACATAACCATAGGATCGTTACCACAAGGCGAGTCTTCGGTTCTTTCATATTTATTGCTGAAGAGAGGATAGTTCTCGTTAAAGTTGTGCCAGCCATCACGAGCCTTTCCTACGATGATTTTCTTAATGTTCGGGAAGTTCTCGGCTGCCTTGTCTGCCTCGTCCGCTGTCTGTCCATCTGAAGTACAAACTATTGCACCAACCTCAGCAGCCTTAAATCTATATTCAAAATCGTGACAAAGCAACTGATTTGTTGCAGGGATAGCTATTGCACCGAGCTTATGAAGCGCAAGAACTGTGAACCAGAACTGATAATGACGCTTGAGAACAACGATAACCTTGTCTCCTTTCTTAATACCAAGGGAACGGAGATAATTTGCAACCTGCGCAGATTTTTCTTTCATATCCATATATGTAAATCTACGCTCAGTGCCATCATTAGCTACATAGATCATAGCAAGCTTGTCAGGGTCCTTGTCAGCAATTGCATCAACAGTATCGAAAGCAAAATTATACTTATCTTCATTGACAAAATCAATGGCTGTAAGAAGACCTGTCGAATCTTCTGTTGTGTTAACAAACTGCTTGATAAGTAGGTCGCCGGACTGGCGAGCTGCAACAATGCTTTGTCTTACCGTTGTTTCTTCTACCTCTTCGCCCGGAAGGACAACAGCGCAGAACAAACAATCCTTGCCACCAACAGCAATCATACCGTGGGGAGTTGAGCTGTTATAGTATATGGAGTCACCCTCGTTAAGAACTTCTGTATGGTCACCGACTTGAATCTTGAGTGAGCCTTCAAGAACAAGGTCAAATTCCTGACCACTATGCGTTGTCAGATGAATAGGCACATTTTGAAGCTTTTCGGAATACTCGTATCTAACCCAATACGGTTCAGCAATCTTCTTGAAGAAATTAGGAGCGAGGTTAGAAATTTCAATTCCATCCTCTTTGGCAGTTTCCTGACCCTCGCCTTTGCGGGTAACGGTATAAGATTGGAGTCTTGGGGAATTACCTTCCAAAAGCTCATTCATTTCGATGCCAAACACCTGTGAGCAGCGATGAATAAAAGAGAAGGGGAAATCGTCAAGACCTGCTTCGTATGTTTTATACTCTGCAACTGAAATGTGTGTGAGAGACGCCATCTTTTCTTCGGAATAACCAAAGATCTCTCTCATTTCTTTAATTCTGCCAGCTATCTCAAGTAGCTTTGCGTTTGATGTGTTGTTGGTTTGCATTGCGATATCCTTTCTGCCAATGGCAAAAGCACATATCCGGGTGCATAATTATTTGGTTGGGGGTAACGAAAAACAAAAACGCCCCAAAGAAAAATCTTTGAGACGAAATAAATCCGCGGTACCACTCAAATTGCATCAAAAGATGCCTCTTCGAACTCCGGCAAGTTCTATGCACTAACGTAGCATTCACGGGAGAAGCCTACTTGCATAGCTTTGGGTTCTCCGGCTCAGAAGTGATAGATCGGTGAAACACTTGCTGTTGATTCGCACCAAGCACCAACTCTCTGTAAACAAACATTTCGATCGTCTTCGTCATAGCCTTTTATTCAATTGCGCTTATTATACACCAATAATTATTGCTTGTCAACACCTTTTTTAAAAAAATCTAAAAAAATTTAAGCAATGAAAAAGGGATACAACCTTGTATCCCTTTAAAGCATAAAGCATTAATCAAATTTAGCAAGAATTACGCCCTCGTCCCAAAGCGAGAAGGGAGCTACGGGAACATTATCAAGCGTGAAAGCAAAATGGAGTCGGTTTTCAATGGTAAAGCCGGTCTGGCCTGTCTTGCCGACGGATTGTGAAGCAGTAAGCACATCTCCGGACGATACCGAGATTTCGCTCAGGTGTGCATACCAGCTCTTAAGACCATATCCGTGGTCAATTACAACGAAGTTGCCAAGCACATCACAGTAGCCTGCATACGCAACCTTTCCTGCAGCAACTGCCGGTACTTCAACTCCACTGTTAACAATAAAGTCAACGCCATCGTGAACGAAGCTTCTTCCGGGCGCATTTATAAGGTAAGTAATTCTGCTAAAGCCCAGGCTGATTACAGCACCCTCTGCAGTGAGAACATCCTTGTCCCTATATTCAAGGAAAGCTCCTGTAAAGAAACGTGAGGTTTCTGATTTGCCACAGATCTGAGAAACAAGCGCATTGTAGTCTGCAACATCCTGCTCTGAATACTGCGCTTCAATTAGCTGAGAAGTGGCATCGTAGTTTCTGTCTCCCCACATATCATATCTCGCCTTTATAACGGTGAGGGATAATTTGGTTTCGGTAATGCCGTATTTTACTGTAATTTTGTACTCACCCTGCTCAACATTGTAACTGAAGGGAATAAGCGCATAAACAAGATCACCGTCTGCGTAGAATGTAGGAGTGAAGTCAACAGCAGGTTCAATAGTAACGCTTACGGCGGAAGGATCTTTAACATTGATTCCTGTAATAGCAACAATATCGCCGTGTTCGATGGTGTCCTCGCCGAGCTTGAATTCAGCAGGTGCGCTGACGTCAGCCATAAAGTTATATACTGCCTCGCCGTAATACTCGCAACCCTCGCTCTGTGGCCAATTAGCTGTAAGAACAAAACGAAGAGTTGAGTTGCGATCAATATCAAGAGAAGCTATTGTATTATATGCACCATCATATAGCAATGTCTGCTCTCTGTAAATTTTGAGGTTACAGCTTGCGGGCTCAATGTTGAAAATAAAGTTGAAATTGTTTCCGACATCATAGTCAACGGTTTCGTTGGATTCAAACTTTTCATCATACTTCTGATAAGTAGATCCGGCGGCAAGATAGTACCACTCAAGAGTTTCGGGATAAACGGTTGTGTTGTTTACAGTTGTAAGCACAGGAGGAGTAGCAGTTGTATAGAGATAAATCGACAAGGATGACGCAAGGAACTCCTTTGCCTGAGCTGTTGCTATCTGATACTTATTGCCGGATGCATCTGTATAGTAGCAAGAAGAATGATTAGTTGAGAAATAGCATTTGTAGGAAATGTTGCTTTCTTCAGTTGAAAAAGTTACAAGCATAAATGCTCCACCGTCCATATCGGATGGAAGCGAGGAAACTGTTGTACCACTCTCAATCAATCTTGTAAACAGAGAAATGTAGCCATATTCATCGCCGTCTTCTTTGCTGTTAACAACAGTAATCTTTCCGTTAGGATCTCTTATCGTTAGTGTAGTAACGGCATCAGGCTTGACATCAGGCTTATTTTGATAATAGCTTGCAATTGCAATATATGTAGGAATGAACAATATTACAAGACCCAAAATTATGATCAAAAGCTTTTTAAAATCTAAATTTTTCATATTTTTACTCCACAATTGGATTTAAATTCTTCACTTATTATACAACATTCTGAAAAAAAGGTCAAGAGAAATCAAGAATGAATACAGAATTGAACGTAAAGTGTCAAAATTCGTCGATTGAGTAATTAAAAAGAGACGGCAAATTCAAGGTTACAGAGTATTTGTCTTTTGTGTGCTCGATTCGTCGGATGTCTTTGCAAGAACAAATTTTGAGCCAAAATATGCAATAATATACCCCGTGACAGAAAAGAATCCGTTCATAAGGAAAGACTGGAGAATAGTGGCAAGTGCCTCAGGAGAGTCAAACACAACCGGGAGAAGCACTAACTGCTCAATCAAACCCGTTGCGGCAAAAGAAACACTTGCTATGAATATTGGAGCTAACACGGGATTTTTGAGTGAAATAAATGACGGAAACGGAAAAACGGTCAAAGCAGCAGGTGCTTCATCTGTTTCAAGTCTGTGCATAGCTTTAATTACGGCGCTTCTGTAGCTTGCATAGTTTTTAACAGCTGTCTTTGCTGCAAGCTTTGCAATCACAATAACACAAATATCGATTGCGGCATAGAGTGTAAGGCTTATAACATCAACAAGCCAAAATGACCCACCATCAACTATAAGCGAGAACACGCAGTTAGAAAGATGTTTAAAAACAATAGTTGCAATTGCAAGAATTACGTATGTATTCTTAGATGAATTGTTTTTATAAGCTATAAACTCACCACAAGCCACGAAAGCAAAAAGAAGTGCAACATAGCTATATTCAAGGAAATGTGACAGATAATACAGAACAGTAGCAAGGATGCTTTGTGCGTAAATGGTATTTGAATTTAGATTAACAAATATAGGAGCAACCACAAAGGAAAAAAGTATAACAATTACTGCGGATAAAACAATCAACAGATAATTGCGCTTTGAGGCTGTCTCATAAACGTTATTTGACATAGGTTACCTCATATAAAATTATTCTTCGTCATCAATTTCTTCAATGCCGATTTGCTCGGACAATGCACTTGGAGGTTTAATTCCAAGATGCTCATACGCTCTATGTGTAACACATCGACCACGAGGTGTTCTTGAAAGGAAGCCAATCTGAATAAGATAAGGCTCATAAACATCCTCAAGCGTAACCGACTCCTCACCAACTGTTGCCGCAAGCGTCTCGATACCAACAGGCCCACCGTTATAGAAGGAAATTATTGCTTCAAGCATTCTTCTGTCGGTATTATCAAGTCCCAGCTCATCGATTTCAAGGCGAGAAAGGGCAAATGAAGCAATTTCATTGTCAATCACACTCTTTCCCTTGACCTGTGCAAAATCCCTGACACGCTTTAGAAGTCTGTTTGCTATTCTCGGCGTACCTCTTGATCTTGATGCAATTTCATAAGCACCCGTTGAATCAATAGGAAGGCCGAGGATGCCTGCGCTTCTTGTAACGATAGAAGCGAGGTCATCAGCAGAGTAGAGCTCGAGTCTAGAAAGTACACCAAAACGGTCACGAAGAGGAGTTGAGAGCTGGCCTGCTCTCGTTGTAGCTCCAATTAGGGTAAATGGAGCGAGGTCTATCCTAATGCTTCTTGCAGCAGGTCCTTTTCCTATTATAATATCAAGGACTCTGTCCTCCATGGCAGGATACAAAATTTCCTCAACAGAACGTTGCATACGATGTATCTCATCGATAAAGAGAACGTCCCCGGGCTGAAGATTTGTAAGAATTGCGGCAAGATCACCCTGTTTTTCAATAGCAGGACCGGATGTTACACGGAAATTGACACCCATTTCAGTTGCTATTATTCCTGCAAGCGTTGTTTTTCCAAGGCCGGGAGGCCCGTACAGAAGCACATGATCGAGAGGTTCTTTGCGAAGCTTGGCTGCTTCAATATATACCCTCAGGTTTTCCTTTACTTTATCCTGACCGATATAATCATCGAGCCTGAGTGGGCGTAATGAAGTATCATATTCATCTTCACTCGGCATATAGGAGGAGTTGACTATTCGGTTTTCAAAATCAAAATCGTCATTCATTTTCTATCTCCCCATTATTTCATAAGTTTTTTAAGCGCATCACGGATGATATCTTCAAGCTCAAGGTTTTGTGTATCGATGCCACGCAGTGCTTCTGCCGCAACAGATCTATTGAATCCAAGAACCGTGAGAGCATCGAGAGCTTCGCCGATCTTGCCACTTGTGCTGACAATAGGCTCGGAGCTCATACCACCACCGTCGGAAGAAACGGCATCAGCGTGCATCTTGTCCTTAAGCTCAAGTATAATTCTTGCTGCAGTCTTTGGGCCGATACCCGGAGCCTTGGATATAGACTTCTTGTCCTCAGTACAAACAGCAAGTGCAACCTGCTCGGGCTTCATAAATGAAAGAATAGCCATAGCAGCCTTAGGCCCTACACCCGAGACGGAAATTAAAAGCTTGAATGTTGAAAGCTCTTCCATAGTAGCAAAACCAAATAGCTCTATTCCGTCTTCTCTTACCGAAAGATGAGTGTAGAGAAGAGCTTCGCCCGATGAAAGTGCTTTGGCAGAAAGCCCTGTTTGTGTGTTGCCGCTAATTGTCATTTTATAAGCAACTCCACCGACGTCAATAACTGCGACAGATGCGTCACAAAGCACAAGCTTTCCTTTAATATAATAAAACATTACTCTGTTTCCTTTGAATTATTATTTTGTTTCCTCACCATCGCTGTCAGGCGAGTCTGTCGGTTCTTCTGTGTTATCGACCGAATTTTCATCATCGTCACCATCATTAACTTCTTCATCGGGCTCTATATCTTCTTCGTTTTCTTCGCTCGGCTTTACTTCAACTTCGGCAGTAATATGAGCGCAAGCTGCATAAATCTGCTTCTCGAATATCATAACGAAAATAAAGATAAGAATTGAAAGAATTGTAATTGTTAGGCCAAGAGTAAACGATGTAGGAAGATAACGGAACTCGATATTGTGCTTTCCTGCGTTGTCAATATTGAAAGCTATCAGCGCATCAAGAGTCTTTTCATACTCGACCGCCTTTCCGTCAACGTAAACCTTCCAACCCTCGTCATAGGGAAGAGTTGTAAGAATCGTAGTGGCATCCTCTTTAGTGGTAAGGGATCCTTTGATATGGTCGTCCGACCAATCATCAGAAACAATAAGCTGCTGCTCTGCAAGAGAATTTAGAGAGGTCTTAGTCAAATCCATATCAAGAGTATATATTGGGAACTCCTTAGGCGTTACGTAAAGAACGTCTGCGTTGAGCGTCATCGAGACATTAACGGTTTGTCCCTCAGAAAGAATACCAAGGGAAACGATTCTGGTAGTTTCTCCACCGTAAAATGTTCCGTTTGACTTGTTGTTAACCTTCAAAGTAACTTCTCTGGGGTAGTCGGATGGGAGATAGAAATAATACTCGCCACCCTTTGATGCAGTAAATGTATACGTCAGTACAGCATCAAGTGAAGAATTTTCCGGTCTGTATTCGATATAAGAACTTGTTGATTTAGTAGAGAGATTTGTGGTTGATGTTTCATAATCAGTCACAGGAACATAAAACTCAAGAACTTCATCCTCGCCAAGCATTGCACTCATAAGCCCATTGAGGTTTTCCATAGGTGTATCACCATCAAACTCATAATCGAGAAGATCATCGTCAACTGCATAAGCCAGAGAGAGAGCATAGTCATTAACAAACGCATAATACTCTGCGTTATTGTAAACAGCAGGCTCAAGGTCAAGAATATCGTAATACTCTGAGATAACGGAATCTTCTTTATCTATAATGTACTTGATTCCGAGCAGAGAGTCATTAAGAGGTGTTCCGCCGAGATACTTCGACCAATGTGACTTTGATGCATATCCCATCTTAGTCAGGAACTGTATGGTCTCTTTATTGAGCGTGGAAGTTGAGTTGGTAAGTCCTCTGATGTTGAGAGCCATATTGTCGCAGTATTTTCTGTGAACATTCTTCTCATATCTGAAAAATGAAGGATCATTTTCCATTATTGCTTCAGTAAGAGGCCTGAGTCCACCGACAAAATTGTTGTAGCTGCTGTATGAAGAATAAATAACATCGTTGCCAAATTCTACACAATGAACAACTCCACTACCAAATGCTTCGATGCAGACGAACATAAGCATAATAAGTGCACAGGTCTGCTTGCGCTTGGTTTTTATCATTATGCAAAGCAGAACTGCAAAGGCAAGAATGCAGAGGATAGAAAACCAGACAACCTCAAGATCCTTGATTTCCTGGTCAAACTGAACCTTTCCACTAATTCTTTCAACGACTGCGTGAAAAGTAAATTTCTGCGCAACAGCAATAAAAAGAGCGAGGAACGCGCCGATAAAGCCAATAGTTCTTGTTGATGCACGTCTGATTTGGCTAAGTCCCTTATAAGCCATTACTATCAAGAGGAAGCAAAACATAAAGGAATATCGGTAATTAAGCCAGTTTGGCTTCTGGAAGCCGTGCCATACCATATCGAGCGTGTTAATTGCGAAGGACAGAACAAAGAAGAATAAAATTCCTGCAGACCAGGCTTTTTCCCTTGTTGAAAATTTCTTTGAGAAGAAATACAAAGGAACAGCAAATAGTGTAAGGACTCCACAATACACAAACGGAAGTCCCTCAGGTCTTACGGTATCGTATGATCCAGGATAGAACTTAGTAAAGAAATCTATAAGATCAAACCTCATCGAGAATGAGAAGTTAGGATTGGAAAACTCATTCTTTCCAAACTGAAGAGAGTAGTATGCTGTTGCAACAATAACCATTGAAATGCCGATACCAATAATCGCAAAAACAATTATACGCAGCAGAGATTTTGCGAGATGCATTGTCTCCTTCTTGGGATTGTTTTCGTCATTCTGGTTGTGTGCAAAATAGTAATAGAAGAAGTATACGGCAGTGTAAATGCAAGCCATATAACCGATGTAGAAGTTGCTCATCAGAATAAGAGCGAGCATAACTACAAACAGCTTGTACTTATAATTCTTTATCAGCTCTTCAATACCAAGCGTAAGAAGAGGCAACCACATAAGCGCATCTATCCACATTGAATTATGCTGTTGTACCACAGCATAAGCGCACATCGAATATAGCACCGAACAAATGACTGCATTGGTTCTGTTAAGCTTTTTGGATGTTTTGCTCAGATAATATCCCATTGTGAAGCCTGAGATGCCCGACTTGAGCAAGAAAATGCAAAGAAGAGCCTCCAGAATATTCTCCTGAGGGAATAAGCAAACAATATAGGAGAATGGGCTTGCAACATAATATGCATAAATTCCCATAAACTCGCCACCAAGCTGTCTTGCGAATGAATAAAGAAGCGAGGTGTCGCCCATAACAGCATTCCTAAGTGCTTCATAGAAATACACATACTGACCGTTGAGGTCAAGAACAAGCACAGAGCCGTCCTTGATGGGATACAGTCCCATTGAAACATATATAAGGAAAAAGAGAACTACCGGTATAAAGAAACAATACAAAAGATAGGAATTTTCTTTATTAAAAAATCCTTTAGCTCTGTTGCCTATTGTTGTTTTAAATTCACAAACAGCATTTTTTATACTTGTTGATGCATCTCTTTGCATATTTTTAGCTTTAGAACCAAACATAATGACTCTCCTGTGGGTAATATCCATTCTATTATAGCATAGTTTTTTCATATTGTAAACTCATTTGACAATTTTTTATTGAATATAGCTAATATTTTTGTTATATAAAAATGCCATAAACATTTGACATTTAGAAGTCTTTGTGGTATAATTTAGAGTGGTTTATTATTGATGAAAGTGAGAAGCTATGAGGATTATAGGAATTGACCCCGGACTTGCAACGATAGGTTGGGGAATAATTGATACCAACGGTTCGCATCATAAGCCTGTTGATTACGGAGCAATAATTACTCCTCCTCACACAGCTCTTGAGGACAGGCTGTTGATGATCTATCGTGATCTTTCGACAATCCTTGAGACTTATAAGCCTGAGGCTATGGCTGTTGAAGAGCTTTTCTTTAACACAAATATTACAACAGGTATCAGAGTCGCTGAGGCGAGAGGAGTCATTCTTCTTTGTGCAAAAGAACACAATGTGCCGATTTTCGAATACACGCCTCTTCAGGTAAAACAATCTGTTGTTGGCTATGGCAGAGCTGATAAAAAGCAAGTGATCACTATGGTTTCAATGATACTTTCACTAAAAACACCTCCCAAGCCGGATGACACGGCAGATGCTCTTGCAATTGCAGTTTGTCACGCTCATTGCGGAGGATCGAGAATTGCTAAATACTATAACGGGTAAATGATATGTGGGTAGCTGATAATTGGAAAGATTATGAATTGCTTGACACGTCAAGCGGAGAAAGACTTGAGCGATGGGGTAAGTATCTGTTGATTCGTCCTGATCCTCAGGTAATATGGAACAGCGAGAATAAACTTCCTGAGTGGAGACGTGCTGACGGTGTTTATAATCGCTCATCATCGGGAGGAGGAGGTTGGAAAGTCAACAAGCTTCCGTCCGAGTGGAATATTTCCTACGGAGAGTTGAATTTTGTGCTTCGTCCTATGGGATTTAAACACACAGGGCTTTTCCCCGAGCAAGCTGTTAACTGGGATTGGTTTTCTTCTTTGATCAAGAACTGTCCTTATCCCGTAAGAGTCCTCAACCTTTTTGCTTATACGGGTGGAGCTACGATAGCTGCTGCTAAGGCAGGAGCGTCGGTTTGCCACGTTGATTCGTCAAAAGGTATGGTTGCGCAGGCAAAAGAAAATGCAGCACTTTCAGGACTTTCTGATGCACCTATCAGGTATATTATTGATGACTGCAAGAAATTTGTTGAACGTGAAATTCGCAGAGGAAAGCAGTACGAGGCAATTATTATGGATCCTCCATCCTACGGCAGAGGTCCTTCAGGCGAGGTGTGGAAGATCGAAGACTCGATCGACGAGCTCGTGACCCTTTGCTCACGCTTGCTTTCTGACAGACCGTTGTTTTTCCTTATTAATTCATATACAACAGGCTTGTCTCCGCTTACAATGAAGTTTCTGATAGATCTGAAGATCACTTCAAAATTCGGCGGAAGCTGTGAGGCGGGCGAAATTGCCCTTCCTGTTTCGTCACAGGGAACCGTATTGCCTGCGGGAGCAAGTGCTCGCTGGACTTCTTTTGGAGGTAAACAGTAATGAGTGCATCTTTTATTGAAGCTGTTGGTCTTACTTTCTCATACGAAGATACAGAAAAGGCAGAGCGAGAAAATAAATATGCATTATGCGGTGTAGATATTACAATTAACAAAGGCGAATATATCGCAGTTGTAGGAAGAAACGGTTCGGGAAAGTCTACTTTTGCCAAACTTCTCAATCTTGTTCTTGAGCCCACCGGTGGCGAGCTTTATGTCAACGGTAAGCTTGTTAGCGGTGAACTTTCGGATGATGAGATCATTGAGCTGAGACGAAGCGTTGGTATGGTATTTCAGAATCCCGACAATCAAATCGTTGCAACAATCGTAGAAGAAGATGTAGCATTTGGACCTGAAAATATCGGTGTACCAAGCGAAGAAATTCGCAGACGAGTTGATGATGCACTTGGTGCTGTCGGGATGTTAGAATACGCAAAGCACGAGCCTCATCGTCTCTCCGGTGGGCAGAAGCAAAGAGTTGCCATTGCAGGTATTATTGCCTTGATGCCCGATTGTATGATTTTTGATGAGTCAACTGCTATGCTTGATCCAATCGGTCGCAGGGAAGTGCTTGATGTCATTGAGCATCTTGTTCGTGACCGTGGTATTACCGTAATCAATATTACTCACCATATGAATGAAGCAGCAAGGGCTGACAGAGTTATCGTTATGGATAAAGGAAAAGTAATTGCTGACGGAACCCCGTATGATATATTTGGTAACGAAGAACTGTTAAGTCAAGCAGGTCTCGAGCTTCCTCAGTCATCATTATTGCTCTCAAGACTTTCAAAATCCGGTGTGGAGTTTGACTCTATGGCAATTAATCCCGATAGTTGCTCTGAACTGATATATCAAAAAATTCTAACAAATTCGGCTAAATAAAAAATGATAAGTAAACTTAAACTTCAAAATGTTTCGTATGTTTACAGCCCAAAAACTCCGTTTGAAAACAGAGCTCTTGACAATATAAACCTTGAACTTGAAAGTGGAATTACGCTTGGTATAATCGGGCATACAGGCTCAGGTAAGTCTACGCTCATAAAACTTTTCAACGGTCTTGAAAAGCCAACTGAAGGACGGGTATATGTAGACGGCGACGACATCTGGCAAAATCCAAAAAAAATTAATAACATTCGTTTTAAGGTCGGTCTTGTAATGCAGTATCCTGAATATCAGCTGTTTGAAGAAACAGTTGCACTTGATATTGCATACGGCCCCCGTAATATGGGACTTGATGCCGAGACAATTGACGAAAGAGTTCGTCATTTTGCTTCAATTGTCGGTCTGTCTGAAGATGCACTTGATCGCTCTCCTTTTGAATTATCAGGAGGACAGAAGAGACGAGTTGCTATTGCGGGAATTATGGCTATGAAGCCGGATATTCTTGTACTTGACGAACCTGCAGCCGGACTTGATCCCGAGGGCAGAAACTCAATATTTAACGCCATTGATGAGTACAGAAGAACTGAAAATGCAACAGTTATAATAGTATCGCACAGTATGGAAGATATGGCGGTACGATGCGATAAGATAGCTGTTCTTTCAAAAGGTAAGCTTTTATCAGTGGGCACCGTTGATGAGATCTTCTCATCGCCATCTTTGCTTGTTGAAGCGGGACTTGATGTGCCGGAGATAACAATGGTTGCATCATCCCTCGAAAAGAAGGGCATATTCTTCGGCAAACCTATATACAGAGTTGATGATGCCGTTGAAGCTCTGCTTCCAAAGCTTATTGGAGGGGAGAGCAAATGAAAAACATCGCATTTGGACAGTATTATCCAACAAATTCTCCCATTCACAGACTTGACGGAAGAACAAAGATTCTTCTTGCGATTATTTATATAGTTATCGCGTTCTTCTGTCGCTCGCTTATGTCTTTTGCATTTCTCCTGCTTTTAACTTTTGCAACTGTACTTTTGACACGTATACCATTTTCCGTAATTATGCGATCGTTGCGTGCAATTGTTTTCATTTTGATTTTTACCTTCGCTATCAATATGTTTTTCACAGTTGGAGACGGAACGCCGATTTTTTCCTGGTGGATATTCACGCTGTACGCCGAAGGTATTTGGAACGCAGCATTCATCGCTGTACGAATTCTGTGCCTGATTCTCGGATCGACTATCTTTATTTCGTACACCACAACACCAATAGAGCTGACGCATTCAATAGAGTCCTTGCTATCGCCACTCAAAAAAACCAAAATACCTGTTCACGACTTTGCGATGATGATGTCGATAGTGCTTCGATTCATCCCGGCTCTGTCTGAGGAAACAGATAAGATTATGACAGCTCAAAAGGCAAGGGGTGCTGATTTTACAACAGGCTCTGTAATTGCAAGGGCTAAGGCTTTAATTCCTGTCCTAATTCCTCTCTTTGTGTCTGCTTTCAGAAGATCCGATGAGCTTGCAACTGCTATGGAATGCAGATGCTATCACGGCGGAAACGGCAGGACGAAGATGAATGTTTCTCATATGAAAGCCCCTGATTTTGCAGCTCTCGCAGTTGCCGTTGTTTCATCTGCCGCTTTGATTCTTTTGAATTACGTTGAACTTGGGTATGTAATGTAATGAAGATATTGCTAAAAATTGCTTTCAAGGGCACAAATTTCAATGGCTATCAGGTGCAAGGTAATACCCCTACAATTCAAAAGGCGTTAAACGAAGCGGCTGACGATCTTTTTGGATTTCCTTGTGATATAACAGGATGCAGCAGAACCGACTCAGGCGTACACGCAAGATGCTTTTGTGCTACAATTTCTGCAAAAAAGCAGGACAGCATTGTTTGCACAATTCCTCTTGACAGAATACCGAGAGCTTTAAACATTAGACTCCCTGACGATATTTCAGTGCTTTCAGCTGCGAAGGTTCCGAGTGATTTTCACCCCCGTTACTCGGTGTGCGAAAAAACTTATTCCTACGTTATCGACAACAGCACTGAAAGAGATCCGTTTTATGTTGGGCTGGCACTTCATTTTCCAAAAGAGATCACCTCAGATGGTATAGAAAGAATGAACGTTGCTGCAAATCTTCTGTGTGGGACGCACGATTTCAAGTCTTTTATGGCTGCAGGCTCAAAGATAGTTGACTCTACAAGGACTATTCGTTCCTGTTCAGTACAAAAAGTTAGTAATAAAATCACAATCAATGTTACAGCAGATGGTTTTCTATATAATATGGTCAGAATCATCTGTGGAACTTTGCTTGATGTAGGACTTGGTAAAACCGAGCCCTATGCTATAACGGATATAATCGAAGGAAAGAACAGGCGTCTTGCCGGGGCAACTTTGCCGCCTGACGGTCTTTACCTCACCGAGGTTAAATATCCAATTGACTATTTTTCATAGTCTAAAATAGAATCCATCAGAACCGGAGGTGTTGCATTGAATAAATTCATAATGATTGTGAAGCGCATTTTTGTGCCAAACAACGCTGATGATACAGTTACCGGAAAAGACAAATCAGATGCAATTGAAGATATCTTCGGTCAAGAGAACGAATTCAATGTGTTTTACGATAACACCTCTGTATTTTATCGGATTGTAGAATTTGTGCTCTTAGCTGCATTTCTGTTTTACTTTATCTTTTCGGCATTTGGCAATGTGGGAAGCATAACAGAGGAAAACCTTGATTATATTCTCAGAAACTTTGCGCTGAAGCTTGAAGAAAACGAGTCACAAGCAGGCACGGTGATTCAATATAACCCAGATGCAAATATGTCTTTTTCTTCATTTGGCAAGGGACTTGCAGTTTGCTCTGCCTCAAATCTATCCATCTTCTCAGCTACCGGCAGACAGATTTGCAATGAACAGATTGATTATCTGCGACCTGTAATGAAGGCATCATCAAAATATGTTGTTTTATATGATGAAGGCACACGCAATTACAGCGTATTCAATTCTTTTACAAAGGTCTACAATGGAGAGTGTGATTACACTATTTCGTCAGTAGATGTCTCCGATAACGGTTATTATGCAATTGTAACCAAGGATATTGAATACAACTCATCTGTCGAGGTTTATAATTCAAATTTCAAGCTTGTAAACCGATATCTCAAAAATGATTATGTCATTGGAACAGATATCAACAATAACAATGTACTTATTGCCACGCTTGGTGTCGACAGCAATGGAAATTATTTGACAGAACTTATCGTTGGAACACACGGACAGAGCGAGGTTGACGCACAAGCTTATGTTGAAAAGCATTTTCCTCTTGAATGTGGACTCACAGATGACGGTTTTTACCTGCTAAGTAAAGAAGCCTTACTGTTCTTTGACTCAAACGGTAATGTTATAAGCCAATTTGAGTACAAAGACAAACATTTAAGTCTCTTTTCTGTTGACACTAAAGGCGCATTACTCTTGTTTAAAGAAGATTCGATGAACAAAGAATATTTGGCTTTGGTCGTTGACAAATCGGGAAGAGAAGTCTCATCCCTCTCTCTTCAAGGATCAATTTGGGATGTTCTTAAAGTCGGAGATGATTCATATATACTCACCGACAAGGGTATATATAATATGAAAGACAGCTCAAATTATTTTGAAGAATATACGCGCAGCGACATCGCAAGCAAGCTTATCGCATACTCAGAAAACAAAATTTATATTTGTAACAAAACAAATGCCCCACTGATAGAAATTAAACGGGGCTGATATGGAGGAAATTATGAACTGGTTACTCGACATTATTCTTGTTATTTTCTTTGCACTCGTAGTTTTCATTACCGCAAAACGTGGTTTTGTTAAATCCGTCTGGAGCCTTATTACCTCAGTTGCCGCTTTGGCAGCCGCTCTGTTGTTTGGCGAGCTTCTCGGTGGATTCATCTATGACATCTTTGCTCTTGACTTTTTCACTTCGACAATTGAGACAGCTCTCAGCGCAATTATTCAGCCTGAAGCAGGACTTTACAATATCGCGCAGCTCTTTGAGGAAACAAGCGAAGAGTTCATAAACATTCTTGCATCCTGTGGAATTACTGCTGAAGAAATCGCGTCGCAGTATGCAGATATAACAGCTGCAACATCTGAAGCTTTCACCGAATTTGCACGCTCACTTGCAGCACCTGTTGCAAGAACCATCTCAAACGCTATTGCATACGCTGCAATCTTCGTTGTTACTCTCATAGTTATGTTTATCGTCGGCAAGATCGTCAATCTTGCAGTCAAGCTTCCTGTTCTCAAGCAGGCAAACGGACTTCTTGGTGCAGTTCTTGGTATTGTTATTGGTTTGATTTACATATGGGTTATCAGTATTGTTATCAGCATTTTTGTTGAGACAGGACTTATTGGTGAATCTACTGAAACGCTCAGAGCGATAGCAGAGAACTCATATATCTTCAGATTCTTCTGCCATCTCTCACCGCTTGACTATGTTAATATCAAATCGTTTTGATATTGCAAACTTAATTATTACATAATGATAATTGTTCATCATTATGTCTACGCACTAATTCTAACGAGGATTATTCCATGGTTAAATGTTCAAAATGTAAAAAAAGGTATGCCGTTGTTTTCGTAACACGACTTGAAAACGGTGAAAAGCTCACAGAAGGTCTTTGCTTACAATGCGCCCGTGAGCTTGGTGTACCTGTTGATGATATAATGGGCGAACAGCTCAAAAAGATGGGTATCTCCCCAGAGCAGATGGACGAGCTTGAGAAAAGTATGGCTGATTTGGTTGAATCAAGCGATTTTCCCGAGCTTGCTGATGATGGCTCACCCGTACTTCCTGATGATGGAGGTGCTCCTTCAATTAACCTTCAAAAGCTCTTTTCAGAAACTTTTGGTAATTCAGGAACAGATGCAACACCCGAGGGTGAAGGATCTGATCTTCCCGCAGAAGTTGCATCTGACGGAACTCAGGGCTCAGCTAATAGGCATAGAGGTGGAAAAAAAGGTGAGGAAAGACCTAAGCGTGAGTTTCTCGACAGATACTGCAAAAACCTCACGGATATGGCTCGAAAGGGCAGACTTGACCGTATAGTCGGCAGAGAAAACGAGCTTGCAAGAGTAATTCAAATTCTTTGCAGAAGACAAAAGAACAACCCGTGTCTTATTGGTGAACCCGGTGTCGGTAAGACTGCCATAGCTGAGGCTTTAGCTCAAAAGATTGCATCCGGTGATGTTCCGTATAAGCTTAAAAACGTTGAGCTTTATCTTGTTGACCTGACAGCTATCGTTGCGGGAACACAGTTCAGAGGTCAGTTTGAGCAACGAATGTTGAGTCTGATTAATGAGGTTAAGGCAGCCGGCAATATCATTCTTGTTATCGACGAGGTTCATAATCTTGTCGGAACAGGTGGTGGCGAGGGAAGCACTAACGCTGCAAATATTATGAAGCCGGCTCTTTCTCGTGGCGAAATTAGGGTCATTGGCGCAACTACACTTAATGAATACCGTAAATATATCGAAAAGGATTCAGCTTTAGAGCGCAGATTCCAGCCTGTCACTGTTAATGAGCCGTCTGTTAAAGAAGCGGCTTTGATGCTTGGTGGAATCAAACATTATTACGAAGAGTTCCATCATATAACAATTCCGGATGATTTGCTTTTGAGAGCAGTCGTTCTTTCTGAAAGATATATCACAGATAGGTATTTGCCTGATAAGGCGATAGACTTGCTCGATGAGGCGGCTGCAGCACTTTCACTTTCAAGCGCGGCAATCAACGAAACCTATTCGATCAGGGAGCAGTTGCTTAGGCTCAAAGAGGAAAGAGAAGCGTTTGAAGCAGCAACGGAGCAGAACGAGGAGAAGAAATACGAACGTATTGCCAACATTAAGGCAAAAGAAATGGCACTTTCAGATCGACTTGCTCAGCTTGAGCCTGAATGCGAAAAGGTAGTGCTTACGCTTGAGCACCTTGCATCCGTCATTCAAGTATGGACGGGTATTCCCGCAACTACTATTAAAGCCAACGAGTTTGAGCGCATAGACGGCCTTGAATCAAGAATTCGCTCCCGACTTGTCGGACAGGATAGCGCAGTTTCGGCTGTTACCAGAGCGATAAAGCGAAACCGTGCCGGTATTTCATATAAGCGAAAACCCGTTTCATTCATTTTTGCAGGCCCGACTGGTGTCGGTAAAACTGAGCTTGTTAAAGTTCTTGCAGCCGATCTGTTTGATGCGCCGGAAAATCTTATCAGATTTGATATGTCCGAATTTATGGAAAAGCATACGGTTTCTCGTCTTATCGGCTCTCCTCCTGGATATGTAGGATATGAAGAAGCAGGTCAGCTTACAGAAAAGATCCGTCGCAGACCTTATTCTGTGGTTCTTTTCGATGAGATCGAAAAGGCACATCCTGATGTGTTAAATATTCTTTTGCAGATTCTTGATGACGGCAGAGTAACTGATGCACAGGGAAGAAGTGTGAATTTCGAGAATACAATAATTGTTATGACCACAAACGCAGGCTCCGGTGGCTCTGCTTCTGCTCTCGGGTTTACTGCATCAAGTGCTGAGGCCGAGCACAACCGAGTAGAAAAGGCTCTCTTGCAATTCCTGCGCCCCGAATTTCTTAATCGTGTTGATGAAGTAATTGTGTTCAATTCACTCACACCCGAAAACTTCAGCGCAATTGTAAAGATTATGCTAACGGATCTGAGGGATGTTTTAGCAGATAGAAACATTGAATTTTCCTTCACTGATGAAAGCGCAGACTTTATTGCAAAGGAATCTTTCTCAGTAAAGTATGGCGCACGAAATATGAGAAGATATATTCAACGTAATGTTGAGGACGCTATTGCTGAAAAAATAGTGTCCGATTATCAAGGGTCAATAAGAAGCTTTTCCCTTGATGTGATTGACAGCAAGCTTGTTGTCAATTGCTCCTAATTTTATTGAATAAGGGGGTGACGATATGAGCAAATGGTTTGCTAAAAATGCCGAAGAAGTGTTGTTGCATTTTTCTTGTGACAAAAAAAGAGGCAGAAGTGTGCCGGCTGAGCATCAAAGAAAGTCTCTGAATAATATCTTTAGGTATCCTAAGGCAGACATCGGAAAAGTTTTTGCAGCACTCAACACTGATGCAGCACTTGTCTTGCTCGTCGTCACCTTTGTTTTATCTGCAATTATTGGCGATACAGCACAATCGTTGTGTGGAATTGCCATTCTATTCTTGTTCTATTTCCTTGCTTCGCTTGTCAAATTCAAGTCAACCAAGAGAATAGAAAATTCATACACTTTGCTTTTGCCGTCTGCAAAGATAGTAGAAAACGGCAAGCAACGTAGGCTTTCGATCTCAGATGTTGAGGCCGGAGATCTCATTGTCTTTGAGGCGGGTGATATAATAGTAGCCGATGCACGCATAATTTCTTGCGTAGAATTGAAGATCGCCGAGAGACAGATTGATCCCAAAAACGGCAAAGTACAATATATCTCTGTATCTAAAACATCGGATGCCGTTGATGAGGATAGTGCGCTGAATGGTGCATATTCAAATATGGTTTATGCAGGTTCTGTAGTTATTTCAGGAAGTGGGCGAGCTGTTGTTGTTTCGGTTGGAGACGACACGAGAATTGTTACATCGGCATCAGGAATTGTTTTGGCAAAGACAGATGACAAACCTAAATATCTTGAATCTTTTGTTTCTTTTGCTAAACGGCTATCTCTCTTGATTCTTATATCAGTAATCCCCGTAACGCTCACAGCTTTGATTATCAGCTTGGGGGCTGATACTTCTGCAAATCCGACGGGCAATTTGCTGTATTTCTTTTTGAATGGGCTTTGCGTCGCCGTTGTGTCAATGAGCGAGCTTACCGTTCTACCAACGGAATCCCTTGTTACAAAACAATTTTTACCCTCATCAAAAAGAAATTTCAGAACAAACAGTAGCTCTGTAACTAAACTTTCATCTGCAGATACTCTTGCTGATATTGACACGGTTCTTATCCTTTGCCCTGAAGTTCTGTATGACAGAAAGCGAACACTTCGCCAGGTTTATTTTTCAGATAATTACTATCGATTTGATTCACTTTCCTCAGCGGATCTTGATTATTTTTCAAGACTTACGTTTTCTTTCTTTGCAAATGTTGAAATAAAGAAACTGAGCCCCGATCAGAAGGCTCTAAGCAATTATTATAAGTCTTTGGGGACTATAAACATAGAAAATGTAGACAAACCGCAGTTTTCAAGCTTGGACGATGACGGAATAACCGTAAGGATGCCTAATGGAACTGTACATTTTTTATCTGCACGAGAAGATAGCTTTGAGTCTTTCACTCATTTCAGATATTTTGATGGTAGCGTTCGGCCTATAAACGAGGAGAGACGCCACGAAATTGCACTTGCGCACCAAAAGTTCTCTAAAAATGGACTTTCTGTCTTTGTATTTATGACAATCATCAACGCAAATGAAATCGTATTTGAAGGGCTTATGGGTGTCGGTTGTGAATTTCCTTATGCTGACGGCGAGCTGCGTGAAATGATGCACGAGTGCGGTATCGAACCAATACTTGTTCTTCCCGATGAAAATGAAACAAACATCAATTTTGCACGCAATTGCGGAATCATCTCAGATGATAGGGAAATTGCTCTCTCATCTGAATACAAAAGCTTCAGAAGGCAGATAACGGATGCACCAATAGGAACTAAAGTCTATATTGGCTTCGGCAGAAAGGGAACAGCTCTCCTCTCAGCAAGGCTTAAAAACGCAGGACGTCGTGTGCTGCCAATAATCAAAGACTCTGCTCACAGACGAGAAACATCTACACAAGCCGTATATGCAACGCACGCAGATTATTCTCTCGACTCAGTTAGACTCTCCTCCTCGCTTTGCCTAAAGCACACAGACGCGCAAGAGAAGAGTGGTGGACTATTTGATTGTATTCTCTCTATTTTAGGGTCTACAATGGCAAGATTGAAGCTTGGCATTTTCAAAAACTGCCTTGTTGTTGCAATCTTTATGCGTCTGCTGTCCATTTATCCGGCCATCCTTCTCGGTTATCATTCTATCTTACCGTCCTCACCCATAATTCTTTTGCTTGGACTTACTTTTGATGCAGTGGCGATGTCGATTATATCAAGCCACAAGGGAATTCCTGTCAGAGCGTCGGACACCTCACTGGACGCCGAGAGAATGTTTTCTGCTCCTGTCTCAATTGTTTACACGCTTGTAGGCTCTATAAGCGGTCTTTGCATCGTTTTCCTGACACACGCGCTTGAACTCTCAACAGTAATCTCAACTTCATTTGCTCCGGTATTTTTCAGCTATGCTATTGTTTTTTCTCAAATTGCAGTTCTTGGAGCCTTCATAATAATAATGAAGAAAAAAGTCCGTTCTTCGTCGTTTTTTCTCAGGTTTTCTCTCCTTGTACTGTTTGCATCCGTGCTTCCAATAGTCAATCATTATTTAGGAACATTTATCTCAAGCCTTTCTTTCCTGCGTGTTGAACCGGTCAAGCTTCTGTTTTTGCTCATTCCTATAATAGTTTCATTCGCTTTGGTTCTGCTTTTTGACCTTGCTGTTGATCGTTTTGAAAAACTGCACCAAAAATAATTCTTTTAACACTTATTCCTTCATATTTTTTATTAAGAAAATATAGGAGTGAGCACAATGAGAATAACAAGTAGCGATTTAAGAGAGAAGGATGTTATCAATGTAACAACCGCAACCGTAATAGGTCGTATTAATGAGGTGGAGTTTGACTCTGCAACAGGTCAGATTACTACACTTTTGATTTTAAAGGACAAAGGGATCTTTTCATTATTCAAAGAATCTCCAATAAGAATAACTTGGGATAAAATAGTATGCATTGGCGAAGACGCTGTGCTTGTCAGGCTGTCAAATAACGAAATAGAGACCGTTTTTAGCTCTCGTAAAGAGGACTGAGAACTAATTTTTCTGATTTAGGGTTTGTAATTGTAAAAAAATTGTAAACACGAGCGTAAACTCTTGCTATTTTATTATATTTATGCTATAATCTCAATGTTTGTGCCGCACTTTCACGGTGGGCGGTAACAAACAAGAAAACACACGCACGCTGTTGTTGTTGTCCCGGTGCCTTTTTATGCTAAAAGGTCGGACTGAACTTAGGTTTGCGGTGGAAAAAACCAAAGGAGGACATTATTATGTCAGTTATCACCATGAAACAGCTGCTTGAAGCAGGCGTCCATTTCGGACATCACACCAGAAGATGGAACCCCAAGATGAAGCCTTACATCTTCACAGAGCGCAACGGTCTTTACATCATTCACCTTGCAATGACCGTTCAGAAGATCGATGAGGCTTACGCTTACGTTCGCGAACTCGCTGCATCCGGCAAGAGCATCCTCTTTGTAGGCACAAAGAAGCAGGCTGCTGATGCCATCAAGGAAGAAGCAGAGAGATGTGGAATGTACTACGTTAACGTTCGTTGGCCCGGCGGTATGATGACAAACTTCAAGACTATCAAGAAGTCCATCACCAGACTCAACACACTCAGAAGAATGTTTGAGGACGGTACCATCGATATGCTTCCCAAGAAGGAAGCTGCTGCTCGCCTTAAGGAACTCAACGATCTTGAGAAGAACTACGGCGGCATTAAGACAATGACAGAGCTTCCCGCCGCTATCTTCGTTGTTGACACAAAGAAGGAAGCTAACGCTGTTAAGGAAGCAAGAAAGCTCGGTATTCCTGTAATCGCTATCGTTGACACTAACTGTGATCCCGATGATGCTGATTTCATCATCCCCGGCAACGATGACGCAATCCGTGCAATCAAGCTCATCTCCTCTGTACTTGCAGATGCAGTTATCGAGGGTAGACAGGGCGAACAGCTTGAGCCTGCAGCTGAGGCTGAAGAGTCTGTAGAAGCTGACGCTGAGTAATTATTTGAAAATTAAAGGAGAATAGAAATGGCTACTATTTCTGCAAAGGACGTTGCTGCACTTCGTGCAAAGACCGGTATTGGTATGATGGAGTGCAAGAAGGCACTCGTAGAAGCTGAAGGCGATATGGATAAGGCAATGAAGATCCTCCGCGAAAGAGGACTTGCTGTTGCTGCTAAGAAGGAAGGCAGAATTGCCGCTGAGGGTGTTGTTGACATTCTCAAGGATGGTAATGTAACCGCTATGATCGAGGTTAACTCCGAGACAGACTTTGTTGCAAAGAACGCTGCGTTCCGTGACTTCGTAAAGGGTCTCCTTCGCACAATCATCGCTTCCAAGCCCGCATCTGTCGAGGCTCTCAATGATTGCATTTTCGATGATAGCAATATCTCAGTTGACGCTAAGCTTAAGGAAATGATCTTCACAATTGGTGAGAAGATCAGCATCCGTCGTTTCGTAATTCGTGAGGGCGTAACAAGCACATATGTACACGGCGCAGGCGTTGCAGGCGTTATCGTTCGCTTTGAGACAGACGCTGACATTGAAAACGAAGGCTTTGCAGTTCTTGCAAAGAATATCGCTCTCCAGATAGCTGCAGGCAGCCCTCCCACATACGTTTGCCGTGAGGATGTTCCTGCTTCCGTTCTTGAGGAAGAGACACGCATTCAGGTTGCAGCTCTTAAGAATGATCCTAAGAATGCAAGCAAGCCTGACAATATTCTCGAGAAGATCGTTCTCGGTAAGATGGGCAAGTTCTACGAGAGCGTATGTCTCCTCGACCAGTCCTACATTAAGGATGATGATCTCACCGTTGGTAAGTACATCGAGACTGCTTCCAAGGAGCTCGGCATTACCGTTAAGGTTGTAGACTTCGTTCTCTACGAAAAGGGCGAGGGTATCGAGAAGAGAGAAGACAATTTTGCTGAAGAAATCGCAAAGTTGACAGGCAATAACTAATAAAGTTATCCCGCCATTGACACAACTTGGTCATTGGCGGGAATTTTTTACGCTTTTTTGATATAAATTTACAAAAAGGTGTTTACAAATCGCATTAAATAAGATAAAATAATATATAATGCATATACAAGAGGTGTCCTAATGTCAGATTACAAATACAAGAGAGTTCTTCTCAAGCTTTCAGGTGAAGCAATTATAGGCAATGGATCGATAATTAATTTTGATTTTCTTGATGAGATAGCTAAGACTCTTGTTGCTATCGCAAATGATGGCGTTGAGATAGGTGTTATTATTGGAGCCGGAAATATTTGGCGGGGCAGAAGCAGTGGCGAGATGGACAGAGTTACTGCTGACAGTATGGGAATGCTTGGAACTGTCATCAACGCTCTCGCTGCAGCTGATGCTGTAAAACGCGCAGGTGGCAAATCGATGGTTATGACGTCAACAGAGATGGAGCCATATGCTGATCAATATTCAGCTCGCAAAGCTCGCAAGGCTCTCTCCGATGGTTGCATTGTATTCTTTGGCGGAGGCACCGGAAGCCCGTTCTTCTCAACTGACACGGCCGGAATGCTCAGAGCAAACGAAATTGAAGCTGATGTTTTCCTGCTTGCTAAGAACATAGATGGTATTTATGACAGAGACCCCAAGAAGGACAAGGATGCAGTATTCTTTGATGAGATTTCTTACTCAGAAATGATGAGCCGTTCGCTTAAGGGTATCGACCTTACCGCATCTGCTATGGGCGCAGAATTTGGCCCTGATGCATTCGCGTTTATGCTCTCTGACACCGAAGATATTGTCCGTGCAATCAAAGGCGATTGCCGTGGCACTACAATAAAGAAATAAAATATACATAAAACGGAGGATTTGATAAATGAAACTCGATTCCAAAGCGTATGAAGAAAAAATGAAAAAGACAATTGAAGCATTTGAGGCTCAGCTTGCTCTCATCAGAGCCGGTAGAGCAAACCCTATGCTTCTTAACGGTGTTACATTCGAATATTACGGCTCACCCACACCCGTAAACACAATGGCTGACGTTAAGGCAACTGACTCTAAGACTGTTACAATTACACCTTATGATCAGTCCACAATCAAGGCTATCGAGAAAGCAATTCTTGCTTCCGATATCGGAATTACCCCCTCTAACGACGGTCATTGCATAAGACTCGTTTTCCCCCAGCCCACAGAAGAACGACGCAAAGAGCTTGCAAAACAGGCTCAGAAGCAGGGAGAGGATGCAAAGGTTGCTATCAGAAACATCCGTAGAGATGCAAATGAAAAGTGCAAGAAGCTCAAGAAGGATGGGGAGATGACTGAAGACGAACAGAAGGCTTCTGAAAAGGCTATCCAGGACCTTACTGATAAGTACATCAGAATCATCGACGAGATAGTTGCTAAGAAATCCAAGGAGATTATGTCGCTTTAATAGCGACTTGTGACGGTGCTATGTCTGGAAGGACGGATAACTCATCTCGCGTAACAGTTGACGAGAGATTGAGGCACATAGCGTTTATAATGGACGGCAACGGTAGATGGGCTGAACGGCGAGGAATGCCTCGCCGTTTCGGTCACAAATACGGTGCTGAAGCATTCAGAAAAATAGTCAGGTACTGTGGCGATATTGGCATCAAATACGTCACTGTTTATGCCTTTTCCACAGAAAATTGGCAGAGACCTGAAAAAGAAGTGCAATCCATAATGAAGCTTCTTGACGAGTATATCGATGAGTGCAGAAAGTCTGCTGATGAATATGATATTAAGATGAAATTCATTGGAGATCTTGCACCACTTGAGCCTACGCTGAGAGAAAAGGCACTTGCGCTTGAAAAAGAAACAGAGAACAATAGCTTATACCTCTGTATCGCCCTCAATTATGGTGGGCGAGACGAGCTTGTTCACGCCTTCAATGCGCTTATGGCAGAGAACAAGACTCATATAACCGAAAAGGATATTGAAAGCAAATTATATACTGCATCCATTCCCGATCCCGACCTTATTGTAAGGACAGCCGGCGAGATGCGACTTTCAAATTTCCTTATGTGGCAATCAGCATATTCCGAATTTTATTTCACCGACACTCTATGGCCTGATCTTTCAAGCAAGGATATTGATCTTGCAGTTGAAGAGTTTTACAGACGTAAGCGTCGATTTGGAAAGGTTTAAACCGAATTATGTTAGATCGAATTAAATCAGCAGTGATAATACTTGGAATAACTATTCCTTGTGTATTATTCTGCGATACAATATTCCACGCAATTGCAATGACACTTTTTTCTGTCAGAGCTGTTTTTGAAGCACTCAGATGTTTTGGATTTCATAAAAATATAGGCGTTTCGATACCACTTTATATCGCCTGTGCTTTGCCTATGGGTGCATATTTTCTTGATAACGCGTTGTTTTTCAAGATAGCATTGACGAGCATCTTCTTTGTTTTCTTTTTGGTAATGTCGCTGTCTTCTCTGCAAATTCCTCGTCCCGAATACAAAAATCTCGCTGCCGCATCCATGCTTTCTTTGTTCGCTGTTTCAGGCTTTACTGCACTTGAAATAATGGGCGTTGCAAAACACGGATTTTTCATCTTGTTTTTTACTTATGTCGCTTCTTGGGCTACGGACTGCAGTGCGTTCTTTGTTGGGAGATTTTTTGGCAAGCACAAGCTTTGCCCAGAGCTTAGTCCAAAGAAAACAGTTGAAGGCTTTGTCGGTGGAGTTATAATTGGTTCAACTCTGTTAGTGCTTCTTGTTTTATTATTTGATATATTTGCGCAAACGGTGGAGCCCAATTATATAATGGTTGCTATAACTGCATTGATAACAACTGTTGTATCACAAGCAGGAGACCTTTGTTTTTCAGCGATTAAGAGAGACACACAGATCAAGGATTTTGGTAAATTGCTTCCGGGTCATGGAGGTATCCTTGACAGATTTGATTCCACCTTTGCTGTTGCGATAGCTCTTTTATTCTTGCTGAATTTTCACAACTTATTTTAAGTGAGTAAAAAAACAAAAATGAAGAAAAATATAATTTTGCTTGGCTCGACAGGTTCGGTCGGACTTCAGGCAGCAGATGTTGCACGGGCGCAGGGATATGGTGTCCGTGCAATTTGTGCAAATAATAATTTTAAAGTAGTAGAAGAGCAAATACGTGAGTTTGGCGCAACTGCGGCAGCTATGTCTAATATTGCTGCGGGTGCTGAGCTTAAGCTTAGAACACGGGATCTTCCTGTGAAAATATATGCCGGCGAGAGCGGAATTTGCGAAATGATTGCTGATACCGAAGCTGACGTTGCTGTCAACTCAATTATCGGAACATCGGGTCTTCGTCCCACTCTTGCCGTAATTGATGCCGGAATGCAGCTTGCGCTTGCTAACAAAGAGTCACTTGTTATTGCAGGTGATATTGTGATGCAAAAAGCGCGAGAGGCCGGTGTCCTTATTACACCTGTTGACAGCGAGCATTGTGCTATTGCTCAATGCCTGAGAAGTGGAAAACAGGAAGAGGTAAAAAGGCTTATATTAACTGCTTCGGGTGGCCCGTTCTTTAGAAAAAGCAGAGAAGAGCTTGGCTCTATAACCTGTTCTCAAGCACTTGCGCATCCTACCTGGAAAATGGGCGCAAAAATTACAATCGACAGCGCAACAATGATGAATAAAGGCTTTGAGGTAATTGAAGCATCTCGTTTATTCTCAGTACCGTCAAGCAGAATAGACGTTCTTGTTCACAGAGAAAGCATTGTGCATTCGCTTGTTGAATATCAGGACAACTCACTTATAGCCCAGCTTTCAGTTCCTGACATGAGGCTTTGTGTTCAGTATGCAATTGAGTGCCCACACAGAATGCCATCTGTTGTTCCTGAGCTTGATCTGGCTAAAATATCAACTCTTTCTTTTGCTATACCCGATGAGGAAACGTTCATTCCCTTGAGGCTCGCAAGAGAAGCTCTCGACTTGGGAGGTGCAGCAACAGCTGTGCTTCACTCCGCAAACGAAGTTGCGGTTGAAAAATTTCTTGCAAGCGAAATTTCATTTACTGATATTTTTGACACTCTTGTTTATGTGTGCAGAGAACTCAGTGGAGCATCCTCTGCAACAACACTTGACGCAATAATGGATTGCGTCAAAGACGCAGCAGCTCTTGCTCGTCAGTATTTAGACAACAAGTAATATTTACTGTTTTTTTCTTGAAAGGTTATTTAATGAGTATTCTTTACTTACTTCTTACACTTCTTCTTCTTGGAATTTTGATATTTCTTCACGAAGGAGGTCACTTTCTCTTTGCAAGGCTTAACGGTATAACAGTAAATGAATTTGCAATTGGTATGGGTCCGAAGATTATCTCTTGGGTCTCAAAGAAAACGCAAATTCGTTATTCACTTAGACTTTTTCCGATAGGTGGATTTGTCAGTATGGCCGGTGAGGACGAGGAGACTGAAGACGAAAACGCATTTTACAAAAAGAGCGTATGGCGCAGAATTCTGACAGTAATCGCAGGCCCTCTTACAAATATATTAATCGGTTTTGTTGGAATGCTTGTACTTGTTATTGCTACAACTCCGGCATCAAATATTATTGCTAATTTCAGTGAAAACTCTGTAAGCAACAATTACGGCCTTGAAGCAGGAGACACAATAGTAGAGGTAAACGGTGTTAAAACATACACAGGCAACGAGGTATTCTATGAGATTACTTATAGAGGTGCTGAGCCTGTTGACATAACGGTCGTCAGAGATGGTGAGAGAGTAGTTCTTGAGGATGTTATCTTTGAAACTGAAGAGGAAGACGGCGTTATGATGGGCAAGGTTGATATTGTCTTTTATGCTGCCACCAAGGACTTTGGCACAATCATTTCTCACACTTTTCACCGTTCAGTATCAACAGTTAAAATGATTTGGGATTCCGTCATCGATCTCATTTCCGGAAAATACGGACTTGATTCGATTTCCGGCCCTATCGGAATGACTGAGCTTGTAAGCGATGCAATTCAAGCAAGCTGGCAGAGTCTGTTATATCTCATGGTGGTTATATCAGTCAACCTTGGTGTTATGAATCTTCTTCCCATACCCGCACTTGACGGTGGAAGACTTGTATTTTTGCTCATAGAAGCTGTAACACGAAAGCAGCTTAACAAAAATATCGAGGGCTATATTAATTTTGTTGGTATAGTAATACTGTTGATCTTTATGGCAATTGTTGCATTTAAGGATATTTTGAAATTATTCTAAAAACAAGGAGATGCAAAATGGAGCGCAAGGTAACTCGTCCTGTAAGGGTTGGTAATACCGTAATAGGCGGTGGAAATCCAATCGTTATTCAATCTATGACTAATACTGACACAGCTGACAAAGAAGCAACCCTTGCGCAGACCGTTGCTCTTTATGAGGCCGGATGTCAGGTCATTAGGATTGCAGTCCCGACGGTTGAATGTGCATCAACTATTGCATACATCAAAAACGCAAGACCTGAAATCCCACTTGTAGCCGATATTCATTTTGATTACAGAATCGCAATCAAATGTGCAGAATGTGGGATAGATAAGATTAGAATAAACCCCGGAAACATTGGCGACGAGTCAAAGGTCAAGGCAGTTGCTGATATATGTAGTACCAAGAAAATTCCCATTAGAATTGGAGTCAATAGTGGCTCTCTTGAAAAAGAGCTTCTTTGCAGATATGGAGCACCAACTCCGGAAGCTCTGTTTGAGAGTGCGATGGGGCATATTAGACTGCTTAATAAATATGATTTCAACGATATTGTAATTTCCGTAAAGTCTTCAGTTGTGAGAAATGCTGTTGAGGCTTGCGTTTATGTATCTGAACATTGTGATTATCCACTGCATCTTGGTGTTACTGAGGCCGGAAGCAGCAGGATGGGTATAATCAAAAACGCCGAAGCTATTGGCACACTTGTCAATATGGGAATTGGTGACACTGTAAGAGTTTCTCTCACTGAAGACCCTTTAGCTGAGGTATATGCTGCAAAGGATATTTTGCGAGCACTCGGATGCGAGGGACACGTTGGTATGGATATCGTCTCTTGCCCTACATGCGGCAGAACAAAAATCGACCTTGTTTCACTTGTTCGACGATTTGAAGATAGAGCAAGAGAAGCAAATCTGCTCTCACTTCCAATAAAGGTTGCGCTTATGGGATGTATAGTAAATGGCCCCGGAGAAGCGAGAGAGGCTGACATTGGAATTGCAGGTGGAAAAGGCGAGGCATTGCTCTTTGCTCACGGCGAGATAATTAAAAAGATCGGCGAGGACGATATTATTGATGTCCTTATAAAATATATAAGAGAGAATTACGTAAAATAAAATGTCTAAGACTTTAAGTGAGCTATTTTCCAAGTATACGCCATCAGCCGATGTTGCTGGTTTCTTTGGCAAGGTCGCAAGCTATACTGTTGGAAAATCAAGAATCAGACCTAATGTATTTGAGATATACATAAAACTGAACAACATCATTCCAAAAGCATTGCTTTATAAAGCAGAAGAAGAGATACGAGTCGCCTATGAGGGCAACTATCTCGTTCGTTTTGTTCCACTTTATCCACAAAACCTTTTTGGATATGATTATATTCCACAGATTATACTCGAAGCCGAGCGTATTGGTGGAGTTGCAAGAGGATTCTTTACTAATTGCGACTACAATCTCTCAGGTTCAGTTCTAACTTTTTCGATTCCTTTTTCAAATGGAGCAATTGATTTTTTAACTCTTGGGAAGCTTCAATCAACAATTGAACAGATAGTCAAGAGCGAGTTCTCGCTCAATGTCAAAGTCAAAATCGAGCAGATGGAGGACTTCGTTCCTTATTTTGAGTCCCAAGAGCACAAGGCATTTATGGAGGAAATTGATAAAGCCTGCGTCGAATCATTAGCCCAATATGAAAGACGAGGAACGCAATCTTCCGGCAAAAATGAACAGACATCATCTTCAGAAGCATCGAAGCCCGAACCCGAGCTTAATCTCTCGCGTATCTGGTCAGCTTATGATGAAGATTGTATTGCCATCATTGAAGACTCAATTTGTAGCATTGGATGCGCTCAATATAGAATTGATACCCCGGAATATATCTGGGGAGATGCCTTTCCTATAACGCCTGAGTCGATTTCTACTATAAGACATCAAGGTGGCGAGGTTACAATAATTGGCACTGTGTCAGGATCTATGACTGAACAGGCACGTTGGGGCAACAAAAAATGGATATTCAGCTTCGCTGTATTTGATGGCAATGCTTCAATCGCTGTCAAGTACGATATGCCAACTGAAGAGGATTGCTATGAGCTGTCTTCGATTGTATCGGATGGTGCTTGCGTAGCTGTACACGGAAATGTTATAAAAGAGAACAGCTCACAGGATTTATTTATAGTTCCTAACGCTGTCGCAAATATCAAAAAGATAAAAAGGACTGATAGAGCACCCGAAAAGCGTGTCGAACTTCATTTGCACACAAACATGTCAATGATGGACGCTCTTATACCATCACCTGACGCCGTAAAAACGGCTCTCTCGTGGGGCCACAGAGCAATTGCCATAACTGACCACGGAAATGTTCAGGGCTTCCCTGAGGCTATGATTGCCGTTGAAAAGATTAACAAAGAACTTCCGGGTGACGAGAAGCTTAAAGTTATCTATGGTATGGAAGCTTACTTTGTAAACGATAGCGCAAGTCCACTTTATGGCAGATATAACGGTGCAATTGATGACAACCTCGTTTTATTTGACCTTGAGACGACAGGTCTTTCCTCAGCTACCTGCGAGATTATTGAAATTGGTGCTGTTAAGGTCAAGAACGGTGAGATAGTTGACAGATTTTCTTCATATGTCAAACCATTATCAACCATCTCCGAAGAAATTACAGAGCTTACATCTATTACAAATGAAGATGTTGCTGATGCGCCCTCAATTGCTGAAGTTCTCCCACGTTTTCTTGAGTTCTGCGAGAGCTGCTTGCTTGTAGCACACAATGCAGATTTTGACGTTGGCTTTGTGCGTGCAGCAGCTAAGAAACTATCTCTGCCTTTTAACTCTCCATATCTTGATACAGTCGGCCTTTCTCGTTATTTGAACACAGATCTCAAATCGCACAAGCTCGATATTCTCGCAAAATACTATAATCTCGGCAATTTCAATCATCACAGAGCTGTTGATGATGCTGAAATGCTGACACAGATTTATTTTGCGATGATCAAAAAGATGCAGCTTTTTGATATCAGAGATTTCGCAACGCTCGTAAGGGATATTCAACTTAACGCAGACCCCCTCAAGCTTAAGTCCTATCATCTGATTATTCTTGTAAAGAATCTCACAGGACTTAAAAATCTCTACAAGCTCATTTCTATGAGCTACTTAAACTACTATCATAGAAATCCAAGAATTCCAAAGTCACAGCTTGACAAGCACCGTGAAGGACTTATTATTGGCTCTGCTTGCTCTGCCGGTGAGCTATACTCAGCAATCCTTGATAACAAGAGCGACTCAGAAATCGAAGAGATAGCTTCATACTATGACTATCTTGAGGTCCAACCTATTGGAAACGATATGTACCTTGTTGACGAGGGCGAAATCGCTGATGCTGAGGGACTCCGTGACATAAACCGTAGGATTGTTGAGCTTGGTGATAGACTTGGAAAACCCGTAGTTGCTACCTCAGATGCACATTTTATCAACCCCGAGGACGAGCTTTGCAGAAGAATCATTCTTGCCGGTCTAAAATTCAAGGATGCTGACAAGCCGTCTCCGATTTATCTCAGGACAACTGATGAGATGCTTGAAGAGTTTGCTTATCTCGGTCAGGATAAGGCATACGAAATTGTAATTAGAAACACAAATGCAATCGCAGATAGCATTGAGCGTATCAGGCCCATACCCGAAGGTTCATATCCTCCTCACCTTGAGGGTGCTGAAGAGGAGCTGAGAGACAAATGTTGGTCGAGAGCGAGAGCTATGTATGGCGAAGATTTGCCTGATATAGTAAAGGACAGACTTGATATTGAGTTAAACTCAATTATATCTAACGGATATGCCGTGCTCTACGTAATTGCTGAACGTCTTGTAAAATATAGTGAAAGTCAAGGTTATCTTGTTGGATCGAGAGGATCGGTTGGCTCATCGTTTGTTGCAACAATGGCAGGAATATCAGAAGTAAATCCACTTCCTCCACATTATTACTGCAAGCATTGTCAATACAACGATTTCTCCAATCCTACTGACGCAGGTTCGGGATTTGATATGCCACCTAAAAACTGTCCTATATGCGGCAAGCCGCTTGAGCAGGATGGACAGGACATTCCCTTTGAGACATTCCTTGGCTTTAAGGGAGATAAGTCGCCCGATATTGATTTGAACTTCTCAGGCGAAGTACAAGGTAAGGTTCACAAGTTTACTGAAGAATTATTTGGTGCAGAAAACGTATTTAAAGCAGGAACGATAGGTACGCTTGCTGACAAAACTGCTTTCGGTTTTGTTATGAAATACTTTGAGGGTAAAGGAGTTAAGATTTGCAGAGCAGAGGTTGACAGAATTATTCAATGTTGTGTAGGAGTAAAGCGTACCACAGGCCAGCACCCGGGAGGAATTATTGTTGTTCCACGTGACCGGGAGGTTTATGATTTCACTCCTGTACAGCATCCTGCCGATGACCCGAAATCAGATATCGTCACAACGCACTTTGCTTTCTCCTATCTGCACGATACGATCCTCAAGCTTGACGAGCTAGGACACGATATTCCCACAAAATACAAATTCCTTGAGAAATATAGCGGCATTCAGGTTATGGATGTTGCTATGAATGACCCAAGCGTTTATGCAATATTTGAATCTACCGATCCTCTTGGCATACCTCAACGAGATCGAGAGAAACACGAAACAAAGATGCTTGGTCTTATGGTTGGAACTTTAGGTCTTCCCGAATTTGGCACAAACTTCATCCAGGGAGTTTTGGTGGATGCTAAACCAAAGAACTTTGCAGACCTTATGCAGATCTCAGGACTTACACACGGAACTGACGTGTGGCTTGGAAACGCACAGGACTTAATTAAGAATGGCATTTGCGACATTTCAAAGGTTGTAGGTACTCGTGACGGTATTATGCTTGACCTCATTAAATACGGCGTCAAGAAGGACGTGGCCTTCAAGATAATGGAATTTGTTCGAAAGAACAAAAGAGGCATCAGAATTTCTGATGAGTGGAGAGAAATAATGGCTAACGCAGGGGTGCCTGATTGGTACGTAGATTCACTTCAAAAAATCAAGTATATGTTTCCAAAAGCTCACGCAGCTGCCTACGTTATGTCTGCTATTAGACTTGCCTGGTACAAAGTTCATCAACCTGTTGCATTTTATTGTGCAATTTTAACTGTTGCACCCGATGGATTTGACGGAACAGTTGTATCTCAGGGCAGAGACGCTGTTTACCGAAAAATGCAGGAAATTGATAAGATGGGCAAGGATGCGACTGCTAAAGACAAAGATACGTTCTCAGCTCTTCAGTTTGCACACGAAGCTATGCTTCGAGGCATAAGATTTTTGCCTGTTAACCTCAAATATTCTGACGCAAAGGAATTCTTGCCCGAAAACGGCAATATCAGAATGCCCATGATCGCGCTTCCCGGTCTTGGTCTTAACGCAGCATTAAATATTGCTGCCGCAAGAGATGAAGAGCCTTTCTTCTCAGTAGAAGACCTCAGACTCAGAGGAAAGGTCAACAAGAGTGTAATTGAGACGTTGAGAGAAAACGGCGTCCTTGACGGGCTTAGCGAAACTGATCAGATATCACTTTTTGATATCATTTAATCAATCAAATCAAATTTTAAAAGCGATGCTTCTGCATCGCTTTTTTCTATTTTTGGTTATTTGTTTCAATTTAAAAAGCAAGCACAGAGCAATACTATAAATGAGATCTCACAAAGGAAATGATGATGAAAAAATTATTTATGAAACTATTTATTGTTTTGTGCGTCGCAGCTCTTGCGCTTGGCGCAAGCGGAGCTGAGCCAACAAATCCGGCAACGACTTATTCTTGGTATTGTAAGAGAGAAAAAGACAACAAGATGCCCCCGTTGCCCGAAGAGTTTTCTTTCATATCTCTATATGACGGATATTGGATTGATAACTCTCGAACGGACGAAAGCGACGAGAAGGTTGCATATCTGACATTTGATGCAGGATACGAAAACGGAAACATCAGTCGTATACTTGATACTCTTAAAGAAAAACAGGTGAGCGGTGCTTTTTTCATATTATTGAATATGGTAGAAAATGAACCCGAGCTTGTAATGCGTATGGTAAACGAGGGCCATACAGTTTGCAATCACACCGCACACCATAAGGATATGAGTAAAGTAAGAGACTCGGATGCATTTGGGAGCGAGCTCAAGACCTTGAGCGACGCGTTTAGCGATTTGACAGGTCAGAGCCTATCAAAATTTTATCGGCCTCCTGAGGGCAGATTTTCGGCCGAGAATCTTGAGTGTGCAAAATCTCTTGGTTATAAGACTATTTTCTGGAGCTTTGCGTATGCAGATTGGGATAATCAAAAACAAATGTCGCAACAGTCGGCAAAGAAAAAGATTTTAGATAACATTCATAATGGAGCCGTTTTATTGCTTCATCCAACATCTAAAACCAATGCGGATATTTTAGGCGAAGTAATTGACGAAATGAAAAGGGAGGGGTATCGATTTGGAACGCTCGATGAACTCGTGCAAAACGCTTCGGTTGGGTAACGTAATCATTGTTTTATTTCTATCCACTTTGCTTTTGTTAGCTCTTGTTCTATCTACGCCCAAAGAATGCTCATCGGCAGACGCAAGTCCCTGTCCAATATTTTCAAGTGTTGATACCGATGAGCATTTGATCGCACTTACTTTTGACGATGGTCCACACGAAACAAACACATCCCGTGTTTTAGATCTGCTTGAAAGCGAAGGGGTTAAGGCGACATTTTTTGTTGTAGGCGAAAATGCTGCTGCTCATCCTGAGATCGTTGAGAGAATTATTTCTGACGGCCACGAGATCGGCAATCACACCTACAAGCACACATATCTTGGCGGCAAGAATAAGACTGTTGTTGAGCACGAAATCGACCTTTGCGATGATGAAATTTTCAATCATTGTGAATATTCGTCAAAGCTTTTGCGACCTCCCGGTGGAATATATGACACAACTGTTTCGTCAGTTTGCGCTGAACGCGGTTACACTATGGTACTCTGGAGTATTGACACAAGGGACTGGTCTGGAGCTGACGCAACAAGCATCGAGAAGACTATAATGGACAATATTGACGATGGCTCGATAATTTTGTGTCACGATTTCACTTCTTTCAAAAGTAACACCATTGAGGCACTTGAGGTGGTCATTCCAAAACTAAAAAAGCTCGGATACCGATTTGTTACGGTATCCGAGCTGATAGAATAATTAATTGTCAGTTTTGATCATATACTTTTCGATAACAGGATAAGCACCGTAAGTTGACAGGAGAATAATACTCGGGATCAAATAAACAAGAGGAAGTATAAATGGCACAACAATCTTAAGTGGCCAACAAGCAATTGCGAGCAAAACATTTATGAGCACAAGAATAAACATTCCTCCAAAGCCCATAAGGTTTCTTCCGATTCCGAGTATAGAGAAAATCAGCGCATTCTTTAAAATCTTGAATATCTTGATATCAAATGTAACAAGCATCAGATAAATATAAAATCTCATAAAGAAATAGATAATTACCAGTGCAACTGTAACAAAATAGAAGAGATCTAACTGGAACGTGCCGCCTCTTGAAGAGAAGTACACGAAATCATATATAAGAACGCAAATGATTGCAAAGTCAATGTATCCAAGAATAAGTCCCTGCTTCCAATTGCGCTTGATAGCGTAGAAGAAATCGCTTGTCATAAACACGGGGTCGCCCCTGAGCATTCCTCTTGTGCAATAGGTAGCACCAACGTGAACAAGTCCCCAGATTGAAGCAAGAAGGACAAAGAGAAGTATGAATACCCAAATAATTGCAGGTGTAAATGTTGGAAGCTCAAGCTGTATGCCGTATACTCCCAAAAGAGGGGCAAAGGACGTGCTTTCTCCAATCATTTGCGAGCCGTATAGAGTGCTATACAAAACACTTGTTTGTGATGGAGTTGTAGGTCTAGTGATATAAATATACAGAGCGATAAGCGGTATCACAAGCAAAGGCAATGTAAGGAAATTGAGCGACAATATGCGCGTGAAGTTTCTGACATAGAATTTCGGCATACTGATGAGATTTGGCACGAAAGGCTTTTCATCCTTTGATACGCCGGGGCCATCTCGGTTCATATCGAACAATCTGAACTTCTTTCTTTCTTTTTGGGGTTTTGACATTTTGAACCTCTCGAAATTTAAACAACAGTTAATAGTTTTAGTAGTAATGACAGAGCCATCCTCAATAAAAGAGAAGAGCCAAGAAAAATCAAAAGAGTAGTGATGTAGTGATAAAACTCTTTTGTGAATACCCAGGATTGCTCGCCACTCTTATATAGCTTGGATATCTTACCTGAGTCTTTAGATAGAATTGACAGAAATATCGGAACAATAAGTTTAAAGGCAGAGTAGAATACTAATGATAAGATTATTGAAACTGACGTTTGTTTCGCATCAGAATCAATCGTACTGAGCTGTGTTATTGTTGAAATCACACCGTAACCCAAGAAATACCCGGAGAGAAGTGAAACTAGATAATATAGTGAATTGCCAATAAAGCTTATGCCACCTATGGCTACAACTACCACAAGCACAATATCGCTCAGAGTATATTCCAATATAGATGAAATATACTCAAAGAGATTTTTAGTATTTAAAGTAGGGCAGACCGAATCAGAGACAATTACATCATAAACACGCCCTCCAAGCTCAAAACCACTAAGAGCTGACACTATCAAAGAAACAGCAAGTCCAACAACAAACAAAAGCGTTATTTTGGAAAAAAGTGAAGAAGAGAGCCCGCAGGTGTCAATTATATTCTTTTTAAGACCTCTGATAAATCCATTAATCATCTTGCACCTCAATTATGTTTAATAAAACATATGCAAGAGACAGGGAAATATTCACGCTTTATGAATTCTGGCGCAACACCTCATATGAGAGAATTGAAACTGCAGACGTAGTAGATAGCGAACCTATAAATTCCCCACTATAAGGAATTTTTATATTAATATCTGACAGTTCAAGTACCTTTGATGAAATACCACGCTTTTCGCCACCAATGACAAGCAGGAGTGGCTTTTTAAGATTCGCCTCGTAACAAAGAGATGAATTCGGTATGGCAGCCGACGCAATTGTGTATCCACGTTCTTTATAAGCAACAACCGCCTCTAGGCTTTCTGTAAGACGTATATCAAGCAGCTCTGAGGCACCGGCTGACGAACGGCACACAAGACCATCCGAACCGTTTGGAAGCCTTGTAGGCAAAATTACACTATCTGCACCACAAGCATAAATGGTTCTGAGCGAATATGCAAGGCTGTATGGATCTTCAATTCCATCGAGAATCACAACAAATCCATCGTGTAAAATTTCGCCATCACTCACTGCTTTATAAACAGCACCCGAGGCAAGGGCAAGAATGCCTCCGTGAGTTTTTCCTGTTGCAAGACTATCTATTGTTGCCTCATCTGTAACTACAAGCTCAAAACCCAGCTCCACTGCAGCATTTTTTATAAAGGCAAATCTGCCTCTTTCCTTGCGTATTTTGCTTTTTTCAAAATACACTTTGAGTATTTTTCTACGGCAAATACCTTTTCTTGTCGCATTAATGAGTGCCGAAACTGAGGTCATACCCTCAAATAATATCTGTTCTTGATTGTTAATCGTAGAATTATTCATTCTTTTGTCCTTTTTTACATAAAGCAAGAATTTATACTTTGAGTCACTCATATAAATGTATCAAGAAAATACTCGAGGTAATTCAATGATATATATTTCTCAAGGTAAAGAAAGATGTGAAACGCTCGGGCTGTACATAATCGAAAACAATGCAACCGTAAGAAAAACTGCCGCACGCTTTGGAATAAGCAAAAGCACTGTACATAAAGATGTAACAAAGATACTTAAATACACAAATCCAACGATCTACGCACAAGTCGCCTTAGTTCTCGCTGCCAACAAATCCGAGAGGCACCTGAGAGGTGGCGAGGCAACAAGGCAAAAGTATGAGCAAATCAGGCAAAAGCAAACAAATCAATGAATGGAGTGACCTAGAACGATAAGGGCGATATAGTCGCAAGCCTTTTTATGCTCCTCAGAACCATTTTCATTGATGCTTGTAAGGGAATCGACAAGATTGTTTTTAGCATTCTCGTCAAGCTTGCCTGCAAATCCAAGAGGATCTGCAACAGAATTTCCTGACTCGTCAACGCAAAAACTCTCAAGAGTGTCTGTAAAAATAGTTGAGGACACACAGTTCTGAACAAATTCATCGGACTCTTCCTTAGTGGACAAGAATGCTGATTTATCAGCCTCTGTCTGAAGCTGTGCGATCTCAATAAGATTCGATACGGCAGCAGTTTCCTGCTTGATGTTGTCATCATTAGTATCAACAGCGGCCATATTATCGAGTATCTCTGAGACAAACTTATTGCAATTTCCTGACTTATCCTCAGGTACTCCAAGAGATGTAAAGTAATTATCCGAATATACATCCTTAAGTGAGTCAGCTATCTCTTGGTTCATATTAGAAACGAGAACCTGTACGTCTTCATCACTTGGTTTCGTACCATTTGTTAGCGAATCTGCTACTGCAACACCTGCGGTTGCGCAGTTAAGAAGCTGTTCTATATCAGTATCGGATTCTCCCTTGATAGTGTTTTGGATAAGGTCTGTAAATCCATCGAACTCCATCTCAGGAAGAGAATTATTGAGCTGATCCATCGCGCCCTTGGCAAGAATGCTGAGGGCGTCATTACTTACGATGTCGGACTTGCCGAGCATCTTGATAACCATTTGGAAGTCTGCAATTGTATCCTTATTAAACAAGCTGGACTGTCCGTCTGTGGACGAGAGCTTATCCATTATAGTTACCAGTGAGCAAAGAGCTTCAGCAAGAACTCTTGCTTCCTCTTCGGGTGTGTTATTGCCCTCAGCACCTCTCGAATGTCTAATTGAAGCAGAAATACTGTTAATATCTTTCTGCGCAATACCAATTGAATCAGCTGCAGTCGAAATGCCGTATGCAGTAAATGACACGAAAATCCTATGGAATCTTTCGTTTTTGAGCATCGGAACGATTACAGATGAAACTTGTTCGGGATCTGTAAACATCAAAAGGGGGTTGTCTATATCAAACTCTTTAAGAATTGGAGAGTCTTTGAGAATCAAAAGAGTTTCGTATATCGTTGCAAAATCTTGAATGGTAGCTTCAGTATTAAGCTCGGAAAGATAATCAATTAGGTCAAGCACAAGAGTTGTCATATAAGGATCTTCACTTGATGATTTAATTTCTTTAAGCGACAAACCAAATACCGTTCTGTTTGCCAAAAGCTCTTTTGCCGAAACAGAGACAACTTCAGTATAAACATTTATAAATGTCGGGTTTTGTCTGACACTATTAAAGAACTCGAGCACTCGCTCAATGTCCTCTTTCGTCACCTCTTCGCCTTCCTCGGCATCTAGTGCATAAATAACATCGAAAGCATCTGAAACAAGAGCTACATCCTTACGAAGAGATGAGCCCTGACTGCCACCGTAAGAGAACATATAGTCCATAGCAACAGTATATGGCTTGGACTGTGAAACAACCACACAGGGATTTGAGTTAAAACGGTCAAGTGTCTCTTCAATACTTTGGCTTTCTTTAGGTGATATTTTCGGAAGAACTTCTGAAGCAATTGAGGTCAAGTAACCAACAGGAGCAAACACAACAGTTGAGAAGAGGAAGCCCGCAACGATACCAACTGCAACAGATGTAAGTGTGTGGATCTTTGGTGTGTCGTTTTTACCCGGAACCATTCTCCCAACAAAAATTGAGGCGATAAAAGCCACAAGATAAAGAACAGCGAAGAAAACTACAAACGCCAGAACTGAGCCGATTATTCCATACAAATGTTCGGCTGTAACGGGATACAATTGAAGAACTCCGAGTGATAAATATTGTTCCAGATCAGGAACAACAGAATATAGCGTTGAAAACAACGTAGGAGCGATCAATGGCGAGATCCATTTTGTTATAAACACAGAAAGAACAACTGCAACAGAAACACATCCAACGTGGACAAGCATTCTGTAAAGTCCCTTTACAAGTGCAATAATCACACTCACGACGATATAAAAAGCTACTAAAGCATAAACTATGATTGTGAGAAAGGAACCAAGATCAACAGTACTCATTGCAGACAACACTCCTCGAATATAATTATAAATATTATACATCTTTTCTATAATAATGTCAAGACAATATTTATTTTATCACAAAAACTTGACATTTTTGATAAGCTTATGTTTGATGTTGTCAAAATTTGTTTCCTTGCATAGAATAATAACAGAGTGGAAACTTTCAAGACTCTTAGATTATAAAGGAGGACTTTATTATGCCGGATAGCAGATTCGGTTGCGGATGTGCTCCGTCGAGTGGATCTCGTGAGGTTTGCTGTATTGAGACAGACCGCATATATGACAGCTGCAGAGACCGTGATTGTTTCGAGAATGTTCGTGTAGTGCTTACGGACTACGGAAACGATATCATAAGCAGAACGAGTAATATCAGAGCTAAGGATGCATATATTGCCTGGACATATATCGGCATAGATCCTGTCAGATTTAACCGTGGGTTCTATACCGTAAATATCAGATATTATATCAAAATAACATTTGAAGCTTGCATCGGCCCCAAACCACAGGAATTTGATGGCGTTGTAGCAATTGACAAAAAGGTGGTTCTTTACGGAGGAGAAAAGAACGTTAATGTGTTCCGTTCAGACCCTGAAAACTATTGCTATTGTCCACAGCCCGAGCCCGTAAATTGCAGTGCAAAAGCACCTGTTGCTGTTGTTGAAGCAACTGACCCGATAATTCTGACTGCCAATGTTTACGATAAGATAAACGCTCCGATATGTTGTTGCTGTTGTTGCTCGTCGGACGTTCCCGAGTTTGTATCAAATCAGCTTGACTCTCCAATTAGTGTATGCGATGCCGATGACGGAAGATTTCTTGCTGTATCTCTTGGAATTTTCTCTGTAATCAGGCTCGTAAGACCAACCCAAATTCTTGTAAACGCAACAGAGTATTGTGTTCCTGACAAGGAATGCATTGCACCAAAGGAAGAGAATCCCTGCGCAATATTCAACAGTATGGCGTTCCCTACAAATGAGTTTTGTGCACCAATCCCACATCAAGTAAATCCCTGCGGAAAATGTAACTAACAAAAAAGGTGACTCACTCTGTGAGTCACCTTGATTTTTATTTAGCGATTATTGTTGCATCCGATTTGCCCCTAACGAAGTCACCTGTGATAATTACCCTTGCCACGTCATCTCTTGATGGCAGTTCATACATAAGCTTCATCATAACATTCTCGAATATTGAACGAAGGCCTCTTGCGCCTGTGTTGCGCTCAATAGCGAGCTCGGCAATAGCCTCTGCAGCCTCATCATCAAACTCAAGTTCAATACCGTCAAGAGCAAATAGCTTTGAATACTGACGTGTAAGAGCATTTTTGGGCTCCCTTATAATTCTTACAAGAGCATCTTTATCAAGACTATCAAGAGCAACTATAACAGGAATTCTTCCTACAAGTTCAGGAATAAGTCCGTATTTAACAATATCATGAGGATTTACATCGGAGAAGTCAACACAGTTTTTGCCTGCTGTCTTCTTTTTAATCTCACCTGAAAAACCAATCTGTTGTGTTCCGTGGCGTCTGTCGATAATCTTATCAAGACCGTCAAAGGCACCACCACAAATGAAGAGAATGTTTTCCGTATTGATCTGTATAAACTCCTGATTTGGATGCTTTCTGCCGCCCTGAGGTGGCACATTAGCAACCGTTCCTTCAAGAATTTTAAGAAGTGCCTGTTGAACTCCCTCGCCGGAAACGTCTCTTGTAATCGAGCGATTTTCGCTCTTACGGGAAATCTTATCTATCTCGTCGATATAAATAATTCCTCTTTCAGCTTTCTCAATATCAAAATCAGCTGCCTGAATGAGTCTAAGAAGAATGTTTTCAACATCCTCACCTACATAACCAGCCTCTGTAAGAGTAGTAGCATCAGCGATAGCAAAGGGAACTTTAAGCGACTTTGCGAGAGTCTGTGCGATGTATGTCTTGCCGACACCTGTAGGGCCTATCAAAAGAACATTACTTTTACCAAGCTCAACACCATCGCTTGTCACAACCTCGTTTTTGTCCTTCTGACGTCTACGAGATGACTTAGATGGAGCTAATGTTAAAACTCGCTTGTAGTGATTATATACAGCAACAGAAAGTGCAATTTTTGCAGCGTCCTGTCCTACAACATATTCATCAAGCAGGGTTTTGATTTCTATTGGCTTTGGCAGTGTTTCAAGAGTAAGGCTGTCGAAATCGACAGCCTCTTCTTGTTTCATCAGTGCCAAGCTTTCGTCAATAATATCCTGACAGGTCTCAACGCAAAAATCGCAGATATAAAGTCCTGTTCCCGAGGGAATAAGGAAATTGACATCATCCTCGCCTCTCTGGCAGAAGGAACAGCGGTGAATACCGCCGGAAGCTTTTCCCGACATATTATATACCTTTCTTTGTCAATTAAGCGTGACGCTCAATAATCTTATCAATAAGACCGTACTCGAGTGCCTGCTTTGCAGTCATAAAATTGTCTCTCTCAGTATCACGAGCGATTTCCTCAACAGTTCTGCCTGTATTAGCTGCAAGCAATTCGTTGAGAGTTTGTCGAGTTCTCACAAGAAGCTCTGTGCGAATAAGAACATCGGAAACCTGACCCTGACTTCCGCCAAGTGGCTGATGGATCATAATCTCGCTGTGGGGGAGAGCAATACGCTTGCCCTTGGCGCCTGCCGCAAGAAGGAATGCGCCCATACTTGCTGCCATACCAAGACAAATTGTAGAAACGTCACATTTGACAAACTGCATAGTATCGTAAATCGCCATACCTGCTGTAACAGAACCACCCGGACTGTTGATGTAGAAGGAAATATCCTTATCAGGATCAACACTCTCAAGATAGAGCATCTGAGCGATTACAAGCGATGCGGTTGTATCGTTTACTTCATCGGACAGGAAAATAATTCTGTCGTTCAACAATCTTGAAAAAATGTCAAATGAACGTTCTCCACGGCCGCTTTGTTCAATTACCATTGGGACAAGTGCATCCCTCATTATATCACGATAATTGTTTGTCATTATAAACTGATACCTCCGTAAAAAACTATTAATTATTCTGCTGCTTCCTCAGTCTCAGCCTCTTCGTCAGCCTCATCAAGCTCTTCAGGCTCGTGATCAACGTAAGTGATAACTGCAGAAGCCTTTACAGCCTCAACTGCACGGCGCATAGTAAGGGAGTGAACAATCTCTTCCTCAGGAAGCGCGCTCTTTGCATAATCCATCTCAACACCGTATGTTTCGCAGATGGTCTTGTATTCTTCTTCAATATCCTCTGCGCTGATAACAATTGACTCAAGCTCTGCAACCTTTTCAAGTGCAAGCTCTGTCTTTACTCTGGAAATTGCAGAGGGACGAACCTGCTCCTTGTAGTTATCAAGAGTCATACCAAAGTACTGGAGGTATATCTTAAAGTCCATACCCTGCATCTGCATTCTGGACTCGCCGTCACGAACGATCGCCTCGACCTCAGCATCAACCATACAGTCGGGAATGATAGCAGAAAGTCTGTCAGCGAGAGCTGTCTGAATCTTCTCGTCAACATCACGCTCAGCTGCGCTCTTATGTCTGCTTTCGATTTTTGCCTGAACATCTGCACGATATTCAGCAAATGTATCAAAACTTGAAACCTCAATTGCAAAATCGTCGTCAAGTTCAGGAAGTTCTTCGAAGATGATGGAGTGGAGAGTTACCTTAAATACTGCTTCCTTGCCTGCGAGCTCGTCTGCGTGGTACTCTTCGGGAAATGTTACGGGAACGTCAAATGTCTCGCCAACGTTCTTGCCAACCACACCCTCTTCAAAGCCGGGAATGAACTGACCGGAACCAAGCTTGAGCTTATGACCCTCATCCTTACCACCGTCAAATGCTACGCCGTCAACAAAACCTTCGTAGTCGATAACTGCGATATCACCCATCTCAGCTGCACGATCGGTAATCTCAATCTCACGAGCGTTTCTTGTGCGAACTGTCTCGATCTCTCTGTCAACCTCTTCGTCAGTTGTGGGAAGGAGAACAGCCTCGATCTCGATACCGTGATAATCATCAAGCTCAACTTCAGGTTTAACATACATTGTTGCGCTCATAACGAGCTCTTCGTCATAAGAAACGATATCGAACTCAGGGCGAGAAACGACCTTCTTGCCTGCTGCGGCAATGATCTCATCCCAAGCCTGGTCGATGAGCTGGTTTATAGCATCCTCAAGGAAAATGCCACTACCGTACATCTTCTCGATAACAGCGCGAGGAGCTTTTCCTCTGCGGAAGCCGGGAATGTTGAAGGTGGAAGCTTTCTTGTGGAAAACCTTGGACTTTTCAGCTTCAACTGTTGCAGCGTCGAAAGAAAATTCAACTACTGCCTGTGAATGTTCGTTAATAACTGTGCTTTTAATTGTCATTTTAATATCCCTTTCGAAATAAATGCATTCTTATTAATTGTACTCTTTTTTATTTATATGTCAATAGATTTATAGAAAAAAAGTGGCTTTTGCAATAAAAATTTACGAAATATTATTTAATTACTCATATTATTTTATGCGGACAGAAGTCAAGATAGTCCGCGGAAATGATTTTAAAGCTTATGCCGTCATAATTGAAGTTGGCATCCGAAGAGTAAATTCCGTGGATATGGCCATAGTAACAATGCTCGACTGAATGTTTTTTTAACACTTCAATTATCTCTTTGCACTGAACTCCGTTCCAGACGGGAGGAAAGTGAAGAAAAACATATTTAGGCAAATTGCATTCAGGAGAGACGGAAGACAGGCTGATATCAAGTCGCATAGCCTCTCTGTTGATGATCTTTTGCCAATCAACGTCTCCAACTGTTTTTTGATTTGATTCCTCCGAAAACCAGCCTCTTGAGCCACAAATTACAGCTCCATCAATTACAAATGAATTGTTGTAGAGTATATTCAATGTGGAAAAACCACACTCCTTAAAATATGCGTTCATCTTCGATGCTGTTGTCCACCAGAAATCGTGATTACCTTTTCCAACAAACTTCTTTCCGGGCAACGAATCAATGAGAGCAAAATCATCAATTGCGTCCCTTAGTGTCATAGCCCAGGAAAAATCGCCCGGAATAACTACACTGTCAGAATCGCTTACAATAGCTTTCCAATTTCGTATTAACTTCTCTTTGCCGCCTATCCAACGTCTGCCAAAGACATCCATTGACTTACGGTCACCTTCCTTGCCTGCCAAATGCAGGTCAGCAATTGCAAAAAGAGACATTTTTACCTCAGTATATAGATATGAATAAACACTTTTGTGTGGGAAATAATAATAACACCACGGAGTGAAAGGAGAAACGAAATGGAAGCTTTCGAAAGAAAGAGCAGTTGTTGCTCAAAGAACGATCATATCAAGGGCATTCTGTGCGATGTCAAGAATTGTCAATACCACGATTGCGACACACACTGCACAGCTAAGCAGATTATGGTAGGACCTTCACACGCTGACAACAGCAGTCAGACAGCTTGCACAACCTTTAAGCCCAAGGCAGAATAACTCCACTAAATCGGGTCGCTATGCGACCCGATTTTCTTATATGTAGTTAATCGTCCAGATGCTCGAAAATATCACTTGCCATATCGACGGGCAAGCACACTCTCTCAAACCTCACAACTCTCTGATCAAGTTCTGCAAGAGGAGTCGAGATCGGAACGCCCGTTAGATCGGAAAGCTCGGTGAGGGCAGCATAACCCTCCGGAGGCATACAATCGCTAAGAGCTCTGTATACGCTTGAAGCAAATTTAAACGGGCTTGCAGTAGAAACTGCAACAGTCATTCTATTAGAGGAACTGTCCTCTACAAACTGATCAAGACAATGGAAAGCCACTGCAGTATGTGTATCTGCAAGGTAATTGAAGTTGTCATAATAATCCCTGATAGCCTCGCAAGTCTCCTCTTCGTTTGCGCTGTAACCTACAAAATCTCTCTTGATAATTTCAAATGTCGCCTCGTCAACTTCATACTTACCAAGAGCAGAGAGTTCCTCCATACATCTGCGTGCAGTCTCACTGCCTGATGCAAAATAAATAAGTCTCTCAAGGTTGCTTGAAATGAGAATATCCATCGAAGGAGAAATAGTTGTATGGAACTCACGGTTCTTATCGTAAACACCCGTTGCCAGGAAATCCGTAAGAACATTGTTTTCGTTTGATGCGCATATAAGCTTGCAGACGGGAAGTCCCATCTTCTTGGCAATATATCCGGCGAGAATATTGCCGAAATTGCCCGTAGGAACACAAAAATCGATTTCCTCACCAAGAGTAATGCAATTTTGTCTGACAAGCTCAAGATAAGCCCAGAAATAGTAAACTATCTGTGGTGCAAGTCTGCCCCAGTTGATTGAATTTGCACTCGAAAGGAAATATCCTCGCTCGTCAAGCTTTGCAGAGATCTCTGCATCAGAGAAGATCTTCTTTACCCCACTTTGTGCATCATCAAAGTTACCAACAATTGCACAAACATCAACGTTTTTGCCGGCCTGAGTAATCATTTGGAGCTTTTGAACCTCGCTTACACCGTCAACAGGATAGAAGACCTTGATCTTGATTCCGTCGACATCACGGTAGCCCTCAAGAGCGGCTTTACCCGTGTCTCCCGAAGTTGCAACAAGAACAAGCGCAGTTCTTTCTTCGCCCTGTTTTTTAAGGGAAGCCGAAAGCAGCCTCGGCATTATAGATAATGCCATATCCTTAAATGCAGCCGTCGGGCCGTGCCAAAGCTCGATAGCAGCCTTCCTTTCGTTAAGAACGCTTACAGGTGCAACTGACTCAGGAAAAACATTGTTTACATAAGCCTCATTTGCAAATCTCGCAAGCTCATCGTGAGTAAAGTCTTCAAGATACATCGAAAGAATCTCGGTCGCAAGCTCACAATAATTGAGAGATAGCAGAGAAGAAATATGCTCAAGGCTCAAAACAGGAATTTCTTCCGGAACAAACAGTCCGCCGTCAGGGGCAAGACCCTGCTTGATAGCATATGAAGCTGAAACCTTATTTGTTCCGTCAATATCTCTTGTACTGATATAATTCATTTTATACCTCACCTTACTTTTCCGAAAGAATTCGGATAGTGATTAATTTTTTTAATTGAATAACCCGTTTGAGTTTTATCAAGATAAACCTCAATAATGTCATTTCGGGGAATTTTTCTGTATTTGTGTTCCTTTAAAAACGCAGTTGAAGCGGCGGTAATATGTCGCTTCTTATCTCTGTCCACTGCAGCAGATGCAGGACCATATCTTGCTTTGCCATAGCTTTTTGGTACGGTTCTTGTTTTTACCTCTACAAAAACTATGTGACGTAGATCCTCAACGATTATGTCGATTTCATAGCCACCCGCAACTACATTTCTGCCGATAAGTCTGTAACCCTGCTTCAGCAGATAATCTGTTGCGATATCTTCACCAAGCAAGCCAACCTCGCCAAGCTGATTCTTTGTGATTTTCTTAAACATTTATGTTAATTATCAAGAAATCTTATAAATTTTTTTCTGTGAATGGGAGTTGGACCATATTCTCTCAGTGCATTCATATGCGCCGCAGTTCCGTAGCCCTTATGTCCGGCGATGCCGTATTGTGGATACAGGGGATCAATCTCAACGCACCATCTGTCTCTCGTAACCTTTGCTAAAATCGACGCAGCTGCAATAGAGGATGATTTTGCGTCTCCGCCAACAACACAACGTCCGGGTACTGAAAAATCCCTGAAGATATTTCCGTCAACGAGCAAATAATCAGCAGGCACAGACAAGCCATCAACAGCTCTTCTCATAGCAAGAAGAGTAGCTTCAAGAATATTGAGCTCATTAATCTCCTCAACGCTCGCTTCAGCAATAGAGTATGATAACGCATTTTCAATAATTAAATCATACAAAACATCTCTTGCCTTAGCGTTAAGTTTTTTTGAATCATTAAGCTTGGGAATTTCAATATCAACTGGCAGAATGCAAGCTGCAGCAACCACAGGTCCACACAAAGGTCCTCTACCGGCTTCATCTATGCCACATACTGATGTAAACCCGTTGCTCACAATTTCTTTTTCGATAGAAAAATCAGGCATAAAGCACTCCTTATTTTTGGGGACAGATGTCAAGTGTAATTCTTCCAATCTTTGCAGCTCTGAACTCATCGAGAAGCACAGCAGCAGTTCTGTCATCATTAATCTCGCCGCCACGAAGCAAAAAGCCTCTGCGCCTTGCAATTATTTCAAAAAGCTCGCCATCACTTATCTCTTCGCTCATATCATCTTCTGTCAGCTTGTATCTTGCTGCCAAAAGCTTTGGATGAGTGGCTCTAAGTCTGTTAATTAGAATCACAGAAAGCTCAATTGTGTCGATTACAACATCCTTAACAGCACCCGTGAGAGCAAGATTTTCACCAACAAGCCTATCGTCAAATTTCGGCCAAAGCACACCGGGCATATCAAGGAGGTCAAGTCCCTCCCGTGTTTGAACCCACTGCTTGTCTCTCGTTACGCCTGGGCGATCTTCAACCTTAGCTCTTTTTCCACCCGCTATACGGTTGATAAGGGAAGATTTACCAACATTGGGAATTCCAAGAACCATTACTCTCAAGTGTCTGCCGTGCATACCCTTACTTTCATAAGCCGCAAGCTTATCAGCGCAAAGGCGTTTAATCGTTGGTGCAATCTGATTAAAGCCCGTTCCGTCTGCGCAGTCAGTAAGGATACACTCTGTATTTGAGCTTGAATAATATCTGCAAAAGCGTGCAGACTCTTCAGGGTCAGCAAGTGATGCTTTGTTGAGAAGAATAAGCCTTGGCTTATTCTGGGTCAATCTCTCAATTTCAGGATTTTTCGAGCTGAGAGGTATTCTTGCATCACGCATTTCTATTATTGCGTCTACATTTTTCAGGTTTTCGGAGATCATTCTGCGAGTTTTCGCCATATGTCCCGGAAACCACTGTATAATCTGTGATGGCATTTTTCTTTCCTTAATCCACACTACCAAATTTTTCAAAAGGTGTAATTCTGCAAATCACCTTTCCAAGCACTCGTCTTTCGTCAACAAATCCAATGCTGTTAAATCTGCTGTCCGACGAATGATTTCTGTTGTCCCCCATAACAAACAAGCAACCGTCAGGCACTTGTATAGGATAATCGTGATCACTTTGAAGAACCATAGCGTCTGAATACTTAGCGTAATCTTCCTCAAGAACCACGGGATTTTCCTTGTTTTCATCATATACAGTGACAACAAGCTTATCATTTGCGGCATAAACATCAACCCATTGACCTTCTGTGGCAATAACTCTCTTAACAATAGGCTCGTTAAATACAGTTCCTGTCTGATGAAAAACAATTATATCCTTATACTCCGGAGTATAGAAAAGATCTGTTACAAGAAGCATCTCGCCGTGAAGCAAAGTGTTTTCCATCGATTGCCCATCAACTCTGCAAACTCTGAAAATTGAGCTGAAAATAAGCAAAACTATACAAGCTGACAGGATAAACAGCTCAAAATATTCAAACAGCTCACCCGCAAATGTAGTCTTTTTCTTAACGGGTTTTACGGCCACCGCATCTGTTTCCGTGGAAGTTTCTTCCGTTGTCTGAGTCACTTGAGTGACTTCTTCCTCTTGGACTATCTCATTATTCTTGTTATCGTTCATAAATCCATCTCCTCAACGATTACAAATATCAATAAAATACTGCATAAGCTTCCATCCGTCAGCAATATATTCACCCTCGGCACAAGCATCTTCGGTATATGTTGATATGCCGTTTGTTGCATTTTTTGAAGAATAAATAAGGTATGGGACAGGTGCTCTCGTGTGCGTACGCAATCTAACAGGCGTGGGGTGATCGGGAAGAATCATAATTCCAAAGTCCTCGCCGCAACTTTGCAAATACTTAAATACAGGTGCGAGAACACGGCTGTCAATGTTTTCGATGCATCGCATTTTGTTTTCGGCCTCGCCTCTGTGCCCGTGTTCATCGGGGCCCTCGAGATGAACGTAAACAAGTTCAACGCCACTCATAAATGCATCGATAGCCGCATTAGCCTTGCCCTCATAATTGGTGTGTAGGTTACCGGTTGCACCCTCAACATCAATCGAACGCATCTTTGCGCTGATTCCAAGCCCTTTTATGAGGTCAACAGCCGAAATAACAGCTCCGGAAATGCCAAATTTGTCAGCAAAGCAGGGAAGTGTCATCTTCTTTCCGGGACTCCAAAGCCAACAGCTGTTTGCAACGTTGAGTCCCTTCTTGCGTCTTTCTACATTTATTGGATGATTGTCAAGAATTTCGCAGCTTCTCTCCATAAACTCACGGAAAACATCGCCCCTTTCTCCTGAGGGAAGATGCTCACCTATGCGCTTTCCAATAAGATCGTGAGGCCTTGCAAAAGGATATCTGTCATCAACATTCTTCCAAAGCATACAATGACGATAAGACATTCCAACATAAAGATGTCTGAGATCATTGGCAAACTCAGCGTTGAGTGCTTCGACAAGAACTGCCGCCTCCTCGGTGCTTATCTCACCGGCTCCATTATCAAGAAGAATGCGATCCTCGTAATTATCAGCATCACTAAGAGTAACAAAATTGCATCTTATTGCTACATCGTCATCATCCATCGAAAGCCCCATACTTACAGCCTCGATTGGAGAACGTCCTTTTGAATATACAATGGGATCAAACGAAAGAATTGACATATTGGCAGTATCGGATTCAGGAACCATACCCATAGGAACATTCTGCACAAGTCCACAATGAGATACTTTAGCTAAAGAGTCCATAAGAGGCTTATTTGCTGCTTCCATTGGAGTGCGATTATCAAGTATATCAATCTTTTCATCCGCCATACCATCGGGGATAAGAACAAAATATTTCATAATAAATACCTTTGTATAAAAAATTATTCATAATATTATATCACATTTAAAGAAATAAAGCAAGAAGATTTTCAAAAAATACAGCTTGCGTACAATAATGTTGGAATTTTTGTTAAATTTAATAAAATTGATTAGCAAGATGCCTTGAAAATTAATCAAAAATATGCTATCATATTTGTATATTTGAGAGGTATAAATATGAACGCACAAAAAAAGAATAATTCTAACACAAATACCAATAATAGCCAATCATCAAGAAACAAAGCGATTCTCAAAAAGCTTTTAATTATCATTATGGTGCTTGCTATTGTAATAGTCGCAGTATATTTCATTCTGAGAGGCGTATCAGCTTACTTAAGTGAAGGACCTTCCGATGACGAGTCCCGTGGTCAAAGTATTATTTTCTATCCTGCGGACTACGAAGAAGACATTATGCTTGACCAGAAATACTTGGATCTCGATAGAAACTTCTACTATAATAACACCAGAACCGGCGAAAAGCTGTCCTATGACCCCAACACGCTTGACACTATACCTTCACAAGAAAAGGGCGCAATTGCGGTTATAACAGCATTTATCAACCACGCTATATACGGAGAATACGCAGAGCTTAACAGCCTTTTCAGCGAAGAATATTTTGAAAACGGATTTAAGCCCAAGATGGAATTTACAAAACAAAAGCTTTATGACATCGAGATCGAGTTCTATCAGGAAACATCAACTAACGAAGACGGCGTAACTGTAACGAGCTATGACTACTGGCTGTATTACAAAATACGCAGAAACAATGGTACTTTCCGAAACGATATGGCAAGCGATTGTTCAAGAAAAGAATATATCCGTTTGAGCGAAAGAGATGGAAAATGGGAAATTGATATTTTAAAGCCATTTGTCACAGCAAAATAAAAAACGGTCGAATTATCGACCGTTTTTTACAATTATTACCATAAAACAATTGCTATTAAATGGAAAATAATTAGCTCAGTGATGCAAGTAAAGTGTCGAGCCAAGCGTCAAGTGTCGAAAGCTCCTCATCAGAAAGCTTACCAAGGAAAGGAAGACCACCCTTGATTCTAAGAATTTCGGGATAAACATTACCACCGGCCTTTGCTACGTACTCACGAAGAGCGTTGGCACACTTATCGTTACCGTCAAGAATGAAAGCAACATTTGCAGCCTTGGTCTTGTCAAGATTTTCGCAGAAAAGGCGAACTTTGTTTTCGGGTTCATCCTTTGCAGAAATACCGATGATGACCAGTCGCTCTTTATCGCAAGAATATGCAGGTGGAATAACATCTACTGAATTGTTGTTTGTCAGCTGATACTTAGCTTTAATATGATCACCGATAGTAACAAATTTCTTTTTGCTTGAAGCATAAAGATAACGCATTTTAATAGCCATTTTAAAACCTCCGGATAAAATAGAATAAGAGATGTTGCTATAACTATTATAGCACAAAAAAATAATTTGTCAAAAGTAAAATTAAAAAGAAATATTTTTTGTACGAATGTACATTTTTGAAAAATAAAATTGTTGAAAACTAACAAAGCGAATACAGTAATTAATTACAATCAAAAGCAAAAAACAAAATTCAAGCTACATATAGAAAACATTCAAACCCAACAGACAGAACAATCACCAATAAATCCAAAACCTACTCAAAAACACCGGAAGGCTTAAATCAAGCCATTTTATCCTTTTCCACTTCCCTCTATTGCGCAAAACAATAATTTTGTGAAATTATATAGATTCTAAGATAGGTCCATCTTCAGTTTTATTCACCGCTATATTTTTAGTGGTTGGCAGTACGACATATTCCTACAAAAATTTATTGACTTTTATTTCTGTTTGTGATATACTTTATATCGGCTTGATTAACAATTTGTTATTTTAGAAAGGAGATGTCTGCGTGGCACGATCGAGAGGAACTAAACAGATCGCATCAAATCGCAAGGCTTATCACGATTACTTTATAGATGACAGATACGAAGCAGGCATTTCGCTTATAGGTACTGAGGTTAAAAGTCTTCGTGCAGGTCAGGTGAATTTAAAGGATGCTTATTGTACCATTAAGGATGGCGAAATTTTTCTTAACGGTGTTCACATAAGCCCTTATGAACAAGGAAACATATTCAACGGAGATCCAAGGCGAGTGCGCAAGCTACTTATGCACAAGCGTGAAATCCTGAAGCTCTTCTCTCTTGTTTCGCAAAAAGGCTACACTCTGATACCACTTTCGCTTTATTTTAAAGATTCTAAAGTCAAGGTTGAAATTGGTCTTTGCCGTGGTAAAAAGCTTTACGACAAGCGCGACTCTGAGGCGGCAAAGCAAGCGTCAAGAGACAGCGAGCGTGCTCGTAAAATGCATGCAGATTATTGATTTACAAATTGAATCAATAATTTCACAAAATTTCGATAATATGGGGGCGTAAAGGTTTCGACGGGGATTTTGAGATACGGTAAGCGAGTAGAGCTGAGCAACTCTCAAACGGCTCAAATTAAACATTAAACGCAAACGAAGAATTTGCTCTTGCAGCCTAATTAGGCTGTGACGCAGCTCTGCGGAGCTGCCCGTTCCGTCTCGGAGTATCGCGGCCGAGAATGTGAGCGTCATGTAGCGGTGAACGTGCATTGCTCTTTAGCCTTTGAGGCAGTCACGCAAAAAAAGGATACCAAAACAAGTAGAGTGTCGCTTCTCGACTTGCGCTGGGAATCTTAAATAATCGACTACACTCGTAGAAAGCCGTAAGGATAGGTTTTCGGACAGGGGTTCAATTCCCCTCGCCTCCAGCGTTAGAATAATGAGAAATCCCGCGTAAAGTATCGACTTTGCGCGGGATTCTTATTACACCACACACAATCCCACCGAAAACCTTTTTACGCATCCGTTGCAAAACATTTACCGAAACATTATTGCTGCGGAACAGGCATACAAGGATAAATCTTGCCATTTGATAACATGTATGCTAGCATCTGAGCCAGACATGATAGCCGATGCCGAGTCTCTGTTCGATTGGAAACAGCGTGCCTCCCGCCAGCCGCAGGGGCGCACTGTTCTGGATCTGGAGGCAGACAGCCTGCACCGCCACCGCGAGAAGCTTTGCCTCATCCAATACGGAGATGCAGACGGGGTGGAGATTATCGACCCTCTGGCAATTGAGGATATGTCTCTCTTCTCCCTCTGGATGGAAGAGGCAGAGGTGTGGATGCACGGGGCTGACTATGACATGAGCCTGCTGCAACAGACCTTCGGTCTACTGCCACACATGATTCTGGACACGCAGATTGCCGCTCGCCTGTTAGGCTTCCGCCAATTCGGGCTGGCAGCACTGGTGGAGCATTTCTACGGTGTTACGCTGAGCAAAAACAACCAGAAAGCAGACTGGGGGCGCCGCCCGATTCCCCCCGCAATGCAGGAATACGCGCAGGGTGACGTAAAATATATGCTTGGCATGGCGGACAAACTGGTAGCACAACTGCAAGAGCTGGGGCGCTATGAGTGGTTTCTGGAGAGCTGTGCCACCAACCTGAAACACGGCTACGAGCGCTTCCGCTCTGCAGCGCAGGATCCCTGGCGCATCAAAGGCAGCGGCAAATTTGAGCCGCGCGGGCTGGCCGCCCTCCGCGCTCTCTGGACATGGCGGGATAAAGAAGCGGCTCTCATGGACAAACCCTCATTCATGGTCTGCTCCAACAATGATTTGCTGCGCTGGAGCCTGGCCCTCCAGGAGTTCCGCACGGTCTCTCCGCTGCACGGTTTCCACAACCACCGTGCTGCCCGTTTCCGCAAGGCTGTAGAACATTTCCAGCTACTGGATGAGGAGGAATACCCTGCCCTGCCCAAAAAGGAAAGACACGAACAGGCACCCGATTTTGATGTCAAGCTGGCACACTGGTCTGCCATACGCAACACGCTGGCCGAAGAACTGAATCTGGAGGGCTCCCTCATCGCCTCCCGTGCCCAGCTGGAATCCATATCCAACCACGAGGAAGAAGGTCTCCATCGGCTCATGGTCTGGCAGCGCAATCTGTTACTGCGGCAATAAATCAGCGTTGAATAAACCATAAGCACCTGCTGAGGCAGTCGCCGGTCTCCGCCGCGAAATCGACAAGTCTCTGAGCAAGCGCAGGAAGCCCGCAAACAACTCAGAGTTTTCCTTGACATCTCAGCCATGGTAAAATTCTTGACCGGGACGCAAGAAAAACGCTTTTCCTGCTTGCAATTTCGCACTGATAGTGTATACTCCGCGCGTATTTTAATCCGGTTTCATCACACAACAACGCTACGGCACACTATGGACACAAAACGCACATTTACCACCGGGCACGGAACTGAGGGGCACTATTACTCTCTGCCGGCACTGGCAGAGGCGGGGTATCCCGGCATCAGCCGCATGCCGGTTTCTCTCCGCATTGTACTGGAAAGCCTGCTGCGCAACTGTGACGGGCTCAAGGTCACAGAAAAAGATGTCACTAATCTGGCAGGCTGGAATGCCCAAAACCCCGGCAATTATGAGATACCCTTCACCGTGGCTCGCATCATCCTGCAGGATTTGACGGGCGTTCCCCTGCTGGTGGATTTGGCAGCCATGCGTTCCGCCGTTCAGGATTTGGGTGCCGACCCCAACAAAATGGAACCGCTGGTGCCCGTGGATTTGGTGGTTGACCACTCCGTGCAGGTGGACTGGTCCGGGTTCCCGGAAGCCTACCAGAAGAATCTCACGCGCGAGTTTGAGCGCAACACAGAGCGCTACGAGTTCCTGAAATGGGGCCAGCAAGCCTTCAAGACCTTCTCCGTGGTTCCGCCCAGCACCGGTATCGTCCACCAGGTGAATCTGGAATATCTGGCACGAGGCGTCATGGAGAAAGACGGCGTGTACTACCCGGACACTCTGGTGGGCACAGACTCCCACACCACCATGATTAACGGTCTGGGCATCGTGGCCTGGGGCGTAGGCGGCATTGAGGCAGAGGCCGGCATGCTCGGCCAGCCGGTCACCTTCCTGGTGCCGGAGGTCGTGGGTGTCCACCTGAGCGGCAAACTGCGAGAGGGTGTCACCGCTACCGATTTGGCCCTGCACGTCACCCAGATGCTGCGCAAGCAGGGCGTGGTGGGCAAGTTCGTGGAATTCTTCGGTGAAGGTGCAGCCAGCCTTTCCCTGCCCGACCGCTCCACCGTGGCCAACATGGCTCCGGAATACGGTGCTACCATGGGCTTCTTCCCCTTCGATGAAACCTCTGCCGCCTACCTGCGCACCACCGGCCGCAGCGAGGAGCACGCCGCCACCTGCGAGTCCTACCTGCGTGCTCAGGGGCTCTTCGGCATGCCGAAGAAAGGCGATATTGACTACACCATCGAGCTGGAGCTCGACCTCTCCACCATCGAGCCTGCCGTGGCAGGCCCCAAGCGTCCGCAGGATCGCATCCCGCTGGCCACGCTCAAGGAGAGCTTTGCCGCCATCTGCCGCGACACCTACGGAGCGGAGCAGAACACCACACCCGTTCCCGTCACCATGGCGGGAGATGCCGGCAACCCCGATGCCGACACCACGCATGATGTGGAGCTGAAGGACGGCTCCATCCTGGTGGCGGCTATCACCAGTTGCACCAACACCAGCAACGACGGGCTCATGCTCGCCGCCGGGCTGCTGGCTAAGAAGGCCGCCGCGCTCGGACTGAAAGTCCCGGCCTACGTCAAGACCAGCATCGCCCCGGGCTCCCGCATTGCCGCCCGCTACTTCTCCAACAACGGGCTCACGGAAGCGCTGGACAGCATCGGCTTCTCCATCGTGGGTTACGGCTGCACCACCTGCATCGGCAATTCCGGCCCCATCAACACCGCCATTGAGGAAGCAGTTGTGAAACACAACCTCGTCTCCTGCTCCGTCCTCTCCGGCAACCGCAACTTCGAGGCCCGCATTCACTCCCACGTCAAGGCGAACTTCCTCATGTCGCCCCCGCTGGTCATCGCCTTTGCCCTCGCCGGACGCGTGGACATCGATATGGACAGCGAGCCGCTGGGCACGGCTACGGACGGCACCCCGGTCTACCTGCGCGACATCTGGCCCACGGGCGAGGAAATTGCCGCCGCTCAGGCCCGCGCCGCCACCCCGGAGGACTATGCCGCCTGCTACGCCGGCCACGTGCCGGAATGGGACGGCGTGAAAGCCCCCACCGGTGCCACCTTCAGCTGGAACCCGGAATCCACCTACATCCACCGCCCGCCCTTCTTCGACGGTTTCACCGGCACCCGGGGCGATATCACCGACATCACCGATGCCCGGCCTCTGGGTATCTTTGGTGACTGCGTGACCACGGATCACATCTCCCCCGCCGGAGCCATCAAACCCACCGGTCCGGCCGGCATCTTCCTGGCCGCCAACGGTGTGCAACGCCGTGATTTCAATACCTTCGGCTCCCGCCGCGGCAACGACCTCGTGATGGCGCGCGGCACCTTTGCCAACGTGCGCATCAAGAACCTGCTCACGGAAGGAGTGGAAGGCGGTTACACGCTCTACTTCGGCAATGCTGAGGTCAGCGCTCCGGATACGGACATCTGCGCCCCCTGCGGCAAGCCCACCTTCATCTACGATGCGGGTATGGCCTACCGCGCCGCCGGAATTCCCACCATCATCATCGGCGGAGAAGACTACGGCATGGGCTCCAGCCGCGACTGGGCAGCCAAGGGCACGAACCTGCTGGGCGTGCGTGCCGTCGTCACCAAGAGCTTTGAACGCATCCACCGCAGCAACCTCATCGGCATGGGCGTGCTGCCCCTCAACTTTGCCAATCCCGCAGACTACGACCGCGTGAAGGGGCTCAAGGATGTGACCTTCTCCATCACCGGGCTGAGCAACGACATGGCTCCGCGCAGTGCTGCCACCCTCGTGGTGAAGCCCGCCGGGGAAGAGGCCTTCGAGCTGCCGCTCATCGTGCGCATCGATACGCCCATCGAGAAGGAATACTTCCGCGCCGGGGGCATCCTGCAGTATGTGCTGACCAACTATTGCTGACATCGCGCCATGAAAAGCATCGACATCAACACGCTGGACATCTCTGCCCCGAAACTCATCGGAAAGCAGTGGATGCTCATCACCGCCGGCACGCCGGACAAGTTCAACACCATGACAGCCAGCTGGGGCGGCATCGGCTTCCTCTGGAACCGCCCGGTGGCCTACGTATTCGTGCGCACCAACCGCCACACAGCAGGATTCATGAACGAGCAGAAGAAATTCACCCTCTCCTTCATGCCGGAGAGCTACCGCCAGGATTTAATCTACTGCGGTCGCAACTCCGGGCGGGACGTGGACAAGATGGCTAACACCTCGCTCAAGCCCATGACCACCGCCGCTGGCAACGTGGCCTTTGAGGATGCAGAACTAGTGCTGGAATGCCGCACCATGTTCCAAACCACGCTGAAAGAAGCAGACTTTCTCGATTTCTCCGAAGTCGCGCCCCAGTGGTACGATGAGAACAACCCCATGCACGTCCTCTACATCGCAGAGATTGCCGATACACTCGTGCAGGATTAAGCACCGGCTGTAGTCTCCCCTCCCCCCCTCGCCCCGGTTCATCCACCGGGGCTTTTTCGTATTCAGGGTTCACAGGGCCCGCCCATTGATAAGTAAAGCCCACGCCACATATACCCGGAATACCGCCGAGCAGGCACCCCTCCCGCAAAAAAAAATCCCCGGCAGGAATTGATAACTGCCGGGGATTATAAAAGATAAGACCCTTATGAGGTTCAGGCTTCGTTTTGGAGAGCTTCCTCCGCCAACATGCGGCAGGAACGCAAATCCAGCTTACCTGTGGGCAAGGTGGGAATGGATTCCACGGGAACCACATACTTGGGAGCCCAGAGATTCGGGATATTGTGAGAAGCCAATGCCGTGCGGATTTCAGCCAGAATGGTCTTTTCCTCGGATGAACGCTGGTGCTGAGGCAGCGCAGAAAGCAGGACCAGAGCTTCGCCCTTCTGTTCATCCGCAATGCCGGTCACGGCAATCTGCACACCGCCTTCCGCCGTGGGATCCACTTGCAGAGCCTCGCAGATAGCCTGCTCAACCCCCTCATGAGGCACCATCTCACCCCCCACCTTGGAGAAGCGGGAAAGACGGCCACCCAGCGTGATAAAACCGTTCAGGTCTACGGAGCCGATATCGCCGGTCTTGAACCAACCATCGCGGAAAAGCTCAGGGTTCATATCCTCCTTACCCACATAGCCATTGAAAATGTTGGCACCCTTGAGCCAAATCATACCTCGCTCAGAAAGCGGAATTTCGCGGGTATCATCATCCAAATCCGTCACCCGCACGGCAATACCGGGCAAAGGCGCACCGATACTGCGTTTCACGGTACCGGGCACATAGAACGCAGAGCCGGGAACCGCCGGCGCATCCGCTATATTCACAGAGCACACGGGAGCCGCCTCAGTAAGGCCGTACCCCTCCAGCAGTTCCACTCCACAGCGTTCCTTGAACTCACGCTCTAAATCCGGCTGCAGCTTCTCTGCACCCACAATAAAGTTGCGAACGCTGCGGAATGTAGCATCCTTGGCGCGGCGCAGCATGGCGCGGGCAAAAGTGGGCGTGGAGCAAACGAGCGTGATACCGTATTTCTCTATCAGCTCGCACAGGCTGCGGGCATCCGTCGGGTTGGGATAGGATACCACAGGATAGCCGGTCAGCAGCGGCAGGAACATGGTCACCGTCACTCCAAAGCTGTGGAAGATGGGCAGACTGCCCAGGAAAACCTCATTCTGTAAATCCAGGCGGCTGGCACACTGAGCCACGTTGGCCAGCACCATGCGGTGCGTGAGCACCACGCCTTTGGGTTCGCCGGAGGAACCGCTGGTAAAGAGCATCACGCACTCATCGTTGTTACGCCGGGCATCCGTATCAAAACGCTTGCAGAGGAAGTTAGCGGGAGCCAGCTTAGCCATCAGGACATTGGCAATCAGCTTCTTCTTATCCAGCCCTCCCAGCAAATCTTCCACATAGATACACTGCTCATCCGGCGGCCAGGGGAACGCATCCAGCTTCTGGCGGAACTTACGGGCTGTGATAAAGGTCTTGAGCTCTGCCTGGCGCACGGTGCTTTCAAAAGCAGCCTTGGAGGATGCATAGTTGATAAGTACAGGCGTAACACCGGCCAACAGGCAGGACAGCGTGCCGATGACCCCGCCCGCCCCGGGAGGAAGAATGACGCCTATGCGAGCCTCCTGACGCTTCTTCAGCATGGGCGCAACAGTCATCGCCACACCCAATGCCTTGAAGAACGGAAGCTCAGAGCCGGTCATGCCGTCTATCACCTTCACTTTCGAGTTAGCGCGCAAGCTCTTCACCACAGCAGTGGTCACAGAGCCGCACAGCTGCGGACAAGCGGCAAACATCTCCGCCCCTTTATTCATCCACGCAGAAAGTACCCGTTCCCCGGTCCGCGGGCCGGGATGCAGCTGCGGCATGATACACATCTCCTCCCGGCAGGGCTGTGCGTTATCATCCCGGAACAAGCCATTCAGGCTATCCGTGTAATACCCCAGAAAAACAGGAATGGGGGAAATATGAAGACTGCCCAAAGCAGAGAGGAAAGGAGAGGGCACATCTGCCAGCGTACCGCGAACCTTGGCAATCTGCCCCGGCAGGAACACCACGCTCTTGCCCGTGGCCATGCGGTCTAATATCTGCTCACGCACCCGGCGGGAAGTTGTCTTGCGGAAATCAAAATACTCAATATCCACTTTCTTCTTCTGCAAGTACTCCATCACCTCTGGAGCCGGGGGAAAGGTTGGGTCAACCAAATAACACACCTGATCATTAAGTAGATGGTGCAGTGCCTTTCCGGCTGCAACACTCAAGCGGTTGACCATGTACAGCGCCGGGCTTTTCACATTTTCCTGTCCGCTGACATTCAGCGGGTTATTCAACACGGGAAGAATTGCCATATAAAATGAGTTGAAGTTGTTCTGTGCTCAGGGTTACAGAAAAGGCCACCCGCTCACCAATCAGCGGGTGGCCTCTTTTACCCGCAGGTATATTTTAGCATATAACCTGCCGTTTTCCAGTAAATTCTTACTGTCGATTCAAGTTTTAGAAGGTGTAGGTCAGAGACACGCTGCCCACCACACCGAATTCCTGGAAGGGAACCATGGAGGAATTCTCCGTATACGCCTTGAACTCAGATGCCTGGTTAGCTTTCAGACCACCTTCCCCGAGCCAGTTGAAGCTCACACCGGGGGTAAGAATAAGGTTCTTTTTGATGAACCAGGGCGTAGAGAACTTAATCCAGAAAGCCTGAGTACCGTTGTCGCAGGCGTTGTAGCGACCGTCAAAGTAATCTGCCGTGGCACTCATGGCAAACTCCAGCACGCCGGCCACCTTTACATCCTCAGGAGTACCGACGATGGGGGCCTTAAGCCGCACATAGGGCTCAAACCACCAACCACGAATACCCTGGAAACTCAGGCTCGTGGTCACACCCATGGAAATCCACTTGGCAGGGGTCCACTCCGGCGCAACGAAAACCTCATTGATGCAGGAAGCTCCCTGATCACGGTAGTGCTTAGCCATCACACCAAGCAGACCACCGTGCACAAATTTATGACCGAACGCCACATTCCACTTCTCCTGCGTGTATTTGAAATCGCTCACGATGGCGAATTCGTTCTCGATGTTGGCCTGCTTGATTTTGCGGGCATTCTGGCTGACAATCTGATCCTTCACTGCCTGCGGCATATTCATCACCGCGCTAAGCGGCATATTCAGCTTCTGGGCGGCTCCGGCCAGAATATGATTCGGACCTACGTTCGGGTTACCATACAGCGTGTGACCGGAGGTCGGTGCCTGATAGGCAATCGTGTTATTGAACGTCCAGCCACCCTCACGCCCGAAATCATAGCTGGTTTTCAGCGCAGAAAACAGTACGCTGTCGCCCTGCGCCACGGAGTGTGACACCACGTAACCGCGACCGGTGTAGTTCGTGGCATAGCCACCGGTCAGTGAACCGGAAAGGCGCTTGAAGTCCGGAGCCTGCTCAAGAGTAACAGCGGGAGTTCCGGCAAGGGCGGTCGTGCTCAGCAGAGCAGCGGCAATCAGTGTATAGCTAAGTTTCATGTGTTATACGTTTTTTTCGGTTGAAGAGATTCGAACCTTCCTTTCTTCAGTCGGTCGTTCTCCGCGCTCAGATTAGCCGCTCTAACTGATTTTGTCAAGAAAATATGCTAGAGTATAGTCTATTTGTCATAAATTTTGTCATTTTTTATACCTTGTTTGGGAATTTTTGGTGTTTATTTTGTCATCTTCACCTCATTTTTTGTCATTTCTGCATTTTTTCACGCCTCATCCCCCCTCTATAAGTGGGAATCTGCCGCCAGAGGTATCCGTAAAATAAGCGAAAAGGGTGAAACCTGCCTACTCCTTTGCCTGAATCTTAACCATTCATCAACTCTCCCACCTCTATCAAACCTGCCCGGCTGGCTATTTACCTGCCGAGAGAGGAGAGGGACTCCCGCACCAATACAAAACCAACCCGGTATAAAGGAAGTCACCCCGGAGCCGAAGCCCCGGGGTGCCCAACTACCCTATGAATCGGACCCTTTCGGGCCCGGGAACCTGTTTTGACGTCCGGTCCCGTAGACGAGGTGAATATAGCGCAAACTTCTGTTTTCGTCAAGTCAAAAAAACAATTTTTTTTTGAAAAAAACAATTTCAAAACAGATATCGGCTCATGCCTGGTCAACAACGCCGATGCGGTCCAGAAGGTTGAGCCGCTGCATGAGATCCGCCGCTGCGAGTTTTCCGTCCAGCAGCTTTTGATACAGGCAGATGATGTTGGCAGTCTGATCTGCGTTTTCATCCAGCAGTTCCAGGCGGAAGTGGTTGAGGCCGCAGCGGCGCATGCCGTCGGTATAGCGTGCGGCGGTTTGGGCACGTCCGTTGAAAAGGGTATTGCGGCAGCCTTCATCGCTGCGCAGGTAGTGCATGGCGTGTGTGCGATCCATGACGCGGACTTTGTGGTGGTCACAGGGTTGGCCGCAGTCTTTGAAGCTGTGTCCCCGTGAAAGGAAGGTGCAGAACACGCAATGCTCTGTATGGAACATGGGGATGTGCTGGTGGAGGGTGAGCTCCAGCACGGGGCCGCAGCCGCTGCTCAGCAGGTCTGCCAGCTGGGAGGCGTTCAAATCATAGGAGGGGGTGCAGAGCTGCATGCCGAACTGTTGCCAGAGGGCAACGCTCTGCGGGTTGGCGGTGTTGAGGGAGAAATCTCCCACCATGGGGATTCCCTTTTGCCGGAAAAACATAGCGGCTCCCGGGTTACGCACCAGCACGCCGTCCGGCTCTGCGGCGAGTATGTATTTGAAGTAGCCGGCCTCATGCGGCTTCATGATGCGCAGCGTGGCAATCCGGATTTCTGTTTGCGGGTACTCGCTGCGCAGCTGCTCGGTAAGGGGGGCCAATTCGCGGAGGTTTTTGAGGTCAAGGTAGACACAGCCGACGCCGGCACGGGCGGCTGCCAGTGCCTGGTCTGTCTCTCTGCAGAGCACGGAGAGGTGGTAGCCCTCTGCAGGAGCCATGGGCGGGAAGAGTCTTTGCTTTTCCGTGGGCTGGGTAGGACGTGGGCAGGGGACTTCTGCCGCCGGGGCCTTCTTCAGCTCTTCTACCAATTCTCGGCGCATGCGGTTCAGGATGGAGAGAGGGAGCATGAGCCCTTCTTCCAGTTCTATCTGGCATTCTCCCAGTGTGTAGCCGGTGCCGCCCAGGCGTCCAAGCTGGGTGCGGAGTACCTCCGGGGTGAGGGGGCGGTTTTCTGCCGGTTCCAAGGGTTGGTCACTGCCGATGGTGATGCCTCTGCACTCCAGCAGAAGCTGGCTGCCCATGCGTCCGGTGACAGAGATGCGGAGCGGCTCTGCTGCGGCTGTTACATGGCGGGCAAAATTGCTCCAAGTGGCGCGCAGAGCTTTATCCAGCGCTGGGTCTGCCGTTTTCCAGAGCAGGTTGCCGGGGCGTACGCTTCGCCAGTCGATTCTGCTGCCTTTGCCGTGGAAGTAGAGTCTGTTTTCCTGCATGCGCCAGATGCGGCCGCCCTGTTCCTCGTTTCTGTCCTGCCCGGCATCTATCACAAATCCGTCACCCGGGGCGATGGGAATGGCGGGTGTGCCTTCCAGTTCTACCCATCCTTCACCGCAGCGGGAGATACGGCCGGCAAGGGCACCGCGTTTTTTACCGAAACGTCCGTGAGTAAGCAGGGGGTGGTCTGTGCCGTTGAGCCAACCTGCAGAAAACCCGCGGGAGAAGGCCATTTGCATGGCATAGAGGTCTGCGGCTCTCTGTCTGGGGGCTATGCCGCGGGCTTGCAGGGCGGCATCGATGGCGTGGCGATAGGCTCGGGTTGTGGCTGCCACATATTCCGGGCTCTTGAGTCTGCCTTCAATTTTAAAACTGTGTACGCCCGCTGCAATCATCTGCGGTACCAGATCAAGCGCACAGAGATCCTGCGGAGAGAAAATGTAGCGCCGCTCACCCAGTTGGCGCATGCGCCCGTCTACCTCCAGACGGTAGGGCATGCGGCATGCCTGGGCGCACTCTCCGCGGTTCGCGCTGCGCTGCCCCAGACTCTCACTGGTGAGGCACTGGCCGGAGTACGCCACGCAGAGTGCACCGTGGCAGAAAACCTCAATGGGTTTTTCTGTAGCTTTGGCGCAGGCTTCAATTTCCCGCAGGGAGAGCTCTCTTGCCAGTACAATCTGCTGCGGGTCAAACTGCTCGTCTACCCAGCGCACGGCTTCCGGGCAGGTGATGGTCATCTGTGTGGAGATGTGGAGCTCCAGAGTCCATTTGCCGCTCTTGCGGTAGCGGGAGATGAGTGAGGCTAACCCCGCATCCTGAACAATTACCCCGTCCACCCCGGCTGCATCCAGCGCGTCCAGATACTCCGTGGCTTCTTCAAACTCTGCCGGGAAGATAAGGACGTTCATGGTGACGTATGCCCGCACCCCGTGCGCATGCAGAAACGGGACGAGTGCCGGCAGGTCTGCGCGGGTGAAGTTGTCCGCGCGCATGCGGGCGTTGAACTGATCCAGCCCGAAATAGATGGCATCTGCGCCATTGGCCACGGCGGCGCGGACGCATTCCCAGTTGCCGGCCGGTGCCAGCACTTCCGGTTGTCTGGAGGTGTTCTTCATGGGGGGGGGAGATAACGGTGAAATCAGGCCATGCAGCGGATGCGTGCCCGGTCAAAATCTGCCGGGCAGATGGTTACCACCACCCGGTCTCCGGGGCGGATGATATCTGCCAGATGCGCTTCCTTTTTCTGCAGGAAGGCAACGGTTTCCTTACCGTTGGGCAGGGTGGCGTGGTACGCCGTGGGGGCAAAACGCTCACGGATGGTGCAGATGGCGTTGATGAATTGTGAGGGATAGAGTGTGGTACTCATGGGGGAAATTAGAATATGGTTTGGAGGCCTTTGTTGAGTAAATCAGTCGCGCCGTTGATGATGGTTTCCGCCGGCTGAGTCGGGATGACGGCAGGGGCGGATTCGCCCTCTTGTTCGGGGATGACGGTCTTGCGGGCTTTTTCCGCTGTTTCAAAGAGCTTGTGGAGCATGTTGCCAGCGGAATCAATGGCCATGCCCGGCAGGGAATGTGAGAGCAGGGTGGAGAGACGGACGCTGAGGTCCTCTGCGGGAGAATCAATAGTGCCGCTTAGGTTAATGTTGACCCAGGCGTACCCCTCTTCTCCCTTGCCGTTGAAAATGGCGGTTGTGAGCTGAGGGCTCGGCAGCGGAAGTCGGTCTGCAATGTGACGGGGAATGCCGATGGTGAGCCGCCCGCCCAAGGCCCCGTCATCAGCAATGATGACATGGCCGCGCACAATGAGGGTGTTGCCCCGTGAGCAGATGTCGATGCGGTCGATAAGCCATGCGTTTTTCAGCTGCATCTGCGGAGAAGAGTAGGGGTAGGTGATGTTGCAGTCCGCCCGCTCCAGCTCAATGGTGCGGTAGGGCTGCGTGTTATCAATTCTCAGCTCGGAGAGGAAGGGCAGTCCTTCAATTTTTCCGCGTTGCAGTGACAGGTTGCCTCCTGCCTTGCGGAGGCTGGTTTCATTTCCGCGCAAAACGCATTTGCCGAAAAGCTCACCGGTGAGCTTTTTCTTCCAGTCATCCTTGAGCAGTCTGGATACGCTGGCTTTGTGCATCTGCAACTCTGCGGACCAGTTGTTGCTGATTTTATCGTAATAGGCGCGCACGCGCAGTTCCCCTGGGGTGAGCATGAGCCGGCACTCCGTCAGGTCAATCCCCTTTGGGTGATAGAGCAGGGTGGCTGTTTTGACGTTGGTGTCACGCAGGTGGGAATAGGGGGTGTGCAGACGTCCGTTTTCCAGCTCCACAGCCCAGCTTTTTCCGTTGCTCATGGGGCGGGCGGTGATGTTGCAGCCGCTGAGGCTGTATTGTTTTGCCCCTCGGTATATGCTCAGGTTGGCGTCCTTGCACTCGGCAAAGTCCAGTTGCAGACTCTGTGGCGCAAAACCGCCGCTGTCGCTTTTTCGGGCGGTGGTGTCGGTGCTGTTTTCCGCTGCATCGGTGAGCCTCCGCTGCTGCGGTGCAGCCGTTTCGGAGTCGGCGGATTCTGCATCGGCATCAGGAAGCGGTTCCGTGGCCGAGCGGAGAATAATCCAGCCCTCTTCCATGGTGAGTTTGCGGATATGCAGCTTTCTGTCCAGTAGTTTTCCGCGCTCAATTTGCGCCAGGATGCGTTCTGCACCGGCAGATTCCACGGTGCCCATGTTGATGAATCGCAGCTCGCTTTCCGCTACCTTATCACCGTTGATGCGCAGATTGTCGGCCATTTCCACCTGTGCTGCCCCGGTGGCCTGCTGCAGATGCAGACACATGTTGCGCCGGAAGGTATCTCCCTGAAGATAAGCCAGTAACTGATACCAAGCAATGATGCCGACGGTGAGCAGAAGTGCCAGTGAACCGAGCGTAATAAGGATAACCTTTCGCCACAGGCGCGCCTTGTCTGCGCCCCGTTCTCCGAATACTCCGCTTTTTCTCCGCCTCGCCATAATGTACCCCGCTCTTATAACAGCCATTTCCTGCCTTTTCAAGCCTTATTTCTTCCCGCCGAGAGTGAAAACGTGTGCGCGTGCACGGATTTATCCTGCGTTTTTATCCCTTTTTTAGAGAAAAATGTATTTTTGGGTCAGTTTGGAGTTGACTCTTGCGCTTGAATTTGCTTTACTGGCTATCGGAAATAGCCAACCAAACTTCTGAATATATGAAATTTACCGCTCTTATTCTCGCTGTTGCATGCGCCGTGGGTGTCAGCTCCTGCTGCTGCCAGACTCAGTCCATGCCCAAGCTTCGTCCGTTCCCGAAGGACTGCCGCAATATTGAATTCCCCCAGGCTCCTGTGAAGGTGCTTGACGTTAAGGGTAAGTAAATCTCTGCGTCTGATCTCATTTTTTTGAAACGAACCGCCGGTGCCTTTGCCGGCGGTTCGTTGTTTTTTCCCCGTGCCGGAGACAATAGTAAGGAAAAGTTAGGGAAAATTGAATGCTTGCAGTCGGTAAACGGTGCGTTGAAATGCGTGTGGCCATGAGGGGCGAAAGCGGTGCAATGGGTGCTAATTATTCATTCATGCGCATTTTGTGCGTGTAAAATAAACTTTTTTGAGCAAAAAAAAAGGCGGGGCGGTAAATCTTTCTTGCAAAAGCGGAAAAATTTGATTAAATGGAGAGGTCAATTCTGCATACTCGTAGTTATGAAATCAACGATTACTCGTTTCGCTGTTCGGGCCATGTCTCTTGTGACTATGGCGATGTTTGCCGGTACTGCATTCGCTCAGGAAGCCGCTGCCGGCGGTGGTTCACAGAAGACCATGCTTCAGACGTGGGTGATTGACGGTGGCTGGACCATGATTCCGCTCGTCGTTCTGCTCGCTATTACTGTCTGCCTTATTGTGTACTGCATGCTGTCCCTCAAGAAGGACAAGTTCTGCCCCGCTCCTCTGCGTGACGAACTGATTGCCCTCATGAATGAGTGCCGCGTTCAGTCTGCTATCAAGCTGGCCTCCGAGAGCCCGACCTACCTGGGCCGACTGGTAGCCTACGCTCTGCCCAATATCGATGCCAATCGCCCCGAAGATTTGGGCAAGGACGCCATTGAGGACGCCATTGCCGACTTCACCAACAACGAGCGTCCCGGTATGATGTTCTGCATTGACATGCTGGCTCTTTCCGGTTCCGTGGCTCCGTCCATCGGTCTGTTCGGTACGATTCAGGGTATGGTGGGCGCCTTCGCAACGCTGGCATCTGCCGGTCAGGCAGACCCCTCCCAGCTCGCAGGTGACATCTCCGTGGCACTTCTTACCACCTTCTGGGGTCTGATTATTTCCCTTATCGCTCTGCCCGCATTCTTCTTCCTGAAGAAGGCCGCCCAGTCCCGTGAGGCTGTGTGTGTGAACGCTATTGAGGAGATGATTAACACCTCCATCAATGTGATTAACGCTGAAGCTCAGCTTGCTCGTATTCCCGAAGGTCTCTCCGGTGACGGTGAAGAGGACGAGGAAGAGGAATACGAAGAAGAGGAGGGTGAAGAAGAGGAGCAGGCATAAGCCTGTATGAGTCCGGGCCTGCTCTCCGGCGAAACGAGTATCCGCTGTCATGCGGAAATCCCGGGAGCAGGCGATAATCTAACCAACTTTCATTACCATGGGCAAGAAAAAATCAAGACCGGTAGAAGAGGTCAATGGGAACCCTAATATGTCTCCCATGATTGACTGCTGTTTCCTTTTGCTGATTTTCTTCGTGGTAAACGCTACTGCGTTGACGGTTTCAAAGGATCCGAGTATCAACATGCCCAGTGCGGTGTCCTGCTCTGAGCTGAAGGATGCTAACGGCTGTATCGTGGTGAACATTTTTGCAGATCCTGAAAAGATGTCCCCTGCTGCCGCTGATAAATATCAGAAGACCTACAAGCGCTCCGGCGTGATCTGGGGTGTTTCTGACGGTGATTCTTCGAAGGGCTTTACGATTGATGAAGCACAGCTGCTCTCTGACTTCATTACCAAGCAGAAGGAATTCTACAAGGGTAAGAATATGGAAGACAGTGCTATTCGTATCTACCTGCGCGGTGATATCGATGCGCCCTGGGAGCGTACGGCGGCGGCCATCCGCTGCGCAGCTGCAGCGGGTGTGAGCAACATGGTGTTCGGTACATTGCCGGCGCGTAACTAAACCTTTAACCAGTTATTCTGACATGGCAAGACACAAAAGTCGTCCCGTAGAGGAGCAGGGTGAGCCGGAAATGGAAATTTCATCCATGATTGACTGCTGCTTCCTGCTGCTTATTTACTTCCTCGTGGCAACCTCGCTGGTGAGTGAAAAGAAACTCGACGTCAGCATTCCCGGTAAGCCTGCTTCCGGCGGTACTCCGCCCCCCGTGGAGCCCGGTCGTATCCAGGTTTCTGCGAATGGTTCCATTACCTGGAATGATGATATGCCGGTGGGTGAGCCGTATGACTCCTCTGCCGTGGCCGGTACAGAGGCCTACCGTGCTCAGCGCAATCTGCCCCAGCTGGTAGAGGTGCTCAAGACCCTCAAGGAACAGGCACAGGCTGTGGAGACCGAGCCCATCGTCATGGTGAACGGTGACCCCAGCACGCCGCATCAGCGCATTGTGGACGTGATGGCCGCTCTGGCTGAGGCTGATATCCACACAGTCGGTCTGAATACCACCGCTTCGGAGTAAAAACGAACCGGACTCCGGACAATACAAGGGGAGTGACGGAGCAGCAGTAAATGCTCTCAAGCTCCCCTTCTTTGTTCGATTTTCTCTCCTTCTTTACAAGTTTTCCCAAAAACCTTCAGATTTAGTATATGAACAATTATTCCATAGCAACAGTGATGGCTGCTCTGGCTCTGACCGCCCCCATGGTGTGTCAGGCTCAGGATCCGCTGTCTGCGCTCGGTCAGGTCAAGAAGCTGTCTCAGGCCGGTAAGGCTGATGAGGCTCTGGCTCTCTGTGATCAGGTGTTGAAGCGTTTCGGTGGTACCAGTGCCATGGCCAAGCAGTTCGCCTACCTCATGCCTTTCTATGATTATGAGAGGGGTGAGATTCTGCGCAATGCCAAGCGATATGATGAGGCGTATGAAGCTTTCAAGTCCTTCCGTGATAACAAGCGCTGGCAGGATAAGAAGCTGCAGGCCTCTGCTAAGAGCTTGTTGGCAGAAAAGATGCCGGAAGGTTATGACCCCTACCTGAAGCTCTCCATTTTCCAGATGGGTTACTGCCGCTACCTGCAGGGTGCCGGCAATCCCGTAGCTAAAATTCCCGGTGATCCCGCCAAGATGGCAGAAGCCGTGCCGCTGCTGGAAGAGTACCTCAAGTTCCTGAAGAGCGGCAAGGTGAGCCGCACGGAGCGCCAGATGAAGCTGGACGGTCAGGTGTGCTTCCTGCTGGTGCAGGCCAACCTGCTCAAGCCGCAGCCGGACTTCAAGAAAGCTGGTGAATATCTGGAGCTTTCCCGCAAGTCCCGCGGTCAAGTACCGGATGATTTGGCCATGACCGGTCTGGGTACCATTGTACAGGTGGCTACCAAGAATCCTGAGAATGCCGGTTGGGTGTACAAGGTGATTGAGTCCAGCCCCGCCAGCTATCGCATGGATCCGCTGCGTGCTGCTGCTCATGCCGCCAAGTTCCTGAGCTACGGTGTGGTGGCTACCGGGGCCGCCGGTAAGAACATGGGCTCGAATCCGGAGATTGCCGCAGAGGCGCTCCGCTCTGCCAATGCGCTGATGGGACTTGTGCCGGATATTCGTGAGATTTCCGTCAATCTGGTAGACAATATCAAATCTCTGGGTAAATATACGGGTGCCGTTGCAGATGTAAACACCGGTTCTTCTTATAATGCCGCCCGCCAGAAAAAGACGCTGGCTCTGTACAAGACGATGATGGGCAACCAGCAGAACCTGGAAGGCCTGGCTATCATGTACACCGGTAACTCTGCGCTCAACATGGGCTCCAGCCGCATGGGCAAGGCCGCATTCCAGATTCTGGCAGACCGCTATCCCAAGCTTTCAACCGGTGCCAAGAAGGGCAAGGATGGTAAGGCTATGGAGAAGGACGGTAAGCCTGTGCAGAATGTGCTGACCAACACGATTTACATGCAGCTCTCCCAGCTCTGCTATGCAACGGGTGATGAAGAGGGCGGTGCCAAGTATGAAAAGCGTGTAGACGGTGCCGAGCTCGGCGGTTCTCAGAGCAAGAGCCTGGCTTTCAACAAGCTGCGCCGTATTCTCGGTCAGCAGCAGTGGGCAGAGGTGATTCCCGCCGCCGAGGCGGTGAAGAAGGAATACAAGGACAATCCCTCCAACAAGTTCTACGCCACGGCTCAGTACTCCATTGTTGCTTCCTACTTCAAGCAGGGTATGTATGATGAACTCATCCCCGCTGCCAAGGAACTGTTGGGTGGCAAGATTCTCGTGGTAGGTGAAGGCAAGGAGGCTCTCAATGCCAAGGAGGTCGCCACTTACGGCAGTCAGGGTTACTACTTCCTGATTGATGCCTGCATGAAGAAGGCCCGTCAGGATGCCAAGTTCTATGATGAGGCCATTTCCGTGTTTGAGGAGTTCTCCAAGACTTTCCCCTCTCTTTCCATTGAGGAGAATATCATGGTGCACCACATGCACTACAATGTGGCGGACGCCTACTTCAAGAAGGCTGAGCGCACCGCAGAAACCGAAGCTCAGGACAAGCTCCGTGCTCAGGCTCTTTCTTACCTGAAGGTGATTATCGACAACTGGACTGATTGCGACTACTACGCCATTGCAGAGTTGCTGACGGCCAGTGTCAATATCATGAAGGAAGATATGGCTCTGAAGCAGGCTGCCATTGCCGGTCTTGAGCGTGCTGCAGAAGCCGCCCTGAAGCAGAAAGACGGTAAGAATACGGCCGCCAATGCCCTCTACTGGCTTGCCAGCTATGGCAAGGAAATCAAGAACGACGGTGAGACCGATGAGGCTCATGCCGCCCGCGTGAAGGGCTATGTGGACCGCTTCTGGAAGGATGCCGATTTCGAGGGCTGTAATTATGCTCTGCAGATGGCTTCCGAGATGCTTGCCACGATGAAGGACAAGGACAGCTACACTGCTGCCGTGGAGCGTGCCCGCGCCGTCATTGGTCGTGAGGCTACCTACAACCACGGCAAGAATCAGGCTGAGCCTGAGCTGGAAAAGACCATCAATGCTTATGTGAAGGCCTATGTGACCGGAGCTAAGAGCTATGAGAACAAGGTACTGACGCTGGAGGAAAAGACGCAGCACTTCACCAACTTCCCGGGCATTCAGCCGTCAGACAAGTATGCACGCGCTATCTTCCGTATGGCTCAGATTCGCGCCATGAACGAAGAGCTGAAGGAGCTCAAGGATGATGAGGCCGCCCGCAACAAGATGACGGCTGATATCCAGGCTACCTTCCGTGAGATGACCCGCGAATTCCAGCCGGATGACCTCACGAACTTCATCTGCGTGCAGGTGGGTGACTACCTGGTACATTACGTCTCTGAGTTCCCGGATCCGTCTTCTAAGACGGAGGAAATTGCTCAGGCCACCACCTACTTCCAGAAGGTGCTTGACCGCAAGGGCGATATGCAGGGTGAGGCTCAGCTGGGTAAGGCCAACGCTCTGGCGTTCTCCAAGGATGCTTCCAAGCAGGCAGAAGCCGCAGAGATTTACAAGCAGATTTCCGGCTCCAATTCCGCAACGGTGGCGGCTCCCGCACTCAAGGGGCTCACCAAGCTGAATCTGCGCTCCGGTGACGCTGTTGCCGCCGTAGAGTCTGCCAACCGCTATCTGTCCGTGAATCGCGCCAAGAACGATGACCGCCTGGATATGCTCATGATGCTCGGTGAGGCCTATGCCAAGTCCGGCAAGGTGAAGGAGGCTCTGCAGACATACATGAACCTCTATAACCAGAATAAGGGTTACATCAAGTACTCGGCTCCGGCCTGTCAGGCGATGATGAAGCTCTTCTGGGATCGCAATACGCCAGCCTCCGGTGACCGCCTCAAGGGTAACTTCAAGCCTTCCGACCGCTGGAATGCCTGGAACACCGGTCAGCAGTATGTCACCCTCGTCAAACGCAGCAAGCTTGATGAGAAGTTCACCCCGGCGGATCGCGACGCTTTCAATGCCGTGGAGAATGACCTCAACACCTACAAGGCAGATGCCGCCGTGCAGCGTGAAGATAAGGAAAATAAGGAATTCCAGAAAAAGATTAAGCAACGCTAACCTCATTTTACTCGATATATGAAATTAACGAATATCATCGGAATTGCCGCAGCTCTTCTCTCCTGTGCCTCCTTTGTGGGGGCTCAGGAAGAGGGTCCCAAGCAGGATAAACTTCGTGCTTACGTTGTAAAGGGTAAGATGAAGGGATTCCTGGTTATTGAAAACGCCGGCGGTAAGAACAAGTTCCAGTATATCCCCAAGGGTGCTGTGGATTCCAAGGTGGAGGACGATGTGAAGAACTGCACGACCTTCAAGCTGCAGTCCCCGGTTGACTTGGTGGAGGCTCTGCATGAGTTCCGCGCCAATGATTTGGCTGCCGCCCGTAAGGAGCTGGCTGCCGTTGGCAAGAAGTATGCTCAATACCGCGGGCTTCCCGGCAACCCCTCCGCTGTTGCTGCTTTGTATGAGCTCAAGGCTGCCGTGCGCCAGAAGGATTGGGCTGCCGTGCCCGGTCTGGCTGCTGCCATCACGGCAGAGGACCCCACCTACAATGAGTATGACCTGACGCTGGCCAAGATGGCTCCCATCGTGGCTTCCGTGGCCGGCGGCGGTGATGCTGCCCCGGTTGAGGCTGTGTTGGCTGATAAGGAACAGCTCAAATCCATATCCTCAGAGGTGTACGGCTGGCTCTGCTATGCTCATGCCTGTGCCTTGGAGGCCAAGGTGAAGGGCGGCGTGACGGCGGAAAACGCCAAGACGGCCAATGATGCCATTGACCGTTTCTGCCAGTGCGCCGTGAGCCACCACGGTGTGGCTCCCGAGCTGCCTGTGGATTCCATGAAGCGCGCCATGAACCTGCTTTGGGCTATGCCCGGTGTGCAGGATTATGCCAAGACGGTACGGCCTCCTCTGGATGCAAAGACCTGGGGCGGTGCGCCTGCCAACTTCCGCGATGCGGTTGCCATGGCTCAGCTGCTCAAGACGGTGTATAATCCTGACGAAGAGGATGAGCTGGTGAAGAAGCTTGTGCCGTATTACTACAACGCGGCCAAGGATCGCCAGAAGAACTGAGAATCCTGATATCGGGGCGGGGAACTCGCAGTACGGGTTTCCCGCCCCCTTTTTTATTTTCAACCAATTGATAGAGAGAATCTGAATATGACGGACATGCTGGTGAGGCTGTGGAAGCTGTCGGAGGGGGCTCCCCTTCGCGCTTCATTGCGGGAGCAGGGTATACGCATTCGCCTGTGCAATCCTTTTGAACGCCATATTGTGGCGGACTGGGTGGGCCGCACGTTCAGCCCCAAATGGGTGAGTGAATGTAAGGTGGCCATGGGTCACCAACCTGTTGGTTGTTTCATTGCCACGCAGGATAAACGCATCATCGGCTTTGTCTGCTATGATGCCACCGCCCGCGGCTTTATCGGCCCCATGGGGGTGGACCCTGATACCCGCATGGGAGGCATCGGCAAAGCACTGTTGGTGACTGCTCTGGAGCAGATGCGTGCCCTCGGCTACGCGTACGCCGTTATCGGCGGGGTCGGCCCGGCGGATTTCTACTCCCGCTGTGTCGGAGCCACCGTGATTGAAGACTCTTCTCCCGGTATTTATGAGGATATCCTGCCGGACCCTCCCAAAGCCTGAGTTGTGGAGCAAAATGTTGCTTTTTTTACCTTTTGTCACTATTTCAGTGCGGGTGAGCCGAAAAAATAGTTCAAACATCACACTTTACCTTGACACCGGGACAAAATCCTGCTAATTTTTACAACGTAGATTATCTTATTTCCTCCATGAAACGTTTTCTCTTCATCCCCACTTGTGCCCTGGTGGCTCTGGGCGCTCTCACTTCCTGCCAGAAGGAAGAAAAGACTGCAACCGAATTGGCAACGGAGCTGACCTCCGTGCTGGAGACTGTGACCAGCTATAAGACTGCGGAGGCCGCTGCTCCCAAGGTGGAAGCCATCAACAAGCGTTTCCAGAACGCCAGTGTCCGTGTGTTCAGCATGGGTGGTAATGCTCTGGCCGGCAGTGATGCCGCTGCCTACTCTGATGCCGTGTGCGATTTGGCCCGCCAGATTGGTCGTGTGCGCGCCAGTAAGCCCGTAGCTAACGCCGGAGGTGAGATTGTGGATTCTCTGCTGGTGCGTACTGTAGGTGCCAACAGCGGTGCAGCTGCAGATGCCACTCCTCAGGAGCAGGTGGAAGCCGGTGCCAAGTACATCTACAATGCAGATGACCAGAACGCTAACAACCCGCCCAACTTTGCTCCCTGTTACGGCTCCTCCAAGCTGGATGCTGCGCTGAGCTATGTGGCCAACATTGAGGAGTTCTCCATGACCCGCTTCGATAAGCCTGAGGATTGCCCGGAAATCCCCGAGGCTGCCGCCGTGGAGGCTGAAGAGGAGGTGACTATTCCCGTGCCTGCCGATGATCGCAAGCCCGCTGAAGAAGAACCCGCTGAGGAGGAAAGCACGGATGAGGCTTCTACTGATGAGAGCGGTGATGATTCTTCCGATGAGTCTACCGACGATTCCTCCTCTGATGATGCGGATGCCGGCGATAGCTCTGAGGAACCCGCAGCAGATGATTCTGATGATGTTTCCCTGGATATCGATGCAACCGATACCGAGACGACGGATGACTCCGGCGATGCAGCTGAGGAAGATACTTCTTCTGATGATGCCGCGGCGGATGAATCCGGCGAGGAGGAAGGCGGCGATGACGGTATGCTGGATATCGAAATCTGATTTTCTCACAACATTTTTTCCGGACCGCAGCTTCTCATCCGCAGAGCTGTGGTCTTTTTCTGGATAGCGATATGCCCCGGATTCTGTTTACCTGTGCGTATGACGGTGCTTCCTACCGCGGCTGGCAGAGCCAGCGCGGCGGAGAGACCGTACAGGATATTATTGAGGACGCCATGTCGCGAATCCTGCGGGAGGGTGTGAGGATAGCCGCATCCGGTCGTACCGATGCCGGGGTGCATGCCCACGCGCAGGTATTTCATTCCGATATTCCGGAAAGCTGTCGAATGAGCCCGGAGAATTGGGTGGCGGCGTTGAATGCGCATTTGCCGTCTTCCATCCGCATGTTGTCAGCCCGCGTGGTGGCACCGGAGTTTCATGCTCGGTTTGATGCAGCGGGTAAGGTGTATGAGTACCTCATCTGCCGAGAGCCGGTGCTGAGCCCGTTTTTGGCGGGGCGGGTGTGGCATGTGCCGCATGAGTTTTCTGAAGATGGACTGGAGGAGGCGCTGCAGGTCTATGTCGGCACGCACGATTTTCGCCGCTTTGCGGCCAGCCGCGGCAATGAGCCGGTGCCGCCGCCGCCCGGCTTCTATGACCGGACAATTTATTCAACCGCGTTGCAGCGGGAAGGGCAGGGGATGCTGCGGCTGCGTTTTCACGGAAATGGTTTCATGTACCGCATGGTGCGCATGCTGGTGGGCACGGCACACCGGGTGGCGCGCGGGTGTATGACTACGTCTGAGCTAGCCGCCATGCTGCAGGAGACACACTTGCCGAAGACTCGCTATTGTGCTCCGGCTGAGGGCTTGTATCTGAAACAGGTTATTTATACCGACGTATGAAAAAATGGTTAGTCAGAAGCCTGTGGGGTGTGGCCGTGCTTGTAGCAGTGGCTTTATTGCTGTGGTATTGGTTCTTCGGCTATACGTGCAGTAGCTTTGCCCCGGAGTTTCATGAGCGTTGGGGCGCGGAATCCCGTGAGGAATGGCGGCATCTGGATAACCTGCTCAGACATGATGCGGAGACAGCCGCTGCTTTGTTGCGGGAGACGGGGATGGTCGGCAGAGATTCTGGTGTGGCGGAGCTCGCCGTGAACATTTCTGCTATGCTGGACCTGGTGCAATTTGCGGCGGAGAAGGGTGAGCTGAAGACGGACGCGGATTTTTCTGAATGCAGGGTGCGTAAAGCCCGTCTCAGCGACTTGCTGGTGGTGGGTGGTTATCTGCGTATTGTGGAAGATTTGTACGGCGGTGGCAATATATCCGCTCTGTACAGGGTGCCGGAGTGCAGTAATCTTTTGCAGCCGGAAATCAGTCTGCTGGCGCATCTGATTCATGGGCCTGCGTTGGCTCGCTTGCGGGAAGATTCACCCTTTACTCCTTTACAGGAGCGTTGGGAATTAGTAAAAAAACTTCTCAGCCGTTGTGATGATTTGCCGCCGGATGCGGTGAAGGCGCTGGGCTCGCTCAGCGTGGTGGAGAATAATCCCGAGTTTGCGCTCTATGCGGCGCAGAATTACGATTTGAGCCGCACGCAGAAGATTTTTATGATGCACTGCGGGCTGATGATGGATAACGGTCTGCCGCTGGTGCGTTGCATGATGGAAGCAGGTTGCCCGACGGAATATCATTTTAAAAGCGGTCAACAGGAAAGCTGGTCTTTGAAAAACTGTATGGACCGCGTTATAAAAGGGAACGATGCCCGTGAAAAACGGGATTATGTCTGCGAAAAGCTGCGCTGACCACGTGAGTTGCCGTTTTTAGATAAGTATCCGAAAAAAACAGCCCGCCCGGCAGGAGCTGGGCGGGCTTGGCAGGTGAACCTGGTGTAATTAATTAGTTTTGATCGATGGCGGGAACAGCGGTGGCTGCTTCTTCTGCCGCCTTCATCTGATCATCCTTTTTATCGGGTGTGCAGCAATTCTTGCCGGCCTTCTGTTCCTTGCAGCACTGCTTGGCCCAGTTGTGATAACGGGCTGCCTTATCTGCATCCTTTTCTACACCCTTACCCTCCGCGTACATGTGCGCGAGCGCATAAGAGGCAGCGGGATGCCCCTTGGCGGCGGCGGCCATCAACCCCGGTGCTGCCTTGGTGTACATTTCTTTTGCCTTTTCAGGGTTCTTGGGAATATTGACTCCCTGGTCAGTAAGGTAGGCGATGGTGTACTGAGCCAGAGGGTCTCCGTTTTCCGCCTCAATAGTGATGGTCTCGATATCAAGCCAGTACTGCTGAGGGCGGCGGTCCTTTTTGCATTTTGTATCTTTGCAGTCGGTTTTGCATTCGGCTGCGCATTCTTTTGTTTTGGCGGCGTCCGTCTTGTGGTCATCTGCAAATGTGGGCAGAGCCATCATGGCGGCGACAGACAGGATAGTCAGTGTCTTCATAGGCCGTCAGTTTGCGCCTACCAAAGCGGAAATTCAAGCTAACTTTCCAGCTGTTTGCCCAAAAAAGGGGTAAAAATAGCCGAAATTTGACCGAAAAAGTGAAAAAAAACAAAAAAACGCGAAAAAGTGAGAAATAATCATTGACGTGGATAAAGAAGTCGTGTATAATTCGCCCGCTTTTACGCCCCTCGGGGCGATGATAGAGTCCATGCTTCTGTAGCTCAGGGGTAGAGCGCATCCTTGGTAAGGATGAGGTCGCGGGTTCAAATCCCGCCAGAAGCTTCTGACTCATGCAAGAATAAGCAGCCCAAAATTAATTCCTATTATGGC
>JAZPXL010000038.1:0-3980 GCA_045543615.1 Eubacteriales bacterium
TGTTCAATGGTTCCGCCACGATGCATATAGGCAAAAGCCGCAAGCATTGTGTCACCTACAAGGTCTTCGGCATCATTTTGCGAGTTGCATTTTGACGAAGCAAGTCTTATCAGATAATCATAATATTGAATGATTTCCTCATTTGTCATAAATTTACCTGCTTTCCGGAATGCTTTTGAACGTTCACCTATATAGTCGTAAAGGTTTGATTTCGGTTCGAACTTGAAATGTTTTTTTATTATTATATCATAAAAAATTGAATTAGTCTATAACGAAAGCGCCGAGAATAGCCATTTGGTCACTCTCGGCGGTAGCATTGTTAGTTTTGTACTATAAGCGTAGTAAGTGCTTTTTTCTGTCCTTCCGTGGGCGGCTTTAACTTACCATTGTTCAAAAGTGTGACAATACAATGGAGCAAGAACCATCCGTCAGAGTGGAACAAGAATTGAAGTTCATACTCTTTTACTTTTCGCAAATGCGCAGGAACTGAATCCAACACAGCATCCACATAGGGTGCTTTGATGGTGTCAAATTCTTCTTTATATTTAGCCTTGATTCTTTCACCGATGGCGAGGAGTTTTTCTTTGACATCGTTACTCGCAAGTGTTACGATTTGCCAAGCAGATTTGAAGTAACCGTCGTAATCACCGTTAGTTTTGATGTAACCAAGCTCGGAAAGCCAAATATATTCATCTTTTGAGAGCATCCCGTTTTCTGCTTCGCTTTTTTCAAGAGAAAGCACGCGCTCAATTCTTTCATAATCTTCTTTTCCAACACTCATTCGTCTTCCGGACCACTCGGTATCAAGCTGCCAAAACAGCGTGTGCCCTAATGAGTATTTTTTATTCGAATATCTAAACGGTCCACACCAATTTCTCATATACACATAGTCTTCGGGTAAAACTATATTATCCGGAACGACCGAAGCGTGAGCAATATTATGTGCGCCATCCGGGCGAATAGTGGCAACTTCTTCGAAAGAAATTCTGTCTTGCACTAACTTTTCACCTGATTCTGCCGTGATATAAGGAATCAAAGCCCATAAAATGAAATTTTTATCTCCACGATAACATTCCGTCAGTGTGATTGGTTTGTCCGTTTGTCCACACCAGATATCCGTATGGTCGATAAGACCTGAAGCAATCAATTCATCGTAAAGCTCGTTAGCATATAAGTCTGCGGCTTTTTTATACATTGAGTCCTGCAGGGTAAGGAGTTCAGCTGTCGGCTCACTGATGATGAAATTGACGATGTACTTACCATTTTGCTCCTTCAAAAAGCCGTATTCTTCAAGAAAGTCCACCTCGGTTTCAACATATACGGGAGAGACACCAAGATCATCCGCAATTTCATTAATTGTCTTGTACTCATTTCGAACGCAATAACAGATATTCTGTGACAACGTTGATCGGAAAAACTCGTCTTGGCTTTTTGTCCCTACAGTACCGTTAATACCATATGAATGGAATTTGATAGGATTAAATTTCAACTCACTTGTTTTTCTCATAGTATCCATACCTCGTTTCAATTCTTTTTTTGCTTCAAACAAGTGCCATTTGACTGTGCCGAGAGGAATATCCAAATCTTTAGCAATATCGGCTTGCTTACGGTTTTCAAAATAGTACGCAATTACAATCTTTCGCTGGAGTTTTGAAAGATATGCTATTTCGCTCTGCAATCTGTGGACGCTATCAGCGTTGTCGTTGTCATCAAAAATAGAGTCCGGGTCTGCAATGACCTCTGCTACCTCATCAATGGATACGCCTATCACGCTTTTGGCGGCATCTCTATAATAATTACTGAGCGCGTTATGTGCAATCGTCCATATAAATTTGCTAACATCTCCGATATCGTCTTTGATCAAAAGCGCGCGGAACGCTTTTAATACGATATCCTGCGATAGATCCTCCGCATCGTATGCGTTTTTACACCGCTTAAGTGCAAAGCCAAATATGGGCTTCAGATATTCAGTTATGATTTTTTCGGCATCTTGTCTGTTCACTTGTTTGTACCTCGTTGAAAGCTTTCACCCATATAGACACAGATTTTGAAAAAGGTTGGATCTTTTTTATAATTATATCATAAATTTTTGAATTAGTCTATAACAAAAGCGCCGGGAGTGGCCAAACTGTTACTCTCGGCCGTTCTTTTTTATACATTTTTTAAAACAAATTTTTTGCAAAATTGTCAAATATAATTGACAATCAGCGTGGGGTGTGCTATAATGATAAATGTCAAATATATTTGACAAGGAGGGGCTATGAACGAGAAAATGAAGCAGGCCCGACTTGAGAGGAATTTATCTCAAACAGAGCTTGCAAGGATAATAGGCGTGTCAAGGCAAACTATAAATATGATTGAAAACGGGGATTACAATCCTACAATTGGGCTGTGTCGCAATATTTGCAGGGTGCTTGGATGCACACTTAATGATTTGTTTTGGGAGGAAGAGTGATGTTTAACGATGAAAGAATAAATGCTCAGTGTGGCAAGATTTACAGCCGTGGCATTTTGCTTTCGGTGCTTGTTACTCTGCTTTACGTTGCAAGCAGGACGGTGACGCTGATTATTCAGGATGATTTTCATTCGCTCTGCACATATACGGAAGCTGTCATTCTGATCCTCGGAGTAGGCATTCTCCTTGTTGGAGCTATCAGATTTCACGCAGGTGGGGACGAGCGCATCGCCTTTGAGCGACATTCGTTCTATAAAAAGGCGGGCAAGGCTTATATTATTGCCGTGTTTGGCACATATATTTTGACAATACCGTTCACTACCGAGCAAATGCTTGGTGGGCAGTATCACAATCATCTTTTGATTTTGCTTGAGGTGTTGGGATATCTGTATGTTTTTTATTCCTTCAAGACAAAAGAAATCAACATAAATTACAGCTTTATTGCAGAGAGAGGCTGGGGCTATTATAAACGGGTGCTAACACTCATTGGTTGGCTGTGGCTGTCGTTGCTCGTGCCGTTTGTTTTGTCGGCTTCGTGGGAGCTTGTGCTAAACAAATCTTTCCCCGGCGCACTCGCAATTCTTATTGCGTATGTAAGCTCGGCTTTGGGGCTGTCGATAGAGTATTTCTTTATTTCCTTGGTTGAAAAGACTTCTTATGAAAGCAACAACAGCTGCCGTCTTGCTGTTGGCACAAGAATTGCGATGATAACACTTCTTGCGTTTGAGTTCGCTATTGCCGTACTTCAGGGTCTTTATGTTTATTTTGCTACCGGAAATATTCAGGATATCCCGAACATAAAAAACTTTGGTACTGTCATCGCCTATATTTCTCAAAATATCACTCGTCTTGAATTTGTTGCGATAGTTCTTGTTGGACTTTTGGTGTGCCAGATGCTCTCACAGATCAAAAAAGGTGGCAGAGTTTATCGGGTGCTTGGCGTAAAAATGCTTCTGCTTGCGCTCTCTGCGCTTGAAGCGACACTTTCGCCTATTTGGTACAGAGCACTCACGGAGGATGCAATACGCTTTGTTGCAAGCAACATAAGCCCCGTTTTAAGCTTTGTTTCGCTTTTGGTAACGCTTGCTATGTGGATAATGTTCATTAGCGCATCCACAAGGGAGCTTGGCTTGTCCCGTGTTCTGTGGACAATTCCTGCAATCTGTGGCACAGCACAGCTTGCCAATATATTTTTTGTCTCACAAAATATGATAAGGGTAGGCTCATTTGCCACGCTTGGCGCAGAGCTTGCGTGCTATGTAATTCTTGCTCTTGTATTGTGGCAACACCGTGGCTTTGTGAGCGATGAGAGCTAAAATGCGTTTGCTTGAAATTATACAGTAAAAATTTTTGGAGGTCTTATTATGAAAAGAAAATATCCTGCGGGGATGTTCTGGGGCTTTGTGCTCTCAAACTTTCTCTTCCGTTTTTTCTATTTGTTTGCTATCGGTGCAATTCTCTGTATAGTCGGAATATGGGTAAGAGTTTGCCTGTGGATAGGTCTTGCCGTCCTTGCTCTTGATGC
>JAZPXL010000039.1:0-82832 GCA_045543615.1 Eubacteriales bacterium
CGGCTGTCTTGGCGACAGTCGAGGGATGAGTCGAGGAGCAACCGAGTATAAGCTCAAACAGTAGATGAGCAAAGAGAAAACGCCCAAGGCAAGGCGCACCACAGACGATTCCCGACGGCTGTCTTGGCGACAGTCGAGGGATGAGTCGAGGAGCAACCGAGTATAAGCTCAAACAGTAGATGAGCAAAGAGAAAACGCCCAAGGCAAGGCGCACCACAGACGATTCCCGACGGCTATCAATAGGATAGTCGAGGGATAAGTCGAGGAGGATAGAAGTAGCTTATATGAGCAAAGAGAAAACGCCTGAGACGAGGCGCACCACAGACGATTCCCGATGGCTGTCTTGGCGACAGTCGAGGGATGAGTCGAGGAGCAACAAAGTATCAGGCGTTTTATCAAAGCTCAATTTAGTAGTTTTTGTTTGCGGACATCACTACCACTAAACACCAACGGCTGAAACTCACCTAAAATACGGCTTGTAATTCGTTCCCAGTATCTTGCGTTGAGATCTTTTTGGTTGAGATTTGTGCTTATGATGGTGGGAATATTCAGATTAATTCTTGTGTTGAGGACATTGTAGATGCAGCTTATTGTAAACTGATTGTTGACCTCAGCACCAAGATCGTCGATGATGAGAAGATCGCAATCAAAGTAACGGCCTGTTTCGTTTCCACTCTCGTTACCTGCAGCGTTGCCAAATCTTGCGTGTTCAAAATCCGCCACCATTCCGATGGCATCGGTATAAACAACGTCAAAGCCTCTCGTTATAAGCTCCTTTGCAACGGCTGTCGAGAGGTGTGTTTTGCCAAGTCCCGTTCCGCCCATAAGCAGAATATTTGTCGCACGGCTTGGCTCAAAGGTGCTTGCGTACTCACGAAGCGTGTTATATACATAGCACATATTGTCATAGGTACGAGGATTTGAGCGATAATACTCAAGACTAAAGGTCGAGAAGTCCTGCTTGAGCATAAGCTGACCGAGTCCCGAGCTTTCGTATCCTGCCATAACGAGCGCACGGCGCATACATTCACACATCTCGCCGTTGTGGTAGCCACTATCGTGGCAGATATCGCATTCGTATTTCGGATCGGAGTAGTCTGTCGGGTAGCCGTTAGCAAGCAGAAGTCTGTCTCTTTCGGCAGAAAGTGCCTGTGCGTCCTCCTTGACTCTCTCAAAGCTCTCGCCACTCTTGCCGATTATGACGGACAGAAGCCTTACGCTTGTGGCTGAAAGAATGCGATCTATTTCACGCAAGCCCTCAATCTTTTCCCAAAGCTCAGCTCTGCGTTCATTAGCCTCTGCCTCTGCTCTCTTGTATTTTTGTGCGTATTCTGCACGAATGCGCCTGAAATTTTCTACATTGTAGCCCATTTTTATCCTCTTTGACGGATGAATTTATTTTTTTGTTCGCCTTGTTGTCTTCTTGGGAGTGGTTTCGGGAGGTAGTTCAGGGGTTGTGCCTGAATTACGATAGGAACGGCTGAGTGCCGCCTCAAAAAAGTCATCTGAGTCAAAGCTCTGAGAATCACGTGGCTTCTCTTCTGCCTCCTCTGCAAGTGCCTTGCGAATCATCTCTGCATCAGCAAGTCCCCTTGAATGCCATTTTTCAAGTATCGCATTCGTGTAATTCAGACTCGGCTCTTGTATTGCGTCAACAGTAATCTCATACGCAATTTTTATTTCATCATATCCATAGCAATATGTCTTGACCCAGGTTTCAAGAATTCTCTGCTCCTTCTTGGTCAGCGAGCGTGTCATATTGATACCGAAAAGCGCACGCAATCTTCCCTCAATCTCGGTAAGCTTGTAGTGCCTGATCATATATTTGTCAAGTGCTTCCTCGTCACGAATTCCCTGATCAAAGAATTTTGCCGCCGAGCTTTCAATGGATCTTGTCGACGACTTTCCGATATCTACACAATATGTCGCAACAAGCTCGATATATTTTGAGGTAACGCCCAAATATTCCTTTAGCGCAACAATCTTCGACACCTCATTTGTGTTGAATATTCTGCCACAAATGCGCTCGCAGTTGTCAATCATATCGGTGACACCCTGGTTGCCCTCAACCGATTCCGACAGCTCCGACATCGTTACAGTAGATGGATCGCCCGCCTTTGCCTTCGCTTCGCTCTTTGAGACTGCTCGTCCCTTGCGTGACTTCTTGCCCTTGGGTGCGCTCTCCTCGGTAGCATCTGCCTTTTCGGCTTCTTCTGCCGCCTCTGCCGACGCTTCCACCTCTGCCGACTCTGCAGTTTCCGTCGTATCAACTGATTCTGCCTCATCAAGCTCCTCGCTATCAGCTTCAGGCAAGGTGGTGGGCTTGGGAGGAGGAACAATAATTCCCGCCTCCATCCAGAAATAGAGAGCCTCATCGACCGTTGCCTCGGAGGTCGAGCATTTTTCTGCAAGCTCCTCTACACTCACCGTGGGATCGGAGAGATAGGCAACAAGCACGTATATATCACTTTTCTTTGCTTTCGGAAAAAAATCGAGGGCTGCGCCCGGCAGACTTATGACCGAATAGCCGTAACTTATGCCATAATTCATATCGCTTTTTGCGCCGATTGTGGCTTTTTCCTTATTATCCTGCATATTTTCCTCTTAAAAATTTAGTCATCCTCAGCTGATGCATTTAGGAATGTGTCGCACACTCTGCCTGCAAGAAGCTCGTAATAGCCCTGTGCTGCAACCATAACACCATTGTCTCCGCAAAGGGAGACGGGCGGCAGGATTAGGCGTGCGCCCGACTTTATGCAAGCCTCTGCTACTGCACGGCGAAGATGCGAGTTTGCGGCAACTCCACCCGACATAACGAGTGTATCACAACCACCTCTTTTAAGTGCAAGCGGAACTTTCTTTGCAATAGCTGTGCAGACGGTCTCTGTGTAGAGCGCGGCAAATGCCTCCCTATCGACCTCTATGTTCTGTTGGGATAGCTTGTTTAGATAATTGAGTGCTGAAGTTTTAAGTCCACTGAACGAAAACGAGATCTCGTCACCTGCCATCGCAGGACTTGGCAAACGCAAGCCGTCAATACTCCGTCCTGACGCAAAGCCTGCACTTGCAAGAGCATCCATATCCTTTCCTGCAGGATACGAAAGACCTATAACTCTGCCGATTTTGTCAAACGCCTCGCCTGCGGCGTCATCTCTCGTTCCTCCAAGCTCTTCATATTCAGTATATGACTTGACAAGATAGAACGAAGTGTGACCACCCGAAACAACAAGCGAAACATACGGTGGCTTTGGTGGCTCTTCTGTAAGATACGCCGCCGCTGTGTGTGCGTGAATATGGTTGACCGACAAAATAGGAAGCGAATTTGCAAACGCAAAGGCTTTGGCAAAATTGACGCCGACAAGCAGTGCGCCGATAAGACCCGGATGAGTTGTAACTGCAACACCGTCAATGTCGCGTATGCTTACACCGGCATCGGCAAATGCACTCTCGACAACGCCCGATATCGCCTCAATATGCGCTCTTCCTGCAATTTCGGGAACAACACCACCGTAGAGTCTGTGTGTGGATATCTGCGACGCTACAATATTCGAGAGAGCGAGGAGTCTTCCTCCCTCCCCTACATCCCCCACGATCGCCGCACTTGTTTCATCGCAGGAGGTTTCTATTCCGAGGATTAACATTTTGTGTTTTCTGCCTTAAGTAATATTTTTGACCATCAGAATTGCGTCTTCAAGTGGAAAACGGTAGTATTTTGGTCTGATACCTGCCGCAGTGAAGCCGAATTTCCGGTAAAGGTCAATCGCAATTTCATTGGATTTGCGAACGTCAAGCCAAACTCGCTTAACACCACGAATTGAGATGTAGCGTTCAAGTGCCTCCATTATGGCACGAGCGCACCCTCTTCTTCTGAAATCAGGGTGTGTTGCAACATTGGTAAGCTCTGCCTCGTCAAGCACGTATTCAAGCCCACCGTAAGCGACAAGCCTGCCACTTTCCTTTTCAATGCACGCAACTGCGTATGTGTTTGGTGAGTTAAACATATATTGGAGAGCAGTCTCGCTCCACGGCTCAGAAAAGCACAGCTTCTCAATCTCTGCCGCCTCGGAGACATATTCCTCACCAAAGCTTCTTATAATAAAATCTTTTTCAAACTCAGTCGTCATAGCCGTATGTACCATAGAGATCGTACTCATCAAACAAATCGCCCATATTTACATAAATTCCGTTGAGCCTGTCATAAAGATAGGTGGAGTCAGCGTAGGCAATAAGAATGAGGTTATAATAAAATTCGGGATATTCGTCGGAGATAAATTTGAGCGAGAAGGTCGAACCCGAGGGATCTGAGGGGTACTTCTCACGCTCACCCGTGGTGTAGGCTTCAACTATCTTGTCAACGGTCGTCTTGTCCTTTATTTCAAAAAGGGAGACAGCGGACGTACCCTCAAGACAGATAAACGCACCCTTTGCGCCAAAGCCCTCAAGAGACGGAAGCTCTTCGCCCGTTGAGCAGAGCAGCTCGCCGTAGTCGGAATAAAGCCACTCGGTAGGCTCAAGTCCCTCGATGGGATAGTAATTTATCTTGACATTGTTGTGTTTCCAGATAATATATGACTCTGTGGAAACAGCGATAGGCTGATATACGCTTGTGTAAACATAAGTGTATGTTATACCTGTCTTTTTGTCGGTCATATTGCCGGCGTTATTTACAAATGTATTTGCACAGGATGTAAACATAGGAAGCGCAAGCATCAGCGCAAGTGCAAAACAAGCAATTCTTTTTATGGTGTTCATTTGTTTTTCCTTTCAGACCTGCATAAAAATCAATAACCGAATACTCCTGAAAGCGAGTCATCGTCCACGATCCACTCGCTTACATAGATTACTCTGAAGTTTTCCTTGTCATCCCTGACAACAAGCTTTTCAATTCCCGCATTGATAGCCATTCTCTTGCACATCATACAGCTTGTAGTACCACTCATAATAGCACCGTCAACAGGCGAGGTACAACACATATAGATGGTAGAGCCGAGCATCTGCTCACGGGGTGCAGCTATAATAGCATTAGCCTCTGCGTGAACGGAGCGACACATTTCATATCTCTCGCCTCTCGGAATGCCGAGCTTGTCACGGTAGCAATAGCCGAGCTCGTCGCAGTTCGCTCTTCCCCTGGGCGCACCATTGTAGCCTGTGGAAATGATGCTGTCATTCTTTACGATTATTGCACCAAAGCGGCGACGAAGACAGGTGCTTCTCTCGCTTACTGTCTGCGCTATATCAAGATAATAATTCTCTTTTGAAATTCTCTTTCCCATAGTCAAGCCCTCATCTGTCCTTCATAAATTCTCTCAAAAATGCTAAAAACGCCTCGCTCGTCTCAGGATGTGTGGCGGCTGCAGTAACATTAGCCATCAAAAATCCAAGCTTTGAACCGAGGTCAAAACGCTCACCATCAAAATCAAGAGCGATAATTCCGTCCTCCCTCGCCTTCTCTGCAATAGCGTCCGTCAGTTGTATCTCGCCACCTGCACCGGGCGACAAGCTGTCGATGCGATCAAAGATATCGGGAGTCAGAACTACACGTCCGAGGATGGAAAGATTTGAATAAATCTCCGCCTCACTCTTCGGCTTCTCGATTATGTCATCAACGAAATATTCGCATCCCACCTCTCCCTCTGTGCCAAATATGGCACGAGCCTTGAGTGAACAATATTTCATAACAAGCTCAGTTGGTACACCCTTGACTCCACAAACGCACTTGCCGTGCTTTTCATACTGAGAGATAAGCTGTGCCGTTACAGGTGTCTTTGAGATAATAATATCGTCACCGTAGAGTACGGCAAAAGGCTCGTCACCAACAAAACTGCGTGCGCATCCGATGGCGTGCCCAAGACCACGGGTCTCTCTCTGTCTCATAAAGAAAACGCGCACACCCTCCGGAGAGGCATCCTCTCTCATAAGAGATATCTGCTCCTCCCGTCCCTTTGCGACAAACGCCGCCTCGTATTCGGGAGAATAATCAAAATAGTCCTCGATTGCACCCTTGCCACGCCCTGTGATTATAAGCACATCGGTTATACCTGACTTTGCCGCCTCCTCAACGAGATAAGCGATGGCAGGCTTGTCAACTATCGGCAGAACCTCCTTTGGAACTGCTCTGGATATAGGGAGCATCCTCGTTCCAAGTCCTGCGGCAGGAATAACTGCCTTCCTGACCTTTGCGATGCTTCTTACAACAGTATCGTTCATAATAAAAACTCCATCATTTTTCAAGCTGCAAATTAATATTTACAGTTAATATTAATTATAATATAAACTCCGACATAAATCAAGGGGTTTTTCAAAAAACAAAAAAAGCTATCGTAACTTTTTTGCCACGATAGCTTAATTTGTAAGCTTACAACCTCTTTAAGACTCAAGCTGCTTGCCAAGAAAAGCTGCAGCAGTCATTACAAGCTTGTGCTCAATTCCACGGTCTTTTTCGCTCTGAAGTCTCTCCGATGCGTCAATGGGCAGCAATGACGCCACGCAACCGAGGATGTCGCCCTCCGAGATAATGGGAGCAGCGCAGCTTATGCGATGTGCGCTGTCAATCGTCGGGAGCAGCTTCTCCTCACCACTTTGACGGACATACATTGAACGCCCCTCAATTATCTTCTCAAGCTCCTTTGAGATATGCTTTTCGAGATAGTCCTTGCGAGGCACGCCTGCGGCGGCAATAACTGCATCCCTGTCGCAGATTATAACTGCAATTTCTCCCGTCTTATGAAGAGTTTCTGCGTACTGTGCGGCAAATGAATTAAGCTCACCCACGGGGGAATACTTCTTAAATATTACCTCTCCCTCTCTGTCAGTGTAGATTTCAAGAGGGTCGCCCTCACGAATGCGCATAGTTCTTCTTATTTCCTTAGGAATGACAACTCGTCCGAGATCGTCAATCCTTCTCACGATTCCTGTTGCTTTCATTTATATAAAATCTCCTTTGTTTCTCTTTTAGCACAGTCGAGCAAAGCCGGGGACTTGCCTCATAACAAATTCCTGTACTACATGATTCTACAAATCGTGATATTATTATCTGTAATTTCGTGGGATTTATACTGCACTCTTTGCAATAAATGCTCAAAAATAATTACGCCTGATTGTTTCCATTTTTGTTTTTTCCACCTTTATATATTGCCAAATCCGATTTGATATGATATAATTTTTTCGTTACCTATTCTTTTTCTTTGTGTACAAAGGAGATATACAAAATGAAACAGGCTATATTTATTACTCATCCAGAAAGCGCAGGGGTTGTTCGTCCTGATCCTTGGAAGAACAAGAGGTTTAACAGCTATGACTTTGAGCTTGAAGGTGGGCGTGGACTTCTCACTCTTATGGGCGAGTTTTCGCCCGATTTTGACCGTGGCGTTGAGCGCATAACGCTCCGTGCAACAGCTCTCGGCATTTTTGATGCTTTTATAAACGGCGTGCGCATCGGACACGAGGTCGACGGCAGAATGATATGCGACGAGTACAAGCCGGGCTTTACCGATTATCGCAGACGAGTATTTGAATATGAATATGATATAACATCCCTCTGCTCCGAGCACAATCGCATAGTTGCAGAGGTCTCTCCCGGTTGGTGGAGCGGCCGAATTTCATTCAACTTCTACGGCTCGAAAGCTCCTGCCTTTGCCGCAGAGGTTGAAATTCTGTACGCTGACGGTGACAGCTTCATTTACGCAACCGACGAAAGCTGGCTCGCCTCCATTTGTGGCCCCGTTCTCACGGCTGACATCTGGGACGGTGAGTATTACGATTCGACAATACCAGAGCCATCCATCTTTCCCGAGGCTCACAGTTGGGTAAGTGCTGTCCGCCACGATGGATTTGAGGGCGAGATAGTTGCGCTTGACGGCCCGCCTGTGCGCTCCCGTCCATCCCTGCGCCTGCGCCCACGCTCTGCCGTTCTCCACTCCGGAGTGGGCGACAACGGAAGCAAATACGGAAAAATCAATGTTATTAATAAAGCCGTAGGTGAGGATTGTGAGACTATGACGCTCCCGACCGACGCTGCGCTCATTCTCGATATGGGCGAAAACTCCGTTGGCCGTCCGGTTCTTATCTTCAACGCTCCGAGAGGAACGAAAATCAAGGTGTACTTTGCCGAAATGCTCAATGATTCGGGTGAGGAGAGCCGCGGCAACGACGGCCCTGAGGGTAGCCTTTATCTCAAAAATTACCGTTCAGCTCTCTCTCGCCTCGTTTATGTTGCGTCGGGCGCACCCGGAGAGATGTATTTCCCCACGCACAGCTTTTTTGGTTACAGATATATCGAGCTTCGTGCAGACAGCGAGATTGAAGTTCTTACCGTATACGGTGACGTTATTGGATCGGTTCTTGAAGAGAGTGGCAGCTTTACCTGCTCTGATGAGGAAATAAATCGCTTCTATAAGAATGTAGTGCGTGGTATGAGAAGCAATTACCTATCCATCCCCACTGACTGCCCTCAGCGTGACGAGCGACTCGGTTGGGCAGGCGACACGCAGATATTTGCCGGTGCTGCGTCATATCTTGCCGACATTCGCTCATTTATGCGTAAGTGGCTTTGCGATCTATCCGACTCGCAGATAGGCTTTGAGGGAGCGTATTGCTCCGTTGCACCAAGAGTATTTGAAGACCGTGGTGGTGCTGCCGCCTGGGCTGACGCAGGACTTATTGTTCCTCACAGACTCTGGCAGATGTACGGTGACGAGGACATTATAAGACGGCAGTATGATTCAATGGAATACTATATGGAATATCTCACACGCTTCGGTCTTGACGGCGCATCCACAGCGTACGGAGATTGGCTCAACTACGAGATTACCGACAAAAGATATATTTCCATCTCATTCTACGCCTACGATGCCGCTCTTATGGAGACTTTCAGCATCCTTGTTGACCGTCCCGAGCGTGCTGCTCATTATCGTGCGCTCAGGCACACCGTACTCTCGCATTGGAGGGAGGAATATATCGAGAACGGCAAGCTCAAGATCGACACTCAGACGGGATATCTGCTTGCGCTTGCGTTTGACCTTGCACCCGAAGAATGCAAAAACGCTTTTGTCTTGCGCCTTAAAGAAAAGATAGTCTCTAATGGTTACAGGCTGAGCACAGGCTTTGTCGGCACAGGAATTCTCTGTCCCACTCTCTCAAAGGTCGGTCTTGATAATCTTTGCTATTCGCTTATTTTACAAACCGAAGACCCAAGCTGGCTTTATTCCGTAAGAAACGGAGCTACAACCGTCTGGGAAAGATGGAATTCATATACGCTTGACGGTGGCTTTGGTGAGGTATCAATGAACTCATTCAATCACTATGCCTACGGTGCTGTGGTCGAGTGGTTCTATTCGGGAATGTGTGGCATAAAGCCCCATCCCCACGCACCCGGCTTTGAGTGCTTTATCCTCTCGCCAACTCCCGATATGAGAAGCGAGGACGAGATGCCAAGCGGACAGCACAAAATCACATACGCTCGTGCAGAATACAATTCGGTACAGGGAAAGATCGTCTCCTCGTGGGCTATTCTCAACGGTCGGTATGAATATGAATTTACTATTCCCGCAGGTACAGTTGCTCAGCTTCGTCTCGTCTGCGCATCGGATAGCATCAGAATAAATGACCTTTCTATGACGCTTGACGAGCTTGATGGACGACGCGACGGCTCTCGCATAGTATTCCCGCTTTGCTCGGGAAGCTATCGCATAGCGGTTGACAATTAAGATAAATGCATCCGTTTGTCGTGCTTTGCTTCAAATTTGACGGCTTTTTTGCAAAAATACTCGATAAATTCATAAAAACTTCTTGACATATTCGACTTTTCGTATTATAATATGTATTGTCGCTTTTTATGCCGTTATCTTGTAGGAGGTTTCACTGATGGTAATTGATTTGTCTGCCATTTTGCGTGGTGAGATATACAGTATGGCCATCGAAGGTGAGCTTGCTCTCGATGCCGCACCCTATGGAATTACTTATCTTCCGGGTGCTCGTATTAGTGGCAGCATCAGTGGACAGGCAGGTCTTGTCACGCTTAAAGCTACCGTCTCTGTTCCTTTTCGTGGCGAATGTGCTCGCTGTCTCGACACAGTTGAGGATGTTCTGGAGTTAGATTTCATCCGTACTCTCGTTACCGAGGGAACGATGAGCGAGGAGACACTCGAAGAGAAGGCCGATGAATATCTCGTTGTTCGCAGAGGTATCCTCTGCCCCGACGATGCTATTTTTGAATCGGTGTTCCTTGAGCTTCCCTCAAGACTGCTCTGCTCGCCCGATTGCAGAGGACTTTGCCCCAAATGCGGAAAAAAGATTTCGGATACACCTTGTGGATGTCAGACCAAGGAGATCGACCCTCGCTGGAATAAGCTGAGGGAGCTTCTTGAAGCTGCTGACGACGATGAGGAATGACGACAAATTAAATTGAAAAATTTTATGTTAGAAATATAGGAGGTGTAGGTTATGGCAGTACCGAAGAGAAAAACATCCAAGGCTCGCAGAGATAAGAGACGCGCTAATTGGAAGCTTGTAACTCCCGGTCTTGTAAAGTGCCCCAATTGTCAGGCACTCATCAAGGCTCATCACGTTTGCCCCGAATGCGGCATGTATGACGGCAAGGAAGTAGTCAGTGTTAAGGAAGCGTAAGCATTTTCCGTGACTACCGAATACCGCATTTCCGACGGTGTCGGAGATGCGGTATTTTTCAAATTAAGGAGAATAATTTAATGAAAAAAATAGTTGTTGCAGTTTTGCTTCTGCTTGTAGCTACATCTCTTCTGTGCTCCTGCAGTCTTACTGATATTTTCGGTCAGGCAGGCATTACCTCGCCCAATTCCGATAACGCATCCACAACAGAAAACCCTGCGTACGAAACTCTCCCCGTTGGCGAGAAGCTGACGTTTGACGGCATCACTCTCTCCGAGCATATTCTTCTGACCTTCAAGGGCATTGAGCTTGAGGTCGCAAAGCTCCCCTCGGAGATCACCGACAAGATGATGCAGGGACAGCTTTACGCTATGCTTGACTATTATAAAGAAAAAGAGGACTTTAAATACACTCTTGTGACCGACCGTGTAACTGAGGAATGGGACTATGTTCTTATAGACTACACGGGCAAGATTGACGGAGAGGCTATTGACAGAGGTGCTGACACAGATGCAGGCCTGCTTCTCAATGAGGAAAACAGTGGATTTATTCCCGGCTTTGCCGATGGTATTATCGGCAAGACACCCGGAACTAAATTTGATATAAGCGTAACATTCCCCAAGGACTACGGAAACAAAGAGCTTGCAGGCAAGGAAGCTGTTTTTGAAATCAATCTCAAGGGCATTATGGAGTTTGAGTTCACCGACAAGGAAGCGTCGAAGCTTACAAGTGGAAAATATACCACACCCGAAAGCTACTATGAGTATTACAAGGATTATCTGAAACAGCTTGAGGACTACAATCTTCTCAACGAGGTTTATCCTCAGATCTGGGAAAAGCTTGAGGCGACAGCTACCGTTCTCTCCTACCCCGATGAACATTATCTCTACTACTACAACTCCAACGTCAACTATATGATCTATCAGGCAAAACAGCTTGGTGTTACATACGAGGAGTATATGACAGCAACAGGTCAGACCGATGAGGTTCTCAAGAAGAAGGCTGAGGACTCTGTAAAGCGTGATATGATAGTGTATTATATCCTTGAGGCAGAGGGTATCAAGATTACCGATGAGGATTACGATTCGGCAGTTCAGTATTATGTGGACTATTATAACGAGATGGGTTATAATTACAAGGCTGAGGATATTGAAAAAATGTTCGATACATATTACTATCCCGGCTACCTTAGGTATCAGCTTGCCGAGGAAAAGGCTCTTACAACAGTTTTCGATGCCGCTGTGTTTGTAGAAAAGTCTGCCGACAGCACCGAGAGTGAGGACACGGCAGAGGTTACACAGTAATTTCGCAATATAAAGGAGAAAGCCAACAGGGTGTGTTGGCTTTCTTTTTATGATATTCTTCCTATCGGGTGAACGGTGTGGTCCTCGTACGGACAAAATCCCGACAGCTCGGGATCTTCAAGCATAAGACCACGGCGTATGGCGTATTTACCGTACCTCTGACGGATCAGGTCAGCTACCCTCTCAAGATCATCAAGCCGCCTGCGCCCATCCCTCTCCGTATCAAAAATCGACAACTGCTCGTCACGCGCAGGCATAAGCTCAGCACCACAAACCCCAAGACTTCTGACAGGTGCTCCATCACTCTCGCTTATATAGAGATTTCTGGCGGCGTAATATATCTCTCTTTCCGACGCCGTCGGCTCAACTCTGCATTGTCTTGTGCGCCACGAAAGGTCAGCCCCTCGCACCGAAACCCTCACAACTGTGCATCTCTTCCCCTCCGCCCTAAGCCTCACTCCAACGCTCTCACAGAGCACAGCGAGGACTATCTCAGCCTCCCTTTGCGTCATAATGTCTCTCGGTGTTGTGGTGCTGTTTCCCACGCTCTTTATGGGATATGACTCATCATTACGCAATACTGGTGAGCTGTCCCTACCCTGTGCATAGCATTGGAGAGTAAGTCCATTCTTGCCGAGACAAGCCCGAAGCATCCCCTCGTCAGCGAGAGCAAGCTCTCCAATACTGTCAATTCTGAGGTTATGAAGTCTTGCGCTTGTAGCACGTCCGACAAACAAAAGCTCCGACACGGGAAGCCCCCAGATAAGCTCCTTGAAGTTCTCTCTTGATATAACCGTTGTGGCATCCGGCTTCTTTAGATCACTGCCAAGCTTCGCAAAAACCTTGTTAAATGACACGCCAACCGAAACCGTAACATCAAGCGTTTTCTTTATGCGTTCCCTGATTTCATCGGCAATCATCCGTCCGTCTCCAAAAAGCTTGCTGCTGCCTGTCACGTCAAGCCAACACTCGTCAATTCCAAATGACTCAATGCGATCGGTGTATTCTGCATATATCGCCCTCGCTTGCCTTGAAACCTTGATATATTCATCGTAATGCGCAGGAAGCAGACAAAGAGACGGACACTTGCGCCTCGCATCAAGTATGGACTCGCCCGTCTGCACCCCGTGCTCCTTGGCAACATAATTCTTCGCAAGGATAATCCCCCGTCTCGCCTCTGCATCCCCACAAACCGCCACAGGCTTGCCTACAAGATCGTCTCTGCCACGGCACTCCACCGTCGCAAAGAAATTGTTCATATCAATATGCAGAATGCACCTGTCAGCACTCGCCTCTCGCCTATCCATTTTTCCCTCCGTCTATTTATAAGCCCGTATAGAACAAATGTTCTTTATGTATTATATCAGAACATTTGTTCTATGTCAATAGAGTATTGTAATTTTCTTTGTTTAAATATTTTCCTTTGTGAATAAATTCTATGTTAATTTTTATTGATTTTTGCTCAAAGGTGTTGCACATTTTGAAAATATATTATATAATATAATTTGGATTATTTTTTTATCAGGTGAATGATATGATTACATTTAAAGAAATAGCAGACAGAGGCCTACGTGTTATACTTCTCGGTCTTGGGGTTTCAAACAGCAAGACGGCGGCGCATCTGTGCGCTCTCGGTCTTGGCGCACGCACTATTGTGCGTGACGGAAAGCCTAAGACGTCGCTTACCGGTGACGTTGCCTATCTTGAGGGCTCGGGTGTCAGCTTTGTTTGCGACTGCGATCCAACCGTGGGGATATGCGACAGGGAGGATATGAGTGACACGGTTATATTCCGTTCTCCCGGAATCAGACCCGACAGAGGCGAGCTTCCACTTGCCCAAGATCGTGGAGCAATACTTACCTCAGAAATTGAATATGTAATCGAAAACTCAAAGGCGCGTGTGTTTGCTGTCACGGGAAGTGACGGAAAAACCACCTCCTCAACCCTTACCCATCTTCTGCTCTCACGAGCCGAGAAAAATGGCCGTGTCTACCTCGGTGGAAACATCGGAACTCCACTTATTGCAGACGCCGACGGTATGAGCGAGAACGACAAATGCGTGCTTGAAATATCAAGCTTCCAGCTTATGACGCATACAGCCTCACCCTATGCCGCAGCTATCACGAATATTTCGGAAAACCATCTTGACTGGCATCGTGGTATGGACGAATATACTGCTGCCAAATACAGAGTTGTCGGTAAAGACACCTCCCGTCTTGTGCTCAACGGAGCAAATGACGGCTCAAGAGGTGCTGCATCCGGCTTTGATGGCGAGCTTATTCTCTTCTCGGCGCATCGTGACAGCTACCACTCTCTCTGTGGTGATATCCGAAACGCCAAGGCACTCTTCCTGCGTGACGGATGCATCATCTTCTCGGATGGAGAAAGCGAATGCGAGGTGCTGAAAGTTGCCGATATAAAGCTGCCGGGCATACATAATGTTGAAAACTATATGACGGCAATTGCGCTTACCTGGGGATACGTTCCTCTCGAAATTATAAGGGAGGTTGCAGGAGAGTTCGGTGGCGTTCATCACCGTCTTGAGCTTGTCAGAACCATAGGCAATACAAGATTTTACAACAGCTCCATTGACTCAAGCCCCACAAGAAGTATGGCGGCACTCTCCGTACTTGCAGAGTACCGTCCAACAGTAATTCTCGGTGGACGTGACAAGGGCACTGATTTCTCATCTCTTGCAGATGCGCTCTGCGCCTCGGCTTCCGTTGTTGTGATAACGGGCGAGGCTATTCCAAAGATTTCTGCAGCTATCTCATCGGCTATGGAGCGCGCGCCTCACTCAAAGCTAAAAGTTTGCATTGAAGAGGATTTTGAGACGGCTGTTCGCCTTGCCGCATCTCTCACAGAGGACGGTGGAGTTGTAGTTCTATCGCCTGCCTGCACAAGCTTTGACCACTTCAAAAACTTCGAGGAGCGTGGACGCTTTTTCTGCGAGATAGTAAACTCGCTTTAACCACACCAAAGCCAATACAAAATAGTAAAACAATCCGAAAGGAATACGAAAAATGACACACAATATTGACCTGTGTGAGCTTACCTTTTCCATCGCATCCCTGATGTCCATCTCAGGACACACCGATCACGATGCAGATAAGCTCATTGAGCTTGTCGGTGGATATTTTGATGAATATCGCCGTTCAAGACTTGGAAATTACCTTTTCATTCGCCGTTCAGGCAAAGAAAACGCACCTAAGATCCTTGTTGACGCTCACCTTGACGAGATAGGTATGCTCGTTACAGATATCAAGGAGGGTGGCTTTTTAAGCGTTTGCGCCGTCGGTGGTGTTGACACTCGCATTCTTCAGGCAAGCGAGGTCATTATCTACGGCAAGGGCCGTGACATTTACGGAGTAGTCGGCTCAACACCTCCTCATCTTCAGAAGGCAGGCGAGAGTGGAAAACTCGTCGAGATAACAGAGCTTCTCATCGACACAGGCTACTCAAAAGAAGAGCTTGAAAAATTTGTTTCGATAGGCACACCCGTCGGCTTCAGACCTAAATACAGATGCTTGCGCAATCGCCGTGTGGCAGGCAAGGCATTTGACGATAAGGCTTGTGCCGCCGCCGCTATTGCCGCTGTCCTAATGGCAGATAAGGATGCTCTCTGGGGTGATGTTTATCTCCAGCTCTCCAACTTTGAGGAGGACGGTGGATTTATGTCGGGCGCAAAAACAGGTGCGTTTGAAATAGATCCCGTTTGCGCCATTGTCGCAGACGTTGACCACGCCACAACTCCCGACACCAAAAAGCAGGACACAGTTGCACTTGACGGTGGCGTTTCCATAATGACAACTCCCATCACCGATAAAAGACTTCGTGAGCTTCTCAGACGTGAGGCTGACCGAGCAGAGATCAAGCATCAGCTCTCCATCTCCACAGGTGGAACAGGCACGAACACAACCGTAATAAACCTTGTCGGTTGTGGTATTCCCACTGTTGACATTGGTCTTCCTCTTCGCAATATGCACACCTGCAGTGAGCTTATTTCGATGAATGATGCCGAGTCTATGAGAGATCTCATCGCACTCTTCATCACAAGCCCCGAAATCGAAAAGGAGGTAATGGGAAATGACTGAGCTTAAATACGGAACCTCCCTGCTCTCACACCTGAGCCTTGCCTTTGGCCCTACGGGTGCTGAAGAGGAGGTCGCAGAAAGAATAAAAGAACAGCTTGATGGTACGGGCGCAAGCATCTCCACCGACAGAGCGGGTAACCTTTTTGCCGTCCTTAAGGGAAGTGGCGAGGGTTATGACGAGGGCAATCCAACAAAGGTGCTTCTCTCTGCACATATGGACGAAGTTGGCTTTATTATCAAGGACATAGACTCCGAGGGCTATATCCGCTTCGGATGCGTTGGTGGAATTGATCCAAGAGTGCTCTGTGGCAGACACGTTGTTTTCAGAGGACGGGAGGGCGATGTTTACGGCGTTATCGCATCAAAGGCTATTCACAACCAGACAGCCGAGGAGAGACGCCTTGCAACAAAGGTTGACGCTATGTACATAGACATCGGAGCCGACTCGGGCGATGACGCAAAGAGCTGTCTTGCAAGAGGTGACTTTGGTACATTTGAGTCCGATTTTGTAATATTTGGTGAGAATGACTCGCACGCAAAGTGCAAGGCACTTGATGACAGACTTGGTTGTGCAGTAATAATTGAAACCTTCCGTCGTATTAAGGAGAATGGTATAGCTCTTCCCTTTGACCTCATCGGTGCATTCACCGTCCGTGAGGAGATCGGTATTTCGGGCGCAGCGTTGGCGGCTCATCGCTTCACTCCCGACTACGCAGTTGTGCTTGAGACCACGGCTATTGCAGACCTGCCAAACGTTCCAAAGGCAAGCCGTGTCGCAAACGTCGGCGAGGGTGGCGTTATCTCGCTTCTCGACCGTTCAACCATCTATGACAGAGAGCTTGTCGATGCCGCTATGGATATCGCAGCTAAAAACGGCATAAAGGCACAGATCAAACGCTATGTTTCCGGTGGTAATGATGCTAATCACATTCACAAGGCGGCAGGTGGCTGCCGTTGCCTTGCAATATCTGCGGCAACAAGATATCTGCATTCAGCATCAAATGTTATAGCACTTTCTGATTATGTTGCTATCAAGGATCTTCTCTTCTCGATCCTTACCTCTTACTCATTTTGATTTTTTCGGAGGATATAAAAATGTATAGTCTTATTAAAAAGGTTGTTTGCTGTCACGGTGTTTCGGGCAGAGAAAAAAATGTTATGGCTCTTCTTGCAAAGGAAATCGCACCCTTTGTTGACGAATATCAGATAGACCCCCTGGGAAGCCTCATCGCTCTCAAGCACGGCTCTCTTCCCGATGGCGAGAGAAAGAAAATTCTCTATTGCGCACACGCTGACGAAATCGGCTTTATTACCACATTTATTGAGGATAACGGCTTTATCCGTATAGCTCCCATCGGTGGCATCAACTTTATCGCCGCAGCGTTTACAACCGTTGTGTTTGAAAACGGCACTCGTGGAGTTCTCGTTCCCGAGGGTGGCGTAAAGGGTGACGCTATCACCGCTGACCGTGTTGTTGTTGATATCGGCGCATCCTCTCGCAAGGAAGCAGAACGCCGTGTAAAGATCGGTGACTGCCTCGCTCTTGAACAGACACTTACAAAGCTCAACACAAATCGCTTTGTAGGCAGACCAATTGACGACCGTATCGGATGCGCTATGCTCATCGAGATCGCAAAGAAGCTTTCCGACAACTGCCCCCACGATATGTACTATGTATTCTCCGTTCAAGAGGAAGTCGGTCTTCGTGGCGCACGTCCTGCAGGATACAGAGTTGCTCCCGACATCGCTCTTGCATTTGACGTAACGGGAACAGGCGACAGCGCAGGCGCAAAGCCTATGGCAGTTGCACTTGGTGACGGTGCCGCTATCAAGATCAAGGACGGAAGCGTTATTTGCGATGGTGGCATAGTTTCAAGGCTCCAGAGCATCGCAAAGGAAAAGAAGATTCCCTATCAGAACGAGATTCTTCTCTACGGTGGAACTGACACAAGCGTGCTTCAGGGCGCAGGTGTTGGATGTGCGGCAGGTGCGATCTCCATTCCGTCAAGATACATCCATTCGGGCGTTGAAATGGCAGATATGAGAGACGTTGAGGCATCCGTTCTTCTTGCTTATGAATTTGCTCTTGCACCCTTTGAGGCTTGAGTATGAGCGATAACAGACCTATTGGTGTGTTCGATTCGGGCGTGGGTGGCCTTTTGGCTCTGCGTGAGCTTAAGAGGATTATGCCGAACGAATCGTTCATCTACTATGGTGACAGAGCCAACGCACCCTATGGCAACAAGAGTCGCGAGGAGCTTATCACCATTACAAAAAACATAAGCGAGACTCTCATCTCGCTTGGCGCAAAGGCTATTCTTATAGCGTGCAATACAACAACGGCAACCTCCATCGAAATTCTTCGCCAAAGCTACCCTAGTCTGCCCTTTATCGGCATTGAGCCTGCAGTTGCGGCGGCACACGATGCCCACTGCCGACGTGTGCTTGTGCTTGCAACCGTACAGACCATAGCTTCGGAGCGGTTTGATGCTCTCCGTAAGAAATATACGGACGAGAATTGCTGTATCGTGGGAGTTCCCTGCCCTGAGCTTGCCTCAATGATTGAAGAGGGTGGGCTTACACCTGAGCGTGCCGAGGAATATCTTCGTGGCATTTTCTCTCCCTATGCGGAGGATGGATTTGACGGCGTTGTGCTCGGTTGCACACACTACCCCTATGTCAAGGATCAGATCTGCTCTGCCGCAGGACATTTTGTGCAGATATTTGACGGAGCTGAAAAAATGGGGTACGAGGCGCAAGAAAAGCTCGCCCGTCTTGGAATGACGGCGTCAGCCGACAATGTTCCCACGCTCAAAATTATCTCGAGTGATGGCACACTCTTCCTTGACGAATTTTACTCAAAATACTGCAAATAACAAAAGGAATTCTAAAAATGAATTTTTCAGAAAAAACTCTGTCTCTGTGTGCAGAGGCAGAGGTAGCACTCAAGGATATATTTTCCGAGATAGACAACACCTCCTATCTTATGACCTGTCGCATTTTGGAGGCCTTCCGTGAGGAAAGAGTCAGCGACTCCTGCTTCGGCACTACAACGGGCTACGGATACGATGACAGAGGACGAGAGGTGCTTGACCGTGTATGGAGTCACGTATTCGGAACGGAGTGCTCGCTTGTGCGCCACAATTTCGTAAACGGCACACACGCACTCTCGACAGCTCTTTTTGCTTGTCTCAGACCGGGTGACGTTCTTCTCTCAGTTGCAGGCAAGCCCTATGACACGCTTGACGAGGTTATCGGCATTTGGGGCGCAAACGGTGACGGCTCACTTGCAGACTTCGGCGTAAGCTATGCACAGATCGAGCTTACTGCTGAGGGTGGTCTTGACACAGAGGCAATATGCGACTATGTAAGAGCCAATGACAAAGTAAAGGTCGTCTTCATCCAACGCTCAAAGGGATACCTCAATCGCAGAACGCTTGACCCTGACGAGATAAGTGCCGTCACAGATGCAGTTCACGCTATCCGCGAAGGCGTTTATGTTGTAGTTGACAACTGCTACGGTGAGTTTACGCACGAAAAAGAGCCCCGGGCCGATCTGCTTGTCGGCTCGCTCATTAAAAATCCCGGTGGTGGTATGGCACTCACAGGTGGCTATATCACAGGAAGCGCAAGAGCCGTCGAGCTTGCCTCATACCGTCTGACAACCGTTGGAACGGGTGGCGAGGTCGGAGCTACGCTTGGACAGAACAGAAATATGTTTATGGGCCTTTTCTATGCTCCTCACACTACGGCGGCGGCTCTCAAAACTGCTCATCTTGCAGCATACATTTTTGAGAGAATGGGCTTTGACACATACCCTGTGTGGAGCGAGAAACGCTCTGACATCATCCAGACCGTAATAACACACGATCCCGAGGTGCTCTGCGCATTCTGCCGTGGCATTCAGGCAGGCTCTCCCGTTGACTCATTCGTAACTCCTGAGCCGTGGGATATGCCGGGCTACAATGATCCCGTCATTATGGCAGCAGGCGCATTCACACAAGGCTCATCGGTCGAGCTTTCGGCAGACGGCCCTGTGCGTCCTCCCTACACCGTTTATTTCCAGGGTGGACTTACTTATGAAAGTGGTAAGATAGGAATTCTTACAGCGGCAGATGCCGTTGCAAATTATATAAAGAATCGAGAATAAAAAATGAAAAAAAGATTTGTTGCAATACTCTCTCTCATAGCAGCTCTGACACTCATTTTTGTCGGATGCTCGGACGATTCAGCACCCGAGGGCTTCAAAAACGTTGCAAATGAAAATGACGCCTTCTTCCTCTATGTACCTACTACCTGGGTCTCCAATACGGCAGGTGGTACGGCCTCGGCTTACTATTCATCAAGCGACACCTCAAATGTTTCTATGACCTGTATGCTTATGTCAAGCGAGCTTATGTCTCTTGATGATTACTCCACAAAGTCCGTCGAGTCACTCTCGGCAGTTCTCCCGAATTTCACTCTCGTAGAAAAGACCGAAATTTCGAGTGAGAGCACGACTGCCACCGACAGCACCACCTCTTCCCCCGATGGTACAGCTTCACCTGCAAGCGAGAGTGAGAGCACCACCACGGCTGATGAGACAACATCTGCTCCGAGCGATGACACAAGCGCAGAAGAAACAATAAAAACTACCGAAAAGCTTGGTGGCTACGATGCAATCCGCTTTGAGTACACAGCTACTCTTGAGGGCAAAACATATCACTACCTTCAGGTCGTTGCAGTAAAGAGCGATATGTTCTATCTTCTCACATACACAGCACTTGAAGAGAATTTTGCTAACCATCTCCCCGAGGTTAACGCAATTATAGGTTACGTTACATTCAAATAATCACAGATACCGAAAATGATTTATCTTGACAACAGCGCAACCACAGCCCTTGCTCCCGAGGTTCTTTCAGAGATGAGTCGAATCTGGTCATCTCCCGGCAACCCCTCCTCGCTTCACTCAGCAGGGCAGAATGCTCGCCGTGAGCTTGAGCGTGCAAAAAGCTCAATTCTCTCCTCGGCCTCACTCTCTCCCTCAGCCTTCCTGCCTGTATTCACAGGCTCGGGAAGCGAAGCGAACAACCTCGCCATACGTGGATGCGCAAATGCTAAAACACATTTCGAATCAAAAAGAATACTCATCTCGGACAGCGAGCATCCCTCGCTTACACGAGCGGCAGAGTCACTCACTTCTTGTGGCTTTGAGGTAGTAAAAATCCCCACACGGGGTGGAGCACTCGACCTTGAGGTGCTCGAGCTTGAGGCAAGGCGAGGCGTTTTCCTCTTCTCCTCAATGCTTGTCAACAACGAAACGGGTGCGATTTATGATATTAAATCAGCCGCAGAGCTGATTAAATCCATCTCCCCTCTTGCCATAGTCCATTGTGACGCAACACAGGGCTTTATGCGAATCCCTCTCCCGAAGACCCCGTCCGTCGATTTGATTACTGCCAGCGCACACAAAATCCACGGTCCTGCAGGCGTTGGCGTGCTGTTCGTTCGCCGTGAGCTTATCAAACGCCACGCAATCTCGCCCATAATCCTCGGTGGCTCACAGGAGGAAGGAATGAGGGCGGGAACCGAAAACCTTGCGGGAATTGTGGGCTTTGCAAAGGCGGCAGAACTGCTGTCCTCTCACTTTGAGGAAAATTTCACGCACCTTTGCTCACTCTCAGAGTATGCCGTAGAGCGAGTCATCGCCGCCGGCGCACGTGTCAATATGCCCACATCAAAAGCTCCACATATTCTCTCCGTCACGCTTCCAAGAATAAAAAGCCAGACTATGCTCAATCTGCTCTCAGCAGGTGGAGTCTGCGTCTCATCGGGCTCTGCCTGCTCGTCGAGAAGCAGAAATGTCAGCCCCTCACTCCGTGCGTTTGGTCTTACGGATATGGAAGCTGACTCAACAATTCGTATAAGCTTTTCGGTAAACAACCAAAAGAGCGATATTGATGCTCTCGGGGAGCTGCTTGCAGGTGGTATTGCAAGACTTGTAAAGATTAAATAGTATATTTAAGCAATACAGATACAAGAAAGGAAAAAGCTATGATAAACGGAATTCATCATATAGCACTCAAGGCGTGCGGCATCGAGAACTTTGACGAGCTTGTGCGCTTTTACACAGAGATACTTGACCTTAAGATAGTTCGCAGTTGGGGCGAGGGCGAGGGCATCGGTATGATGCTTGACACAGGTAGTGGCATTCTCGAAATATTTGCGTCAGCCAAAGACTGTCCCGGTGAGGGCTCTCTCAGACATCTTGCGTTTGCTGTCGACAGCGTTGACGAGTGTATCGCCGCAGTCAGAGAGGCAGGATATAAGATCACAATCGAACCCAAGGACATTGTCATCGCAAGCAATCCTCCCTACCCTGCAAGAATAGGCTTCTGCATAGGCCCTGTCGGTGAGACCGTCGAGTTTTTCGAGGTTAAATAAAGCATAAAAAAACCGTTGCATAGCGCAACGGTTTTTTCTGTTTTTGCTTACTCAGCGTCAGCGATCTCATCAAGCTCTTCGATCTCGATCTCGTCACCGAAATCATCATCGAGGCAGTAATCGTCGCAGTCGCAGCAATCGCAAATTTCGTCATTCTTGCGGCACTTTGCGTAGAGAGCGTAAATAATAGCTCCAACGGCAGCAATACCGGCAATAATACCAAGAGTAATGCCTACTATTTTCCAATAGTTGGGCTTCTCAACTTTTTTCTGAAAAAGACTCATTTTAATTTCCTCCGTTTAAAATTTTTACATCTATAGTATATCATAATTTTTGAGAAAAGCAACACTTTTTTTGAGAAAATACAAAAAAATTTTTGGATACTCAAGTTTTAATTGGTATATTATATATCTTTTTTAAAAAAACTATTTATTTTTCCTTAAAAATGTGCTACAATTGATACGTTAATCACATTTTGGGAGGGAGCTTATGACATACAAACAGGCCGTACTCGCACTGCGAGAGGTCGGTATAGAGGATGCCGAAACCGAAGCCGCAATACTCTTCGAGCATTACACCTCAATACCACCCCATTCCCTGCCCTACCGAACAGATGAGGATGTCATAAGCGATAAGCTTGACGGTGCGCTTATGCGCCGTCTTGCCCGTGAGCCACTTCAGTATATCATAGGCAAATCTACGTTTTACGGACTTGAGTTTGCCCTGAACGCTGACTGCCTCTGCCCTCGCCCCGACACAGAGCTTATAGTCGAGCTTGCAGTAAAGCATCTGCCACCAAACGCCGTGTTCTGCGACATCGGCACAGGTAGTGGTGCTATTGCAGTATCGGTGCTGTCTGTGCGAGCTGACACAAAAGCATACGCACTTGATATAAGCCCCGAGGCTCTCTGTGTGGCAACAGAAAACGCAAAAAGCAACGGTGTGGGTGAGCGTTTCGTCCCAGTTTTAGCAGATATTCTCGCCCCCTCTCTCCCACCATCTCTCAGCTCGCTCGATGCGATAATTTCAAACCCACCGTATATTCCCTCATCAGAGATCTCATCTCTTTCTCCGGAGGTAAGACAAGAGCCGCTTCGTGCGCTTGACGGTGGAGAGGACGGACTTGTGTTCTACCGTGAGATCACACGCAAGGCCGAGCATATAATTAAAAATGACGGCTTTATTCTCTATGAGCTTGGAATTGGAGAGCACATCCCCGTCTCTCGCCTTGCCTCTGCGCTTGGATACAAGCACGAGATCTTCAAGGATCTGTCGGGCGTGGAGCGTGCAATACTCCTGCGAAAATAACGCCATCAACTAATTCACTTTCATCAAAGACTTTAATCGAAAGGCAAAATAAATATGAAAATTGTTGTTCTTGCCGGGGGACTCAGCCCCGAAAGAGACGTTTCTCTCACATCAGGCTCACTCATAGCCTCATCACTCTCAAGAAGTGGTCACGAGGTTCTCCTTCTCGACCTCTATCTCGGGCTCGACGAAACGCCCGATGATATAACCTCTCTTTTTGAGAAAGGGAAAAGCTACACATACCGTGTTGAATCAACAGAACCCGATCTTGACGCTCTCGTAGCAAGTGTAGGTGGCAGAAAAGCACCCATAGGCCCGGGCGTTCTCGATGCTTGTAAGGCAGCGGATGTTGTTTTCCTCGCACTTCACGGTGCAATTGGTGAAAACGGTCAGCTTCAGGCAACTCTCGACTGCCACGGCATCAGCTCTTATACAGGAACGGGATATATTGGCGCACTGCTCTCGATGGATAAGGACATCTCAAAGAGACTTATGGTCGAGGCAAATGTTCCGACTCCCGAATGGGAATACATCGACACAAAACGAGAGGATGCAGAGTCAGTTGCCGCAAGAGTCGGCCTTCCCTGCGTTATCAAGCCTGTATCCTGTGGCTCGTCTGTCGGAGTTTCAATAGTTAACACCGCCTCAGAGCTTGCCGATGCAATTAAAGCAGGTGCAAAATATGAGCGTTACCTGCTCGCAGAAAAGCTCATAAAGGGACGTGAGCTGACAATAGCAATACTTGACGGAAAGGCATTGCCCCCTGTCGAGATCATCCCGAAATGTGGATTTTATGATTACAAAAACAAATACCAAAGTGGACTTACAGAGGAGATATGCCCGGCGCATCTAACAGACGAGCAGAACGCAAAGCTTGCAGAATATGCAGTTGCCGCATTCAAAGCTCTGAGAATGGAGATGTACGGCAGAGCAGATTTTATGCTCGCTGAGGACGGACAGTTCTATTGCCTTGAGGTGAACGCTCTTCCGGGTATGACCCCCACCTCGCTTCTGCCCCAGGAGGCTGCGGCTGACGGAATCGACTATGACGCTCTGTGCGAAAAGCTCGCGCTTATGGCGTACGCCAAAAAGTAAGCTGCAAAACGCAAAAAAATTCCAAAAGAGCGCATTTTTTTGGGTTTTCCTATTGCAATTTGATAAAAAATCTCTTATAATATATTATTATTTTTAATACCAAAGCTTCGCATCGGAGGTGCAAAATGGATAGCAATGTAAGACCGCAGAATATGGAAAGAATCACAAATTTCACTCTCGCTCAGAGCTTTATTGACGAGCAGGTGAGCGCAATCAGAGAACAGGTTGGAGACAGAGGAGTTCTTCTCGCACTTTCGGGAGGAGTTGACAGCTCCGTTGTTGCTGCCCTGCTTATTAAGGCAATAGGCAAACAGCTTGTATGCGTACACGTCAACCACGGACTTATGCGCAAGGGCGAAAGCGAGCAGGTAATCGAAGTGTTCGGTCGCCAGCTTGACGCAAATCTTGTATACGTTGACGCAACAGACCGTTTTCTCGATAAGCTCGTTGGCATCGCCGACCCCGAACAGAAGAGAAAAATTATAGGCGGTGAGTTTATCCGTGTGTTTGAGGAAGAAGCACGTAAGCTTGACGGCATCGACTTTCTCGCGCAGGGCACAATATATCCCGATATACTCGAAAGTGACGGCGTAAAAGCTCATCACAACGTTGGCGGTCTTCCTGAGGATCTCAAGTTTGAGCTTGTAGAGCCTGTAAAGCTCCTTTATAAAGACGAGGTCAGAGTTGTAGGCGAAGCACTCGGTCTTCCTCACGCAATGGTATACCGTCAGCCGTTCCCCGGCCCCGGACTTGGCGTCCGTTGCCTCGGTGCAATAACAAGGGACAGACTTGCCGCTCTTCGTGAAGCTGATGCAATACTCAGAGAAGAGTTTGACAAATCAGGACTTGCAGAAAAGGTATGGCAGTATTTTATAGCTGTACCCGATTTCAAGAGCGTTGGCGTAAAGGACGGCAAGAGATATGAGGGCTGGCCTGCCAACATTCGTGCGGTAAACACTACCGATGCGATGAGCGCAACCATAGAGGAAATTCCCTATGCACTTCTCCACCATATAACAGACCGTATAACACACGAGGTCGACGGCATCAACCGTGTCCTTTTAGACCTTACACCCAAGCCCATCGGAACAATTGAGTGGGAATAAGAAAAAAAGCAACAGAAGCCCGGGGCTTCTGTTGCTTTTGTTTTGTCGCCTTGCGATCTATACGGCTTCTTAATTTGTCAAAAATGCACACACTTTCAGGGTAAAATAGTTAACAATTTGTAACTATTTCCCTGTGCTCTTGACAATTTACATTACATAGTGTTACAATATTATTGGGATAAAATAACATACGGATGTATAAAAAACGAAAACAAAAATATGGGATAAATTGATATGAACGATATACAAAGCATCTACAAAATGCTGAACTGGGAAAACAGTGCTGAAATTCAATCAGAGGGATTGAGGCTTGCAAAAGAAATTGAAGATTTATCTTTATTGATTCTACCACCTGCACCGCCATCTGTTTGGGAATGCTGTGCCCAAGTTTTGTATGAAAAAACAGACGATGTTTTAGAGCCATATCTTGATAGTCTTTTGGAATGGTTACAGGACTTGAATTGGCCCGGAGCGTTGACTATATTGGATAGATTAAAGGTCTTTTCAGGAAAAAAACTAAAAAAACCTTTTATTGATCATTTTACCTATGCCATAAATTTAAATAATGATGAGGGATTGTTTTGGTTAGATAACTTATCGGAATTACTTGATAATGAAGAATTAAAAGCAGAACTTCCAATGTCAATTATAACAGCTTTGAAAAAACACTATTAATTTTTTTGAGGTATGATGGCATCCAATTGATGAAATGAGACGAATTGAAAAAAGTCAAAAGAAAGCCGAATGATAGCTAAAGCCACGATGAGAAAGGAGCTTAAAAATGAAAATTATTAAAAAGGCATTGATAATTATTTCAGTCTTAATGTGTTTACTTCTCTTGTCGGGATGCAACATCCCGGAAGACGAAGTCAAAATAAAATACAAGCTCAAAGATGACGGAACATACGAAATTGTTCAATTTGCAGGCGTTATGCCCTTTGAGTATGAAGTGCCGTCTGAATATAAAGGTAAACCCGTAACCTCTATAGGCGAATGCGCTGCGTATTTTATAGCAATGGAGTCGCAATTAAACATACTGATTATTCCGGACTCAATCGTCAGAATTGAACACGGGGCGTTTGCTGACCACCTGTATTTGAGCGAGGTGCGCTTCGGGTCAGGATTGCAGTATTGTGACGGAGGAGCGTTTTATAACACTAACATCGATTTTATTAAATTGTCCCCCGACAACAAAGCCTTTGCATGCGAAGCATCAGAATTGGTCGACCTCAAAACCAACACTCTTGTCCTTGGCAGCAACCGTGCGATTGTTCCGGATTACGTCCAACATATAGGAGATGACGCTTTCTGCGGAAGATGGGGACTCGTTGAAGCAAATATACCGGATGGTTGCTTGAGCATAGGTAGTTGTGCTTTCAATAATTGTTTCGCTTTGAGAGACGTAGAGATACCAGACAGCGTTAAAACAATCGGCGATTGGGCATTTGCACACAGTGGTATAGTAAATCTTACAATACCCGGGAGTGTAGAGGAAGTAAGCGAACATTTGGTTGAATTTTGTCATCGTCTTAAATCGGTAACAATGGAAGACGGAGTAAAGACTATTCGCAGCTGGGCAATTTTAGATTGTGAAAACTTAACAAGCATTAATATACCGGGTAGTGTAACTACGATGGAACCAAACGCAATTGACGTATCTCCCTGGTACGGATTGGGAGACGTTGTGCTTGACAAAGTTACAATTACTATTGACGGCACAAGCGTTCCCGAAAGCTGGCCGGAGAATTGGGTGTGCTGCTTCGAGGATTCAAGGGAATATGAGGTAGTCTTTAAAACCGAGGAATAATTCTAATATCACAAAAAGCAACAGATGCGTAGCATCTGTTGCTTTTTGTGTTCGTCAGATTTTCTCCTGACGTTTGGTTTCAGTGGCTTTTATATACAATTACATTAATAATTTTTTAATAAAATATAAAAAAATATTATTTTACCCCTTGAATGATATTAATTTATATGGTATAATTATTATGCAATAATGTCAGACAAATTAAAAACGTCAGAATACGATAGATTGCGCATTCTCATTCAAGGAGGGAGAGCAAAATGAAAAAAAGATTTTTGAGTATTGTGCTTGCACTCTTCACCGTTGCTACCGTACTTGCAGGGGCGTTCCCTGCATTTGCAGCAGATACTGAAGAGACCACGGAACCCGTTACAACTATTGAGTTTGTTTCCGACATCATCGTGTATGATTTCCAGACAGAGACATTCATAGATGACAATGGAGACAAATACAAGGGCTTCAATTGGTTCTACGGAGGAATCGGCACTTGTTCCGTTAATATGGTTGATGAAGTTTTAGAATACAAGGGAACTCCTGTAAATGTATTTGAGCGTTTCATTGATGGTCTCGTTGATTTAAACTACACCGATAGCCAGGCTGATGCTGCTTGGGAGGTTGGTGGAACATACCCGGCTCAGATAAACTATTCTGTGGAAAACAAGAACGGCGAGATAAGTGATTACGTTCTGGATGTTACAGTCAGCGTAATAGAGATCCCCGTTGCAGAGGATCTGACAATTTCGGGTGAAATTACAGTAACTGAAGAATACATTATAATAGACCACGCCGATGACGGTACAGTATACGGATACTACGAATGCAAAACCTCTGCTTTCGTAAACGCAACGGTTTGTGGAACTGAAATGACGAATATAACAATAGATGAGGCGTTTGCTCACTATTGTGATAATACCCAAAAGAAAGCATTCGGCTTGCACATTGTAACCGATCAATCTCCCGAAAACGTTTGGGTTGACGGTGGCACATACGATGCTTATGCTTGTCTTGAATATTTCGAGGAAGACTCATTTGATGCTGTCTATTATCTCAAGGCTCCCGTCAAGGTAAAGATCGATTCAAACATTGACCTCAGAGAATGCGAGGTTGTCTCCATCACGGCAGAGCCCCTCGAATACGCACAGCACGAAAAAGGTTCTGCTTTTGTTATATTTACAACAACTCTCAAAAACGGACTTGTTACAACCACTCCGTTCCGTGACATTTATGTAGAGCTTCCCTCCTCCGTTGGCGAGCATACCGTTGAGGTAAGCCTGCTTGATGGCAAGTTCACAGTTCCCGTGTCCGTTACCGTAACGCCCACACCCACAGAGGGAGTTTGGTCTGACGGATTTGCCTGGAGATACGATGCATCCACATCTACCCTCTACATTGAGGGCGAGGGCGAGCTTGTCGGCCCTTCCTCCTACTCATTCACATCACACAAACCGAGAAATGTCGTTCTTGGAGAGGGCATTGAAACCATTTCACAATGCGCTTTAGACCTCAGGGGTGACCTTGAAACTCTCGTTCTTCCCTCCACTCTCAAATATCTTCCTTATTTTGATATGTTTGCCAACCCCATTACAATTGACAAGCTAATAATAAAGGAAGGCATTAAAGCTATTAACCACCTCCCCTTTGGCAACTGTCTTGTAACCATCAACGAATTGTACGTTCCCACAAGCGTAACGTTGCTTGACAAATATACAGTTTTGGCCGGAGCCAACGCTCTCGAAGGATCAAATGCGATAAAGATCATCTATGCAGGCGACGAGGCTCAATATGAGGCTATCTCAAAAGACTATATGGCACTCAGAAACGCTTATGTCGAAGAGGGCACATATAATACAATGGTAAGCGATTTCGGCTATCCTGCCAATATGGGCGCATACAATGATCTTATCAATACCGCTTGGTGTATAACAGCAAATGAAGAAATATTTGATTCTCCATATACAGTAACTGTCACCTGGGTTGGTGAGAACGGCGAGACTATTGACAGCGAGGAAATAGCTGTCGGTGGTGACGCAACCAAAGAGCCTGAAGTTCCCGAAAAGGAAGGCCACGACGGAAAGTGGAGCGTCATAACGACTAATGTCAATGTAAACACCATAATCAGACCCGAATACACCATCCACACTTTCACGGTTACTTGGGTTGACGAGAACGGCGAGGTTATCGACACCGAGACCGTCGAGTATGGCAAGGACGCCACAAAATCTCCTGCTGTTCCCGAAAAGGAAGGCTTTGTAGGTAAATGGAGTGGCTCTGCAACTGAAATCAAGGCCGATACAACTCTCAAGGCTGAATACAGCGAGATCACATTCACGGTTGTATGGATTGATGGCAACGGAAACGTTGTTGATACAGAGATTGTCTCATACGGCAAGGATGCTACAAAGTCACCCGCTATTCCCGAAAAGGAAGGCTACACAGGCGCGTGGAGCACCACAGCAACAAAGGTTACAAGTGATGTTACCATCACAGCAGAATATGATGTGATCAAATTCACAGTAACCTGGATCGACGAGAACGGCGAGGTTGTTGAAACTGAAACCGTGGACTACGGCAAGAACGCCACAAAATCTCCTACTGTTCCCGAAAAGGCAGACCACACAGGCAAGTGGGAAACAGTTCCGACAAATGTTACAACAGATATTATTGTCAAGCCCGTTTACAAGAAGAATATCGTAGTTGATAACGGAACTGCAACAGTTCCCGACAGTGCGATTGATGTTACAGAGGGAGAGGACATCGTCATTGACATAACGGACAAGACAACAGAAAGCGAACCCGTCGTTGACAGCGTTGTTATCGAATCCACCACGGTTGATAAGATTACAAACGCAAATGCCAATGTTGAGATCAAGCTCCCCGACGCAACAGTTTCGTTTGATAAGGAAGCCATCAGCTCTATTGGAGATCAGGCTGCCGACAAGAACGTAACAATTGTTGCAACAGAGGTAGAAAAGGAAACTCTCAACACAAAGCAAAAGGAAGCTATCAAGGACAAAGAGGTCTGCGTAGTTCTGACACTTGAGGCAAAGGCAGGCGATACAAAGATCGAAAGCTTTGGTGGTGGTAAGGCAAAAATCAGCGTTCCCTTCACACTTCCCGAGGGCAAGGACGCTACCGATTACTTCGTAGCATTTATAGCAGATGACGGCAATATGACAATAATGCCGACAAGCTATAAGGACGGTATGCTCAGCTTCGAGACAACACACTTCTCTTCCTATGTAATTATGGAAGTTGATGATGACGGTTCTGTTCCGACAGGCGACAAAACAGCCATCGTGCTTGCAGTAATGACAGTAGCAATTGTCGGAATGGCAATCACAACACTCACAAAGCGCAGAGCTTATTGATCAGACACAACAAAATAATCTGATACAAAACAAAAAATAGCCGATTGCAAATGCAATCGGCTATTTTGAGTTATTACTGATAAATCCCGTTATTTGTGATAACTTTAGGTTTATCAGTAATAACTTTTAGTTTATTATGATTATTTTGCTGTTTGCTCTTGACTAAATTGAATTTTTGTATTATAATTTAAGCAATAATAATCACCAAGGAGATGTAAATATGAAATTTAGCAACGAAAGAAAACAATCTATCATAATTTATTTGTTAGAAAAAATTTCACAAAACACTCCCTCTGTTTCAAAGATAGTGTCAGACACATTCGGCGTCAGCACAAACACTATCCACACATATATCAATGAACTGCTCGAGTCGGGTGTTATTGATAAGAGTGGGCGTGGACAATATAAATTAGTAAACACGGAGAGTGTATATAATTTCAAGCGAAGTGAAAACACCTTAAGCAGCGAAATGGTGATATACAGTATTTGTATGGAATCGTTGGTTTCCCAAATGCCCGAAAATGTTCAGCATATCTGGAGCTATGCTTTCAGTGAAATGGTGAACAATGTTATAGACCACTCAGAAGCAGAAAATTTACAGGTTGTGATTTCTCACAATTCACTTCATACAAGTGTTTCTATTATAGATGACGGCGTAGGTATATTTGAAAAAATCAAAAAACATTTTTCTCTTTCCACTCTGGACGAAGCAATCTGCGAGCTTTTCAAAGGAAAGCTGACAACCGATGAGCTTCATCATTCGGGCGAGGGCATTTTCTTCTCATCTAAAATGATGGACACGTTTTGGATCTCATCCGGTGGAAAAATATTTTCCGCTTCAAAATACAGTCCTGATGCTATTCTTGATAATGAGAATATGCCCAGTGGAACTTGCGTATATATGAGACTTTCTAATTACAGCCATAAGACCGCCCGTGAATTTTTTGATATGTACTCGGATGATGACGGTGCGTTTTATAAAACACGTATTCCGATAAAGAATTTGTTTGATACACCTCCCGTTTCACGCTCACAAGCCAAAAGATTGTGCAATCGTCTGGAAAAATTTGGGGAGGTTGTCTTGGACTTCGACGGCATATCCTGGATGGGACAGGGATTTGCGCACGAGCTATTTGTAGTTTATTCAAAATCTCATCCACAAATAAAGTTTTCTCCTATTAATATGAACGAAAGCGTAACTAATATGTACAACCACGCTGTAAACACAAAATAACCTCAACTTCAAAATCAATAGCCGATTGCATATGCAATCGGCTATTTTGAGTTATTACTGATAAATCCCGTCATTTGTGATAACTTTCGATTTATCAGTAATAACTTTGGGCTTATCAGTAATATCTCGCCGAATTTTTTTGCTTACGACTAATATTTGTCTTTACATTTGAAAAATAATATGTTATAATCAAGATAAAGATGATTAAATCGCAAACTATCTATATGAAAGGAAATAATATAATGAGATTACAGAACAAAACAGTAGTAGTTACAGGCGCATCTGCAGGTATGGGCAAGAGCATTGTTGAGCTTTTTGTCAATGAGGGCGCAAATGTTGTTGCAGTTGCAAGACGTGCAGAGAGACTTGCCGCTCTCAAGGACTCGCTCGCAACAGCTCCCGGACGCATTATTGTTATGACAGGTGACGTATCAAAGAGAGAGGACAACGAGGCTATGATAGACCTTGCAGTGTCCGCTTTCGGAAGACTCGACGTTCTCGTAAATAACGCAGGCGTTATGGATGATATGGCCGCTATGGCTGATGTCACCGATGAGAAGTATGATTATGTAATGGGCATCAATGTTTACGGCCCTCTCTGCTCTATGAGAAAGGCTTGTCAGGTGTTCCTCGATCAGGGTAACGGCGGAAGCATCATTACAGTTTCATCCGTTGGCTCTATGCACCAGGCAGCAGGTGCGATTTACTGCGCATCCAAGGCGGCTGTCAATGCTTATGCAAGACACATCGCATTCACTTATATGAAGGAAGGCATTCGCAGTAACGTCATCGCTCCCGGTGGTATTTCAACTGAGATCGCATCCTCTATGGGTATGCCCCAGATGGACGGCTTTAACCGTGTAAGACCCGTTCAGGCTCTCGCACCCGCACCCGGTCAGCCAAGCGACATCGCAAACGCCGCTCTCTTCCTCGCTTCCGATGAGTCTGCATACATCAGCGGCGCAATCCTCCCCGTAGACGGTGGCTGGACAGCGTTCTGATAAAACATCAATAAAATTTGTAAGCAATCCCCCAAGCTCTCGTTTATTTTACAAACGGGAGCTTTTTTTAAAATATGTGTTAGAATTGGCGTGTCTTTCCGTCTATATAGATGAGAGCTCTTGAAATATTCAACGCAGAAAGGAGAGAGTGATGGAGGACTATCGGATAATTGAACTATACAACAGCAGGGACGAAAGAGCCATCAGCGAAACAAGCCTAAAGTATTACTCATATTGCTTTGCAATTGCCAAAAACATACTCCCCTCAAGGGAGGACTGTGAGGAATGCGTCAACGATACCTGGCTTCGTGTCTGGAATTCGATACCGCCGGAAAAGCCCGATTCGCTCAAAGCTTATCTTGCAAGGATAACTCGCAATCTCTCCATCGACCGTTACAGAGAAAACAACAGTGTGGGACGTGGTGGTGGTGAGCTTGCGCTTGCATTTGAGGAGCTTGATGATTTTGTCGCCGATACATCTTCACCCTCAAGCGAGCTTGAAGGGGAAGAGCTTGCCGCCTTCATAAGTAGCTTCCTCCGCACTCTGCCACAGAGAGACAGACGAGTCTTTGTTTTGCGCTATTTCTATATGGACAGCACAGAGAGCATAGCATCAGCCTGTGGTCTCAAAGAAAGCTATGTGCTCGTTCTTCTTTCCCGAACGCGAAAGAAGCTTGGGGAGGCACTCAGAAAAGGGGGATACTCAATATGACTAAAGAACAGTTTTTAATACTACTCGGAAATATCGACGACGATATTATTATCGAAGCCAAAGCGAGCACCGAGATATCAGCCGTCAGCTCGCCCGAAAGCACAACCACCTCTCGTTTAACACGCAAAAAAGGCACGATAAACAAGCGAAAGCTGACGAGGCTCATCGCCATTGTTGCTGCAGCTCTTCTGATCGTTGGCACAGCCATCGCAACTCCGGTGCTCCTTTACGGCTTGCCCCACAATCCACCAAACACCACCGACCGTATATCGACCATATCCGGTGGTGCTTCCATCAGTGGCAAGCAGGAGATAGTTTTTGGTAACACAACAAACGATAGCATTGGTGACGCCGATATGATTGCTCCCGGATTTGAGATACAGACGGTAATTGAGGCCGAGGTTGTCGAGGTGCTGCCCGACACATACTTTTACGCCGCAAGCTATTCCCTGCCGTTGCACGTAGCCAAGCTACGTGTTGTTGACCGGATTCGTGGCGATGGGGTGCCTGCCGAGATCTTCTTGTGCTACCCTTATTATGACACATCTGTTTTTGACGGCTACGATCGTTTCATTATGTCACTTGAGCAGACAGGCACGGAAAATTATATGCTCGTAAACGGCACGCAGAGCCGTGTTGACTATTTCTCAAATATGTTTGAGATCACTCTCACAAGGGATCTTGGTTACGGCTCGGTTATCGCTTTCAACAATGATAGAGTTGACGAAAGCTTTTGGGACAACACCGACCATCTCGTCTCAAAGGTTAATATCGGCAAGGATTATTTTGATTCTCTTCTCTCCTCTCCCGACGCCCACAAATACCCTGCCGCCAAAAACTCAACTCTCTCAAAGGTTAGAGCTAATATTATCTCACTTGCCGCAGACGAGGATAACTACCACATCCGTGACCGTGGCTGCGACTACGTCACGCTTGACGATATATTTGCCACGGATGAGTCCCGCAGTCTTCGCACTTACCTTGAGCCTACCGACAAAAGCGTCTTTAGTCAGGAGATAATTGTCAACACCGACCGTGTGATAGCATTCTACACCCGTGTCATAAACGGTTTTTTAACAAACGAGGAGATAATTATCGGTGGATATGACGGAGATGCCGGAAATGTTTCAAGGCGAGGCGAAAGCTTCACACCACACGATCTCGAAGCAGTTCCCGACATCGCCTCTGCTCTCTCAGAGCTTGACCTCTCAGCTCTCTCACCACCTCACATAACACTTACAGACGAGCTGAGCTTTGCCTACTGCAAGGCATCGGGCGTATATCGCAAGATTGACGGTCAGGTGTACGGCGTCATCGGTGTTATATGGAATTATCGGCAAAACCAAATAACAAACGCCATCCGTAAGGATGACCTGTACTATCTGTACAACCAAAACGGTGAGGGTGAGATCCTTGAAAGAGATGAACTTCGTGCCGTCCTCGGCAACGACCCCTTTATCCAAATTTTCCCCTACGATAGTACTATGGCTTGGGATTAAAGAAAGAACTCCCACGGGATATTCCCGTGGGAGTTCTATATTATTTGTAAGCTTATCAGCTATTGTAAATCGGATACTTAGCGCAGAGTGCGGCAACTGTCTCGGCAATAGCCACCTTCTTTGCATCGAAATCAAAGATTGCGTCAGCGATAAGGTCACCGACAATATCCATCTCCTCAAAACCAAAGCCACGAGTTGTAACTGCAGGTGTGCCTACACGGAGACCCGATGTGATTGTGGGCTTCTCGGGATCGTTGGGGATGGCGTTCTTGTTTGCTGTGATGTGTACCTCGTCAAGCTTAACCTCAAGCTCTCTTCCGCTTGTGCCTGTTCCTCTGAGGTCAAGGAGAATCAAGTGGTTGTCTGTACCACCCGATACCATCTTGATGCCACGCTCGCTAAACTTAGAGGCAAGGCGTGCTGCATTTGCAACAACCTGCTTCTGATAGTCAACAAACTCAGGACGGAGAGCCTCGCCGAGCGCAACTGCCTTTGCGGCGATGATGTGCATAAGAGGGCCACCCTGTGTGCCGGGGAATATTGCCTTGTCAACCTTCTTTGCGTGCTCCTCACGGCAGAGGATGAGTCCACCTCTGGGGCCACGAAGAGTTTTATGTGTTGTGGTTGTAACGATGTCTGCATAGGGTACGGGCGAGGGATGAACACCTGCGGCAACAAGACCTGCGATGTGAGCCATATCTACCATAAGATATGCGCCAACCTCGTCAGCGATCTCACGGAAGCGTGCGAAGTCGATAATTCTTGCGTATGCGCTTGCGCCTGCAATAATCATCTTAGGCTTGCACTCAAGTGCCATACGGCGAACCTCGTCATAATTGATGAGGCCTGTAATCTCGTCAACGCCGTACTGGTAAATTTCAAAATACTTACCCGAAATATTGATAGGAAGTCCGTGTGAAATATGTCCACCGTGAGCCAGGTTCATAGAAAGAACTCTGTCCCCTGCATTAAGGAGAGCGAAGAATGCGGCAAGGTTTGCGTTAGCTCCACTATGAGGCTGAACATTTGCGTGTTCAGCTCCCCAAAGTCGACAAGCACGCTCGCGTGCTATCTCTTCTACCTCATCAACAAATTCGCATCCACCGTAGTAACGATGCGCAGGGTAACCTTCTGCGTACTTGTTGGTAAGAATATTTCCTGCTGCAAGCAGAACTGCCTCAGAAACGATATTCTCAGAAGCGATAAGCTCAATATTGCCCTTTTGACGATTAAATTCTCTGCCAACGGCAGCACTTACTTCTGCATCAAATTCCTGCAATCTCTCAAAAAACATAACGACCTCCGTTAATTTTAAAAATATGCGTTTATTTTATCACATTTCGTTCTCTGTGTCAATGAAAAATCAAAATATTTGCGTTTTTTGGTTTGTTTATTTCCTTTTTTTCAAGAAAGACGGCACAAATGCAAGCGTAATTACAAGCATCGGGAAAACGGATGCTCCAAAGGACGCACAGCCACCACCCGTGCTATTGTCTCCGTCCGTGTCATTTCCACTGTCAATCCCCACATTTGTGGTAATATCGCCACTCTCCGTTGTCTCGTCACCGAGGGCAGTTGTCTCGTCATCCGGTGTCTTTGTTGTCTCATCATCCGGTGTCTTGGTTGTCTCATCATCCGGTGCGGTATATGTGTCGTTTATATCAAAAGGTGTGTAGCTTGTGTGGTTTGCTTCAAGCTTTGTAATATCAATAACAGGGTGTCCGTCAGCTGCGCTTGCCGTCCAGATAGCCTCGCTGTTTCCAATGCCAAGAGAGACATTGTCAAGTGCGGCAAACTTCTCTGCTGTCAGCACCTTTATAGGATAGCCGTAGTTCAGCGAATCAGCACCAAGAGCCTTTTCTGTATCTGTGTAGCAGTTGTTAAACAGGATATAATTTGCCGCCTGACCGATAAACGAACCTGCGATGCCGTTTTCAATATGATTTTCTGCAACTGTACGGATTGTAAAGCAGTTGAATATCTCGCTTGCGCTGACGTGTGCAGCTCGTCCTACAAGCCCACCGACCGAAGACTTCTCACTAACTGCCGCAGGGAGTAGCTTAACCTTAGTGTCGACAACATAGGAATTGTAAATTGCCGCACTCTCAAGGCTTGCTCCCTGACAGCCGACAAGTCCACCTATGGCGTTGAGTGTTTTCTCGCCACCGTCTCCGCCCTCAATTACGCTGTCATATACGAAACAGCCGTCAAGCACGCCACCTCCAACGACGCCTGCAATACCACCGACTAAGCAATTGGCTGTGCTCTCGCCTCCACTGTGGGTCGTTGCAACAACCTTTGCAGAGCAGCCCTTGATCGAAACAGCACCGAGATCTGCTCCAACGGCAGATGCACGGCCGACTATACCACCGACCTCTCTGCCCTTGATGCTCTCTACCCTTGCGTGACAGTTGAAGATGGATGCTCTCCCACTCTTTGTTGCAGAAAGATGTCCGACAATTGCACCTGCATATTTTGCAGAAACGACATTTCCTGCAATTACCGTCAGGTTCTTGACCTGCCCGTCAACAATGTATCCGAACAGACCGGCACTCTCGCCCTCGGCGTTTATGTAAAGATCGGTAACCCTGTGTCCGTCACCGTCGAAGATACCTGAAAAAACGGTCTTCTCGCTAAACCCGATCGCCGTCCACGGTATGCCCGCAAGAGAGACGTCAGCCGTCAGCTTAATATATTTGCCAAGATAGCTCTCGCCACCGTTGCAACTCTCTGCGAGCTTCTGCATATCCTCTGCGCTGCCTATGGTGTATGGATCGCTCTCGCTTCCACTTCCCGAAAGCACGACACCGTCATCGGTTGCGCTGACTTGGGGTACAAAAAGAAGGGCGAGCAACAAAAGAGCGAGTACACAGGACAACGCCCTGCCTGCACAAGCAGTAGTTTTTCCGTAATTCATATTGTCTCCTTGATTAATATTTATTAGCATAGAAAATTAAATGTTTTACAGTTTTAAATACATTATAAAGCATTGTGCGACATTTGTCAACAAAAATCAAATAAGCTTTATTTAAGTAAATATTTTCTTGCAAGTAATTTGTGCAAATAGTTGCTTTTTGTCTTTGCAAGTTGTATTATTTTCACAAAATTCAATAGTTTAATAATAAAATTGTTGACAAACAACCTCTCTACCAAATATAATAAAAGTGTAAATTTTTTTACAAACGAGGTAAAACAAAATGAAAAAGACTACTCTTAAGCTTTTGGCTCTTGTGCTTGCTCTTCTGATGCTTGTCACCTCGGGAGTTCTTGTAGCTTGTGTAGATAACCAGACACAGGTTGACGACACAACAGCAAAGCCCGATGCCAGCGTCACGCCCGATGACACCACAGGGATCGTTTACGAATTTCCCGAGGCAAATTACAATAAGGAGTTTGTTGTAATCTCCCGTGACCCCGACGCAACTTCCTATCCCGCATTCTATATCGACACCGATGCTTCGACTGATACAATGAGCTCAGCTGTATTTGCCAGAAACATAAATACTGAGGAGTTCTACGGAATCACAATCACACAGCGTCCTACAAGCGGCATTTCCGAATATGTAAGATCTGCCATCTCCACAGGTACATTTGATTTTGATGTAATTCTTGAGAACAGAACAAATCTCTCAAAGCTTGCTAAGGAAAACGCACTCTACGATTTCAACAAGCTTGGCATAGATTTCACCACTCCCTGGTGGGACGCCAACTGCGCTGAGGGTTATGAAATCTGCGGAAAGCTTTTCATTATGGCAAATGACACCTCCGTAAGTAACCTTGCAGGTGCTCGCTTCCTTTACTTCAATAAGAACCTCATCAACAAGTACCAGCTCACAAATCCCCACGATTATATTAAGAGCAACGATTGGACTCTTGACAACTTCCTTACGCTCGTAACGTCCGTTCACGAGGAAAACGGTGACGGTCTTGCAGATGGTCAGGACATTTACGGTCTTCTCCAGGAAACAGGCGACAGCAACGGCGTGGCTCTCCACTGGCTTGTAGGCTGTGGCGTCAAGTTCTCTGAAAAGGATTCCGAGGGCAGAGTTATTGTTAACTTTGATGCAAACAAGGTTTCCGGTATCCTCTCCAAGCTCAGCGAGGTACTCCAGAGCAGCGAGTGTGTAATCAACTACACAAAGGCAGCTGCAGGTGCTGATACATCCGCACACGGTAACATATACAACTACGGCCGTGCGCTCTTCGCTCAGGACCACTTCCTCTTCATCCAGGCTAATATGGGTACATCCAACCAGTTCTCCGAGATTGAAGGCTCGGGCTACGGCGTTGCTCCCAACCCCAAGTACAACAAGGATCAGGACAGATACTACCACAAGATGGACAAGCTCTCCAATATCTGGGCTATCCCGAATGCACCCTCCTTTGATTATGAATACATCGCAAATGTTATGGATTACTGGGCATACCAGTCCTCCAAGACAGTAATGCCCGCTTACTATGAAATCACCATCAAGACACGTCGAGTTGTCGATCCCTACGACTCCGAAATTCTCGATATCGTTAAGGGCAGCATTATGTACGATCTGTCCGAGGTATTCGATGTAGGCGTTAACGATGCTATCTGGGCAGGCTACGAAAAGGGTACCTTCTCCTCATCCTGGAGAACAACCAAGGTAGTTATTTCCAAGACTCTGCAAAAGCTCAATGATGCTATTGAAGATCTTGAATAACCTTCATTAATAAAAACATAGTACAGCTGTGGCGTCGGAAATCGCTTCCGACGCCACATTTTTTGTTTTTCATCATAATTGTATACGAAAATATTTTGAAATGTTAATTTTTTTGTTGACAAACGCAACTATTCATAGTAAAATAAATGTAACAAAATCAAACTGTGAGGTACAGTCAATGAAAAAATCAGCTATCAAGGTCTTGACGGTAGTGCTTGCAATACTTCTGCTTGCCACCACGGGAGTGCTTGCGTCCTGTGTTGATAACACCACTCCTCCCGATGACACAACCAAAAATGCAGGAGTTGTACCCGACTCAAGCGGTGATGACACCACACCTGTATTCCCTACCGCCGACTACAAGGGTAAGGAATTCGTTGTTTTCTCCCGCAACCCCGACGCTGTGTCCTACGCTGCGCTCTACATTGATACCGATGCAGCAACCGACACAATGAGCTCCGCTGTGTACACCAGAAACACAAACACAGAGGAATTCTACAAAATCACAATTACTCAGCTTACAGCTCCGGACTTCAAAAATGATGTAAAGAACGCTATCAGCGGCGGCGGTCAGTTCCCCTACGATGTGCTTCTTCACGGTAGAAATAATATGGCTGTTCTCTGCCAGGAGAATTATCTCTATGACTTCAATGAGCTTGGACTTGATTTCACCAAGCCCTGGTGGGACGTAAACTGCGCTGAAGGCTTTGAGGTTGCAGGTAAACTCTTCTTTATGGCAAACGATACCTCTGTAAGCAACCTTGCAGGTGTTCGTTGTGCTTTCTTCAACAAGAACCTTGTTTCAAGATTTAAACTCACAAGCCCCCACGATTATGTTCGTAATAACGATTGGACAATTGAAAACTTCCTCTCTCTTGTTGAAGCTTGCCGCGAGGACAACGGTGACGGCGTGCTCAACTGGGAGGACGTTTACGGTGCTTGCGATGACGAGGGTGGCTCCGGTGCTGACGTTGTGGCTCTCATCATTGGCTCCGGTATGAGATACTCCGTTTCAAACGCAGACGGTGAGCTTGAGTTCGCAATTGATGTCGAAAGAATAGATGACATCATCTCAAAGGTAGCAACAGTTTACCAGAATAAACAGTCCACAACTACATACGGCAAGGTTTCCGACGGAGCAGATACCTCCGGTTACGCAAATATCTACAACTACTGCCGTGGACTCTTTGCAAGTGATCACTTCCTCTTCATTCTTAATAATATGGGCGTTATCAATCAGTTCTCCGAGATGGAGGGCGAGGGCTTTGGTATTGTTCCCGTTCCGAAATATAACAAGGACCAGGACCGCTACTACAACAAGATCGACAAGAACTCAAACATCTGGGCTATCCCCAACGCCACATCACTCGACTTTGACTGTGTTGCTAATGTAATGGACTACTGGGCATATCAGTCCTCAACAACAGTTATGCCTGCATATTACGAGATCACACTCAAAACACGCCGTGTTGCAGACCCGTTTGATGCAGAAATGCTTGATGTTATCAAGGCAAGCACAATGTATGACTTCGTTGACGTTTCCGATATCAAGATTGCAACAGCAATTTGGAGCGGATACACAAACGGATCCTTCTCTTCTCAGTGGAAGGCTCAGAAGATAGTTCTCGGCAAATCCCTTGGTAAGCTCAACGATACTCTGGCAACACTTCAATAAATAATTTTTCACCGAGGAGCGATTTAGCTCCTCGGTGTTTTTTGCACAAAAGCAATATAGCCAAAATCAACAAATTGCACAAAAATTATTATTTAATCAGATTTAACGTTGTTTTTTTGAATAATAATCGCTCGAAAAATATTTCGAAAAAATTAACTTTACTTGTTGACATTTTGAATGATACATAGTATAATAAAAGTAACTCAAAAAACAAAGTGAGGTAAAACCCAATGAAAAAGACAATGTTCAAATTGTTGACACTCGTTCTTGCCGTTCTCCTGCTTGTTACAGGCGGAGTGCTGACAGCTTGTGTCGATAACACACAGACTCCTGACGATACAACTAAAAACGCAGGTGTTGTTCCTCCCTCCGACAGCTCAGACACCACACCGGTGTTCCCCACAGCTGACTACAAGAATAAGGAATTCGTTGTTTTCTCCCGTAACCCTGATGCAGCTTCCTATGCCGCTTTCTACATCGATACCGATGCAGCAACCGACACAATGAGCTCTGCTGTGTTCACAAGAAACACAAACACAGAGGAATTCTACAAGATCTCCATTACTCAGGTAGTTGCCGAGAGTTTCAAGGATGATGTAAAAAACGCCATCAGTGGTGGTGGAGATTTCCCCTATGATGTTCTTCTCCACGGTAGAAACAATATGGCTTCTCTTTCTCAGGAAAACTATCTCTACGACTTCAACGAGCTCGGTATTGATTTCACAAAGCCCTGGTGGGATGCAAACTGTGCTGAAGGCTTTGAGGTTGCAGGCAAGCTCTTCTTTATGGTTAACGACACATCCGTAAGTAACCTTGCAGGTGTACGTTCTGCATTCTTTAGCAAGAACCTTATCGACAGATTCCAGCTCAGAAGCCCCCACGATTATATCCGCGAGGACGATTGGACACTCGAAAACTTCCTCTCTCTCATTGAGGTTTGTCACGAGGACAACGGCGACGGCATCGCTAACTGGGAAGATATCTACGGTATCTGCGACGAGCCCGGCTCCTCCAACAGTGATATCGTTGCTCTCATCATCGGCTCAGGCGTAAGATACTCCGTAACAAATGCTGACGGTGAGATCGAGCTTGCTATCAATCCCGAAAAGGTTGATGACATCATCTCCAAGGTTGCAACAGTTTACCAGAACAAGGAATCCACAACTACATACAATGACGTTTCCAACGGCGCAGATATGTCTGCATACGCAAATATGTTCAACTACTGCCGTGGACTCTTCGCAAGTGACCACTTCCTCTTCCTCTTCAATAATATGGGCGTTATGAACCAGTTCTCCGAGATGGAAGGCAAGGGCTTCGGTATCGTTCCCGTTCCGAAGTACAACAAGGATCAGGAAGGCTATCACAACAAGGTTGACAAGAACTCCAACATCTGGGCTATCCCCAACGCAACATCTCTTGACTTCGAGTGCATCGGTAACGTAATGGATTACTGGGCATACCAGTCCTCCACAACAGTTATGCCTGCATACTACGAGATCACACTTAAGACTCGCCGTGTAACTGACCCGATCGATGCTGAAATGCTCGACCTCATCAAGAACAGCGTAATGTATGACCTTGCCGACGTTCACAGCCTCAATATTGCTTCTGCAATTTGGTCCGGCTACACAAATGGTACATTCTCATCCCAGTGGAAAGTACAGAAGATCGTTCTTGGTAAGTCTATCGAAAAGCTCAATGATACAATGGCTGAGCTTGACTAATTGACAATAGCCACAATATCTATCCCGAGAAGCGGCTTGTGCCGCTTCTCGGGAGTTTTTTTGCTTTTCTTTACACAAAAATTGCTATTTTATAGCGAATATTTTGGGTGGTTTTTATTGATTATTCATATATATATTATAAATTAATAAAAGATATAAGAAATTTCTTGACAAATTCTTCTCTTCAATGTATAATTATAGTGAAATTATTTTTGGATTTCTAAGCAAACAATGGGGATTTCCCCCTTACGCATAAGTAAAGGCAAAATAATGAAAGATATCATAAGAATCGGTGTATTCGGCACTTGGAGAGGCTCTGCCTACATCAAAACACTTGCCGCACTCGATGATGTACGCATCACAGCTCTCTGCGATAAAAAGTCGGACAGGCTCAACTCAGCCCTGTCTCTTTTCCCTGCTTTTTGGGATAAGCCAAAGCTTTTTTCCGACGCTGATGAATTCTTTTCGTCAGGGCTGTTTGATGCGGTTTTTCTTTGCAATTATTTCAATGAGCACGCACCATACGCAATGCTTGCGATGAGTCGTGGCATTCACGTTTTCAGCGAAACAACTGCCGCTGTGACTATGAAACAGGCAGTAGAGCTGTGCCGAGCTGCCGAGAGGAGCTCTGCTGTATATATGCTTGGCGAGAACTATCCGTATGCAAAGGGCATATTTGAGCTGAAGAAAATCTGTGACGAGGGCAGCCTTGGACAGATAGTCTTCTGTGAGGGCGAGTATGTTCATCCGATGAGCCCTGAGGGAACGCTCAAGTACACAGACCCCAGAGTACACGGCAAGAATCATTGGAGACGGCATATACCGATAACATATTATTCAACACACGCAATAGCTCCGCTTGTTTTTGCAACGGGACAGAGGCCTGTCCGTGTTGTTGCGATGTCAGCGCAGGACACCGAAGAGCATATAAGAGAATTTCGCCGCTTGCGCTCCGACATAGTCGGCACAATGCTTGTTAATACCGACAGTGGTGCTGTGTGGAGAGTTAACGGTAACTCATACTGTGCTCCGACAGGCAACTGGTACAGACTCAGTGGTCTTAAGGGTAGTGCTGAAACCGTCAGAGGTGACGAGTCAAAGGTGCGTCTCGCTTACAGCGAATGGCATCTCCCCACCCCCGACACTCAACCCGACAGAATCTATTCACCGGATTGGTATATGGGAGACGAGATGGCAGCATCCTTCCGTCACGGTGGTGGCGACTATTGGGTTGTCAAGAGATTTCTCTCGGCTGTTCGTGGCGAATGTGAGCCTTTCCCGAATGTATATGAGGCGGCTAATATGGCGGCTGTCGGTATTCTCGGCTGGCGCAGTATCATAGAGGGCAACCGTCCGTACGATATTCCCGACTTCAGAATCGAAGAGGAACGTGCGCTGTGGGAAAATGATGATAAAAATCCATTCCCAACAGACGAGAGACCAAATGATATTCCCTACACTACCCATCCCGTTGACGCAGACGAGGATTGGTAACTAAAACGGATTTAATTTTTAAATTAAAAATAAAACAAAAATAAAAAAAGAGGTAGAACAATGACAAACACAAGCCAGAAAAAGAACTTGCGCTTTGCAGTTATCGGTTGCGGCCTTATGGGACGAGAATTCGCCTGTGCAGTTGCCCGTTGGTGTCAGATCACCCGTGACATTCCTGCTCCACAGATCGTTGGAGTATGCGACCTCTCCGATGAGGCACGCAAGTACTTCACCGACAACTTCCCCACAGTCAAGTACAGCACCACAGATTATCACGAGCTGCTTGAGGCAGATGATATTGATGCTGTTTACTGTGCAGTTCCTCATAATCTGCACAAGAAGTTCTATGTTGATATAATCAATGCAGGAAAGCATCTTCTCGGAGAGAAGCCCTTTGGTATTGACAAAGAGGACAATGCTGCAATCCTTGAGGCAATTGCTGCACATCCTGAGGTTGTTGTTCGCTGTTCCAGCGAATTCCCCTTCTATCCCGGTGCACAGGAGCTGTTCCGCCGTGTTGCAAGGGGCGATTGCGGCAAGCTTATTGAGGTTTATTCGGCATTCTGCCACTCAAGTGACCTTGATACAAATAAGCCGATAAACTGGAAGAGACGTGTTGAGATCAACGGCGAATACGGCTGTATGGGTGACCTCGGACTTCACGCAGAGCATATCCCGTTCCGTATGGGCTGGATTCCCGAAAAGGTTTCAGCATACCTCTCCAAGATAGTAACCGAGCGTCCCGACGGCAAGGGTGGCACAGCTCCCTGTCTGACTTGGGACAACGCACATCTCGTTTGCGACATCAAGGGTGAGGACGGCAACTTCCCGCTCATCATTGAGACAAAGCGAATTTGCCCCGGTGCTACAAACTCCTGGAGCATCCGTGTTGACGGACTTAATCAGTCAATGAAGTTTTCAACTGACGATCCCAACGCATTCTACTACACCGAGGCTTGCGGACGTGAGCAGGCTTGGTGCAGAGTAAATATCGGACATAAGCCGATGATTCCCACAGTTACAGGTGGCATCTTCGAGTTCGGATTTACCGATTCCATCCTTCAGATGTGGGCAACATTCGTTGCCGAGGTCTTGGGAATGGACGTCGAGTTCGGCTGTCTGCGCCCGGAGGAGACAGCACTTTCACACAAACTTCAAACAGCGGCACTCATCTCCCACAAGGAAGGCCGTTCAGTTACATTAACGGAGGTATAAGCAATGTTTAAGAACACATCGTATTCTATTGCAACTCTCATCGGCAAGGATTATGCCGATCGTGCAGCCGCCGCTTCTGCTTTCTTCGGAAAGGTAAGCGCAGAGGAGGCTGTGGCTCTTGTAAATCAGGAGATCGACCTCTACCCCGCGTCTTTCGCAGCTCGTAACGATGAGCTTGTAGAGCTTGTTGGCAAGCAGGTCATCGCTCCCCTCGCTGACGATGGAAACGACGGTGCTCCCACCGACTCCTTCCGTAAGGCTGAGAGCAAGGACGCATCCCCGATGTGTGGCTATGGCTGTTACCGTCTCGGTGAGGACGGCAAGATCTACCTCATCGGTAAGAGCGAGCACTACCACGCATCCCTCGGTCATTCCTTCCCCGGCTACCGTCTTATCGACATCTGCCGTACACTCGGAATTCCGAACGCTACACATAACAATACCCGTGGTTACATCACACGTACCTGTGAGCGCAGACTCGTTGCTGCCGCAAATGGCGTTGATTATAATGATAAAGAAGCTCTTGATGCAATTATCGCATCGGATAAGCCCCAGGTTCTCAACCGTGTAATCAACCTTGAGACAGGTTCTCTCGCTTGCGAGGCAGGCATCAAGATGATGCTCGCTCGCTTCTACCACCTCTCCCCCGAGCTTCCCATACCGAAATATCAGGGAAAGACACCTGTATTCTTCGTTATGGCTGACAAGGCAGGTAATAGTGGTGGTAACTACCACGGCACAACCATTTTGATGCAGACACTCCGTGGCCTGTGGCCCGGATTCAGAGATGCCGGCGCAGAGAAGGGTATGTGGAAGGTTGTTCCCGTAATGATCAATGATATTGCTGACTTTGAAGCAAAGATCAAGAAATACAACACAGGCAACTACAAGACAGCAGGCTTTATGCACGAGATAGTTCTTATGAACTATGGCGGAATCAGACTTACACCCGAATTCCTCAAGGCAGCTTATGACCTCTGCCACGCTTATGACACACCCTGTATGGTTGACGAAATCCAGACAGGTATGTGGTGCGACACACTCTTCCTCTTCCGTAAGTGGGGTCTCAAGCCCGACTTTGCAGTTGTAGGTAAGGGCTTCCCCGGTGGCGAATATCCTGCAAGCCGTATTCTCACAACAAAGGAATACGACAACCTCAACCAGTTCGGTGCTCTCGTTACCAACGGTCAGGAGGAGCTCGCTTCCCTCTCCTACATAATCACAATGAAGTTCGTTCAGGACAACGCAGAGGAGCTTGACAGACTCGGCTCAGCATTCCGTGCAAAGCTTGATGCTCTCTGTGCAAAATATCCGAACACTCTCATAGCAGTTGAAGGCTTTGGACACAATGCTGCGCTCCACTTCCACACAGTTGAGGAGGCCGCTAAGTTTACTCACGCTCTGCACGATGCTTGCATCGACGCAAGCGCACAGCTATACAAGCCCGACTGCGTGCCCGCAGTTCTCTTCAAGCCGCCCGTAACTATGTCCGATGCAATCTGCGACAAGATCATTGGTGTTGTTGATGAAGTGCTTGCAAGCTTCTGATGATTTAACCAACTGACTTTTATCAAAAAATGATCTATATTGGAATTGATATCGGCTCTACTGCCGTAAAGGCAATTGCGATCGCTACCGCCGATGGTGGTAGCGACGCAAGAGTCGCAGGCCGTGGAAACTCGGATTATGAAACCTATCGTCCCGAAACGGACGCCGCCCTACACAACCCCGACGATTGGAATCGCTCTGCAGTCGCCGCTGTTAGAGAGGCAATATCCACGCTCAGCGACGAGGAAAAAGCCACCATCTGTGGCATTGGACTTTCAGCTCAGGCAGGAAGTATTTACGCCGCTGACGAAAATCGCCGTCCCATCTCACAGGCGTACACCTGGATGGACAGGCGTGCTGTTGCAGAGTCCAAAGCAGTCATAGAGGCAATCGGTGCTGACAATATCCGTGCCGCTTGTGGTTGGCGAGCTGCCCCCACAGACTGTATTGCAAAGCTTTTGATGCTCAAAAACAGAGATAGCGAGGTCTTTGCAAAGGCTAAATATTTCTACACCACAGAGGAATCAGTAACAGGATTTCTTTGCGGAAACTTCGTAACCGACCCCACAGGTCAGGTGCTCACAAGACTTTACGATCGCAGAAATTCAAGATACCTCCCCGAGGCTCTCGAGCTTCTCGGAATTGACGAGTCGATGCTCGCAGAGGTCGTGCCTTGTGGAAGTGAGGCCGGCCGTCTACTCCCCGAGGTTGCCGAAAGTATGGGCATCCCCGCAGGCATACCTGTTTATGTAGGTGCGCACGACCAGTATTGCGCATCTATCGGAAGTGGTGTCAGCAAGCCCGGCGAGCTTCTCATCGCAACAGGAACAGCCTGGGTAGTATTCGGAGTCAGCGACAAGATTATTGACACACCTCCCTACCCTGCGTGGTGTACGCATCCCATTGAGGGAATCTATGGAATTATGCTCTCGCTTGCAGGTTGTGGTGGTGCGCTTGGTCATTTTGCTTCTGCCAACAATATGAAGGTGTATGAGCTTGACCGTGGCATTCTTGCGGCAGGACTTCGTGATATGAGGGAGCGTATTGCTGACTATTTTGTATGCCCTCTTCCTCCCCTCTCCCCCATTCCTCACCGTGACGGTGTTGGTGGAGACATCACCGTACGTGACGGTCACGATGTTTTTGAGACAGCACTTGCAGCTATGGAGGGTGCGGCGTTTGAGGCACGCATTCTTATTGAGGAATTTGCTAAGGCAGGCTTCCCCGACAGTGGCGAGATAGTCATTTCAGGCGGCGCATCCAAGAGCCGACTTTGGGTAGATATCCTTGCTGCAGTCTTTCCAAGCCGTCCTCTCTACCGTCTGTGCGAGCCTGACGCTCCTGCACTCGGTGCGGCACTTCTCGCCGCTACCTCAAACGGAGCATACAGCACTTTTGCAAATGCTTCTGAGGCGTTCACGGAACGTGTGCTTGTAGAGGTTGACTCTGAGGCTGCAGAGTTCTACAACGAAAAATATAACAATTATCGCAAATATGCACTTGCAGACTAAAGGAGATTATTATGTTTGGATTTGATATAACCGAATATGACCGCAAGGTCTGGGAAGAAGAGCTTGCAGATTTTCTTCCTGACAAAATCATTGACTGTCATATGCATCTTTGGGAGCCCGGCACACGCAAGGCAAGCCAGAAGGGTTGCGTAACCTGGACCTCCATCGTTGCACCCGATATGACATATGAGGATATGGAAGCTACATACGCCTCTCTCTTCCCCGGCAAAAAGATGTCGCAGGTTCTCACAGGCTCACCCAGCTGTAACCTCGCCTATGTTAACTCCTACATCAGAGCGTGCGCAGACGCACACGGACGTCGTTCCCTCTATTGCACAAATTGGGATTCCGATGAGGCAGAAATCGGAGCGGCACTTGATGCAGGATTTTCGGGAATTAAGCCCTATCAGAACAATTCCCCCAAGTACATCCCTGCAAGCGAGGTCAGAATATTTGACTTCCTGACTCCCCGTCAGCTTGAATATGCAAACAAGGTTGGTTGCATTGTTATGCTTCACATCCCTCGCAACCTCCGTCTGCGTGACCCCATCAACCTTGCACAGATGATGGAGATTGATGAAAACTACCCCAATGCAAAGGTAATCATCGCACACGTTGGACGTGCGTACATCCCCTCCGATGTAGGTGATGCATTTGAGGTTCTCAAGAACACAAAGAATCTCTATTTCGATTTCTCCGCAAACACCTCTGCATACGCAATGCAGAAGATGCTTGAGGCTATCGGAACTGATAGAATTATGTTTGGTACAGACCTCCCCTTCACCAAGATGCGTATGTATCGCATTGAGGAGAACGGCACTTATGTCAACGTAGTTCCCCGTGGACTTTACGGCGATGTTTCCGTTGATCCTCATATGAAGGAAACTGACGAAACAGAGATTACAAACTTCGTATATGAGGAGCTTCGTGCGATGAAGGCGGCTGCGACTGCCCTCGGACTTACCCGTGACGATATTTACAAGCTCTTCTACGCTAACGCATCAAGATATTTCGATATCATACTCTAAAAAACACTAAAGGAGACAAAACAAATGAGCAAGACTAAAATTGGTTTTCTTCCGCTTTACATAAAGCTTTACGATGACATCGGCAGCGGTGCTAAGGCACGTCCGAGACTTGAGCCGTTCGCTGCTCGTATGGCTGACGAGATCGCCGCTCGTGGCTTTGAGGTTGTTACAGTTGACATCTGTCGCATCAAGAGTGAATTTGAAGCTGCAATTGCAAAGTTTGAAGCAGAGGGCTGCCGTGCTATCGTAACCTGGCACGCCGCATATTCTCCCTCTCTTGAGTCCATCAAGGCTCTTGCCGGCACATCCCTTCCCATCGTAGTCCTTGATACCACCGAGACATACGATTTCTCTCCCGCACAGGATCAGAGCGAAATTAGCTATTGCCACGGTATCCACGGTGTTATGGATATGTGCAGTATGCTTCGCCGTGAGGGCAAGGCATTTGCAGTTGCCGCAGGTCATCCCGACCACTCCGACGTTCTTGATCGCACAGCAGGCTACCTTAGAGCTGCAATTGCCGCTACATCTCTCAAGGGCACTCGCACAGGTAGCATCGGTGGTAGCTTTGACGGTATGGGTGACTTCCTTGTTTCTGACGAGGATATGCTCTCTCGCTTCGGTGTAACAGTTGTTTATCCCGAGAAGAACGAGTTTGCTTCTCTCATCGAAAATGTGGACGATGCCGCAGTTGAAGCTGAAATGGCAGCTGACCACGAAGCATATTACGAAATCGAGCCTGTTGATCCTGCTATCCACGCTCGTACAGCAAAGAACTGCCTTGCAGTTCGCAAGTGGATTGAGAAGAATTCTCTCTCTGCTTTCACAGCTAACTTCCGTGAGATCGCTGTTGACACAGGTCTTCAGATTATGCCCTTTATGGAAGCTTGTAAGAGTATGGCTCGCGGCGTTGGTTACGCAGGTGAGGGCGACGTTCTCACAGCGTCTCTCGTTGGCGCACTTCTTCAGGGCTACACAGAGACTGCATTTATCGAGATCTTCTGCCCCGACTGGAAGAACAACACAATGCTTCTCTCCCATATGGGCGAATATAACCCCAATCTTGTAGCATATAAGCCCGGTATGAAGGCTATCAACTTCATCTTCGGCGATGCTGAAAACCCCGTAGTTTCCTATGGTTGCTACAAGGGTGGCGAGGCAGTATTCCTCAACCTCTATCGCACAAAGGATGACTTCAAGCTCCTCATCGCTCCCGTTACTATGGACGATGTCAAGGAGGGCGACGATCCCAGCTTTGCGTCAGGTCGTGTAAGAGGCTGGATGAGACCCAAGAACGGCACAGTTGCTGATTTCCTTGAGAACCTCTCCTTCTACGGTGCAACACACCACAGCGCACTCGTTTACGGCACAAGCGTAAAGGAAATGGCATTCTTCGCTGAGCTTCTCGGCCTTGATTATGATATTATGTGAGGTAACAACAAATGCTTGTAACTCTTAATGATGTTCTCCCCGCAGCCGCCAGAGACGGCTATGCGGTAGGTCTGTTTAACACAACCGACTCCGATATGCTCCAGGCTGTTATTGAGGCAGCCGAGGAAACCCGTTCTGCAGTTATCATTGGTACTGCAGAGGTTCTCCTTCCCTACGGTGAGCTTAAGCTCATCGCTCCCTCCATCCGTGCAGCAGCTGAGCGTGCAAGCGTTCCCGTAGTTCTCCATTACGACCACGGTCTTACCGTTGAGCGTTGCAAGGAAGCTATCTCTCTCGGATTTTCTTCCGTTATGTTCGACGGAAGCACAGCTGAGGGTGAGGAAAATATCGCTCTTACACGCAGTGTAGTTGAGATGTGCCACGCAAACGGCATCTCTGTTGAGGGTGAGATCGGTCACGTTGGAAGCAACGAGGGTGCAGCTGAGGCTGACGAATCTGCAGAATCACTCTACACCACACCCGAGCAGGCAAAGGCGTTTGTCGAGGCAACAGGTGTTGATGCTCTCGCTATCGCTATCGGAACTGCACACGGCGCATACAAGAAGAAGCCCTGCCTTGATCTTGAGCGTCTTGCTGCGATCCACGCAACAATTCCCACACCCCTGGTTCTCCACGGTGGAAGTGGTCTGTCCGATGACGATTTCCGTAACACCATCAAGGGTGGTATCTCCAAGGTCAACATTTTCACAGACCTCTGCCTTGCAGGTGATGCAGCTATGAAGGCCGGTATCGAGGCAGGCATTGGTTACCTTGAGACACGCAATCTCAAGGTTAAGTACATCCGTGAGTGCGTAATGAACAAAATGCGCCTCTTCGGCTCTGTCGGCAGATATTGATAAAACAAAAAAGCAGATGAAGCTTTTCTCTGTTGTTCTTAACGGAGAATTTGCGGACACAAAATTTCGGCAGAGGAAACACTTGTTTTCTCTGCCGATTTGTGGTATAATGAGGCTGAGGAAAAGCCTCCCTCCCGAAGGGATCCTTTGGACGCGCAACCTTAGGGGTATGGGCCTTGTCCTATGCCTTTGTAATACAAAGGCGAAACTGGCGATAAAACAATAAAAATGCAAAATTAAAAAGAGAAGCTTATTAAACAGAAAAACGGGGGGATTTTATGAAAAAGATATTCGTTATTTTTATTTGTTTGGTAGTTATTTTTTCTTTTTCCGCTTGTACCAAAAAAGTTGAATTTACGGAAACTGAAGATAAAACCATTGTAACAAGCGACGGCACTGAATACACTTTTGTCGGCAACGAGGATAGAGTTTGGTGCTTTGGAGAATGGGAGTTCATCGGTCATGTAAAGGGAGAAAAAAAGACCTTTGTTCATCTTACCGATGAGGTTAAAACAGGTATGTATTCTGTTAATGGTAGTCAAGATGTGTTGGTAAGATATTTTCCTGACAATGAGTTTGCTGCTATATATGTAAAGTCCGAATTACTGAAAACAGAAGTCACTATTGATAATTGTATTAGATTTGATTTTGTAAAAGGTTTGCTTTTTAATAGTGATGAAACGATAATCTCAAAAAACGTAATAACTGAATGTGAAGATTTTCTTAATGAAATTAAAAGCGAGCAAAAGGCAAAAGATGCCGGACTGTATGATTTGGTAAAGCAACCCAACGGGATGTTGAAAAACTGTTATGTCTACGGATATGCCTGCGGAGTTATACAGGACGATGTTAACATAGTTATTCCTTTGCAAGTGAAGTCATTTGATGACAAAGCATATTCAATCATAATCGACGATATAGAATATGTTTTAACTCAAGAATGGGTAGATAAATTGACAAACAACTAAAAAATGACCCCGACAGACCGTAAATCTGTCGGGGCTCATTATTTGTTTACTGCAGAGCAAAGCTGTAATATTGTGATTTCTCCGATAAGAACATCACCCGCTTCATCTGCTTTTCTTTATGCTCTGCGACGCCCAATAAATACGCCGAGTACAGAAAAAATCACGAACATCAGTATATCGGCAACCACAACAGTTGAGCCGACAGGCGTTCCACTGATTACCGAGACATATATACCGAGGACGGTTGCGCTTACTGACACAACAGCGGCGCATATCGTAACAGAACGGAAATTGTTGCAAACTCGCATAGCGCAAAGTGTCGGGAAGACAATGAGTGCCGAAACCAAGAGAGAGCCGACAAGATTCATTGACAGCACAATGACAATAGCGATAACGCTTGCAAACAAAAGATTGTACAGCGACGTGCGAGTGCCTGTTGCCTTGGCAAAGCTCTCATCAAAGGTGATTGCAAATATCTTGTTGTAGAAGAATACGAAGAAAAGAATGACGAGCAGGCAGAGCGCAATTGATAGCAAAACATCGAATCCACCAAGCGTCAGAATTGAGGTAGATCCAAAGAGCGATGAGCAAACGTCTCCTGCAACATTTGATGACGTGGAAAATAGATTTAAGAGCATATATCCGGTTGCAAGCGCGCCAACCGATACCATAGCAATTGCGGCGTCACCCTTGATTTTTTTATTCTGTCCCGTTCCGAGAAGCACAATTGCGGCAATTATGGTTATTGGCAGAACGATTAGTAAATTATTGCTGAGCCTTGCAATAGCCGCAATCGCCATCGCGCCAAAAGCAACGTGCGAAAGACCATCACCGATGAACGAAAACCGTCTCAGCACAAGCGTCACACCGAGAAGAGACGCACAGAGCGAGACAAGCGCACCAACAATAATGGCGTAGCGTGCCCCGACATACAAATCGGACGTAAAGAGGTCGATGGTGATTTTTACAATTTCGCTCATTCTCTACCCTCCTCGCCACACACGCAGTTGGGGTTAAGCAGCTTTGCGTGCGTTTTTATATACTCTTCCTTTGTGCCGAAGAATACCATCTTTCCGACGTGCAAAATGTGTGTTGCGTATTTGAGAGCCGCCGTCAGATCGTGCGAAATGGTGATAACAGTAAGTCCATCCTCTCGGTTAAGCTCGTCAATAAGAGCGTAGAAATCACTTGACGCCTTGGGGTCAAGTCCCGATATCGGCTCATCCATAAGCAAGAGCTTGTCCGTTGCACAAAGTGCACGGGCAAGCAACGCTCTCTGCTGTTGACCACCTGAAAGATCACGGTAAGAGTGCTTTGCGAGAGCAGAAAGTCCCATTCTCTGGATGTTCCTCTTCGCAAGCTCTCGCTCTGCCTTAAGGTAGAACGGCCGTGCACCACATCTGCCCAGACAGCCTGATAGTACAATCTCCTCAACCGAGGCAGGAAAATCACGTTGTATCGCACTTTGTTGTGGTAGGTATCCGATTAGCTTGTGTGAAAGTCCGTCTCCGAAAATGACCTCACCACTCATAGTTGGAATAAGTCCGAGAAGTGCCTTCATAAGCGTGGTTTTGCCCGATCCGTTCTCTCCTATGATAAATAGATAATCATTCGTCTCAACAGAGAAGCTAAGAGAACTAATAACCGGCTTTGATTCATATCCGAGAGTCAGATCCCGGCAGGTAATAAGTGGCATATAAACTCCTTATTTCGTTCCCACAGAGCCAAGTGCGCTCGAAAGGACTGATAAATTTAATTGCATAATAGAAATATAATCTGCGCTTTCATAGTCGCTTCCGATCGACTGCATAGAGTCAAGCACTAAAACTTTTGTGTTCTTTTTTTGGCTTGCGTCAATAACTGCTCTTGCGACCTTGCCGTCCGAGTTTTCGCAAACAAGAAGAGCATCCACCGTCTTCTCGTTGAGCGACTTTGCAAGCGACACAATGGCATCAAAGCTTGCGTTTGTATCAGTTGAGCACCCACCAAAAGCCGAGATGCATTCAATGCCGTAATCGTGCATCATATAGACAAATGGATAGCGATCGGCAAATATCACTTCTCCTCTTTGCGAGGACTTTACCATCGACTCATATTTGCCATCAAGCTCCGCAAGCCTTGCAGTGTAAGCCTCGCACCCCTCTGCGATCGCCTCCTTGTGCTCGGGCAGAAGAGTCATAAGCCTGTTTGCTATCTCCTTGACCGAGGCCATAGCAGATCGAAGAGAAAGCCAGATGTGCTCGTCGTGGCCGTGAGAGCAATCCTCGTCGTGAGAGCCTCCATCGCTCTCGCCCTCATTTTCAATAAGCGTAACTCCGGGTGCGTCCATAAGTGGAAGAAGCTTGTCATCTGCCGATGCAAAAACATCCTCAATCCATTTTTCCGATTCTCCACCAATGCAGATAAAAAGAGAGGCTCTCTTCATCTTTACAATGTCAGCGTATGAGGGATCATAACTGTGCATATCTCCACCACTTGTGTTCAACAGCTCAACCTTTACGGGTATTTCATCAACGATATTTCGTACCCAATCATAGACAGGAAATATGGTTGTGACGATCACAAATTCGCCCCCGTCCCCACCGTCCTCAACAGGCGTGCACGCCGTAAGTGTCAAAACAAGCATCAAGACCGACAAAAGAAGGGACAGGGATGAGCTTAGAGCTTTTGTTTTTTTCCTGCTCATTTCTCCATCTCCTCGTCATCTTTTTTGTGATTGCATTCTTTGCAAACGCCATAGAGAACAGTTGCGCTGCGGTCAAGTGAAAAGCTATCAAGACTGCTCAGCACTCTTGCAAGCATCTCCGTCTGCTTCTTTTCCATATGATAGGTCTTTCCACACCTTTGGCAGTTGAGATGCAGACACTCCCGACAGCTCTCGCCGTGACTGTATCTGTAAAACGCTTCCCTAACTCCCTGACGGCTGACACGGATTATCTCTCCGTCTGCCTCAAGAGATGAGAGGTTGCGATAAACTGCACTCTTGCTGATTCCTGCTTCCGTAAGGGCGTGGCAGATCTCCGATACGCTGAGCGTATCATCAGGGTGCGAGGCGAGATATTCAAGCAAAAGTCGCCTCTGCGATGTCATATATTTCGACATTTGTTTTCCTTTCAATTTGCGAATTATTCGCAAATTAGTATATCACAATGCTACGCTTTTGTCAATAGGCTTCCCGTTTTTTCTTTTTCTCTTGACAAAAAGCGGAAAAAATGATATAATAACTTGGTTTTATCAATGCCAAATACAAAAGAAGGTATAGAAAAATGAAAAAGATAGTAAAGCCGATGTCGCTCGCTATTATCTTGTGTGCGATATTTTCTCTTTGCTCTTGCAGTTTTTTTGATATTTCTATTGGAGATCTTGACTTTATTTTACCAAGCCAGACCGAATACACGCCAAACACAAACGCAGACGGCGAAATGCTCTGGCCGTCGGATCTGCTCCCCGAGGGTTTCCCCATCCTCTGTGACTCCGTTGACTACATAAGCACAAGCGCATCAAGTGGACACGATATAACAATTTGTGTAAAAGAGCCTACTTGGGATGCTTATTACAGCTTTGTTATGACCTTAGTGGAGTCCGGCTGGGGCAGTATTGAGGACGCATATATAAGAGCGTACTATGAAGAACGCCCCGACTCCTATCTCGGACTTGCCGAGGGAATGAGAAAAATGTATGACGATGAGTCCCGCGAAAACTCCCCTGTTTTCTATTCAGGTTTTCTTGGCAGCTACCACATCTGGTGCAGTATGGATGCCGCTGACAGCGACTCCGATTTTCGCTTTGTTCTCTATGTTGACAAAAACAGCAACTCCACACACGGAAGGTTCCGTTCAACCGTAGTGCCGAGATTTGCAGACGGCACACTCTCCCATCTCCGTGATTGGACATACTCAAGCAGAAATGAAGCGTATGACGTCTTTACTTACAAATACGATACCATCACAAAATACACCGTAAGTATAGTAGAGGTTGATGCAAAGCCCGAAGAGGTTGTGACTGCTTATCTTGATGGAGTCAAGGACGGATTTGACAGAGCAACATTTAAATTCACCGATGAGAACGGCAGAGTCGGCGCAGGCGCAACATTTTGCGTAAGTGACGCCTCGCAAACTCTCAACTGCGCATACTTCGTAATTGAAAATGATGAAGGCGACTATATGCAGGTTGTCCTTACCTCCTCTCCCTACACATATATCGCCGCAAAGAAAGAGGTCGAGACGGTATTCGGCTTCACTCTTTTGGATAACGAGAAATAAAGCCCGGTTATTTGCTTTATAACTAATATGGAAGACTTTTCCCACAAAGGTGCGAAAAGTCTTCTTTTTTCTTTTGATAGAGCAAAATTTTTTAATTTTTTTAATAAAAAATGAAAGTGTTAAGAAAAGAGACACAAATTATTTATTGACGCACAACAGTTTAATGTTATAATAAGATGATTAATTATGTTTATATGAGAAAGGAACAGAAATGAAACCTTCAATTTTAAAAGAAAACATACTTTCAGGTGCTCTTGATGCACGCTTTTCTGAGCTCTACGGACAGGGTGAGGAAGTCCTTGCATCACAGAGAGCAAGATACGCTGCACTCATCGATGAGTTTGTCAGACTTTACGGCGACGATGACCGTGAGGTAGCACTCTTCTCCGTTCCCGGTAGAAGCGAGCTTTCAGGAAACCACACAGACCACAACCACGGTTGTGTTGTCGCAGGCTCTATCGACCTTGACATCATCGCTGTTGCAGCTCGCAGAGAGGACAGCTTTGTAAAGCTCAAGAGCGAGGGCTTCTCCCAGAATGTTGTAAACATCGCAGAATACACATCTCCCGACCCTGCCGTTTACGGCAAGTCCAACTCCCTTATTGCAGGTGTAGCCGAGGGCTTCCGTCGCCGTGGACACGCAGTTGGTGGCTTTGAGGCTTGCACAACATCAAGCGTTCTCAAGGGTTCGGGTCTGTCATCCTCTGCTGCATTTGAGGATATGGTCGGAACAATTATGTCTCATTTCTACTGCGAGGGTAGCGTTGACTTTGTCGAGCTTGCTCAGATTTCGCAGTTCGCTGAAAATGAGTTCTTCGGCAAGCCCTGTGGTCTTATGGATCAGGTAGCTTGTGCTGCCGGTGGTATTGTATCCATCGACTTCAACGATCCTGCATCTCCCGTAGTTCAAAAGATCGACTTCGACCTCACAGCGGCAGGATATTGCCTTTGCATCGTCAACACAGGAGGAAACCACGCAGACCTCACACCCGACTACGCATCCGTTCCCACGGAGATGAAGGCTGTTGCCGCTGCCCTTGGTTGCTCCTACCTCCGTCAGAGCGACAGAGATGCTGTTGTTGCCGCTATCCCCTCTCTCAGAGAAACCGTTGGCGACCGTGCAATTCTTCGTGCGCTCCACTTCTTTGCAGAGAACGACAGAGTTTGCGCTCAGAGAGATGCTCTCCTTCGTGGCGATATTGAGACATATCTCAAGAAGGCAAATGAGTCAGGTCTTTCCTCATTCTGCTATCTCCAGAATGTATATACCACAATCAACGTAAAAGAGCAGGGACTTTCCCTTGCGCTCAACCTCGCAGATAATTATCTCTCTTCCCTCCCCACTCCTTCAGCTTGCCGTGTTCACGGTGGGGGCTTTGCAGGAACTATTCAGGCGTATGTTCCCACAGACGCCGCAGAAGGCTTTGTAGAGCTTCTTGAGTCCGTATTCGGTAAGGGCTCTTGCTATCTGCTTCACATTAGACTCAAGGGCGCACTCAGAGTATTCTGATAAACACGAAAGGAACGTTTTATGTCGAACAAGCCAAGTACAACCAAATCCAAGGATTCAGCTCTAAAAGAGGCGTTTCGCAACTTCAATTGGAGACTTGCGCTAACTCTCTTTGTCTCTTGCATAGTTATCATCGGTCTGTATTTCTATCTCGGCTATGGAATCAATGTCACAGTCGGAAATATCACAACTCTTGTGTATATGATAGTCGGATCTTTGATGATCCTTGCGTATTTCATAATAAATCGTGCCTTTACAGGCAGAGGAGTTACATACGAAATGCTCCCCGACACAATGTCGCATAAGGAAAAAGAGGAATACCTCTGCGATGTTGCAAACCGTGAGCGCAAGTCTCGCTGGATGCTCATCGTAATCTTCCCCGTTGTAATTGCTCTTCTCTGCGATATGTTTTATCTGTTCGTTATCGAAGAATTTCTGCTGAAATAAACAGATGAAGCAAAACATCACAGTAGGTACGCTATATTCAGGTTCAAAGGGAAACTCCACACTCATCTGCACAGAGGACGCAAAAATTCTCATTGATGCAGGTAGGTCAGCAAAATATCTCACATCGGCACTTGCGAGCGTGGGCTTGCGCCCGAATGATATTGACGCAATCTTTTTGACCCATTCGCACTCTGACCACACCTCAGCTTTGAAGGTCTTTTGCTCAAAAAATCATACCCCCATTCACGCCACCTCGCCCGTCCTGTCTGCAATCGACAGGGACACGGCAAACGCTTATGGCGTAAGCCATCCTATTATATATAACGAGAGGATTGGCAACATAAGTGTTACGAGCTTTCCAACTGAGCACGACAGCCACGGCTCTGTTGGATACAGAATTGATGTCAGGAGCGAGGGCGGTATAACAACGCTCGGCGTTGCAACTGACCTCGGAATTGTCACAGAGCATATAACAAGCGCACTGCTTGGATGCAAGATGGCAGTTGTCGAATCAAATCACGATCCCGATATGCTGATGGAAGGGCCGTACCCACCTGAGCTTAAGGTGAGGATCGCTTCAAACCGAGGTCACCTGTCAAACGAAGACGGTGCAGCACTTGCATCACTTCTCGTCTCAGCAGGTGCAGAATATATACTGCTGGCTCACATCTCGGAGATAAACAACACACCCGAATGCGCACTCTCTGCTACAAACGCAAGACTTATGGCAGACGGTCGAGTTGCAAGGGTGGACGTCGCAAAACCTGCAAACGCCGTACTTTACAGTTTTTAATATTCTATTACTTGAGAGGTTACCGTGATCAACATAAAGGTCATAGCTACCGGCAATATAAAGGAAGAGCACCTGAGAGTTGCCTGTAACGAATATCTCAAACGCTTGTCAGCATTTGCAAATGTAAGCATCTGCGAGCTTAAAGAAGCAAAAGTTCCTGACGGTGCAACCGACAAACAGATTGCGGCGGCACTTAGCGAGGAGGCTGTGCGAATTCAAGCGCAGATACCACCACGCTCCTTTGTTGTTGCACTTGCTATCGAGGGCAAGTCTATGTCATCGGAGAAATTCGCCGCATTTATTGACAAGACGGCACAAGCTCATTCAAGCATCGTCTTTATAATAGGCTCGTCACACGGTCTTGATGAGTCAATCAAAAAGCGTGCAGACGCAAGTCTTTCAGTTTCCGAAATGACTTTTCCACATCAGCTTTTCCGTGTTATGCTGCTTGAGCAGATATACCGTGCATTCAGCATTAACAAGGGAACAAAATACCACAAGTAAGGAGGCAGATATGTCACTCTTTAACAGAATAATGAAGCGACTTGTCGCCGTCCTTGTGCTTGCGGCTATGTCGCTTGCAACAATTACTTATTCGCTTGGATTTTTCGAGCTGTCATTCATTGACCGTTCAGAAGATTTAGATCGGGATTTTCAGGACTATCTTGAAGACCTTACGATCGGTGGCAATATCTCCGATCTCACAGGCCGTCCCGATGACTCCAATATGACGCAAGGCACAACTCGCCCCGGCCCATCGTCAACGGATACAGAGACAACATCTCCAAGCACAAACCCCGATGACCCGATACCGAACTTCTCCACACTCTCCGAATACCTTGCGGCAGGTTATAAAATAACATACGCTGACTATGACAGCTCAATGAAGATGGCTGAGGTAACACTCAGTGGTGAGAGCCTTTCGGATTATACCTACGGCAACACTAAGAAAATCAGTGTGCTTGTTGAGCTTGATTACGGCGTTGCACACCGTGAATACGGCGAATATGTGGATAAATACGTTGAAAGACCTGTTCTTGAGGTCTATATGGGCTATATAATTGTCGATGTCGGCACTTGTACGGCAACCACGGCAAGACCGAGTAGCTCAACAGGTCTTCGTGTTGAAAAGCAGAACGTCAAGGCAGTAAGTATTTACACCTCTTACGGCAAGCTTCTCGGCACTTACGTTGCAACCGATATCGTCCCTGCATACACCAGAGACAAACAAAACCGAGCACTCTTTAAGATACTCGACAAATATTACTATATCGAAGAGAGCACAGGCAACTTCCTTCTCTCCGACTATAACCCCGACACCGATGACAGAGGTCTGTTCTTCGATTACAACCCGATGTACGGAAACAGTGACTGCAATATCCAAGTCTATCCAACCGATGTCACCGTAACCGAGGTGCACACAATCGACACATACAGCTATTATACAAGATACGGCGTTGACCCAAGAATAGCCAAGGAGCTGTGCATAGCGTATCCCGAATACGCAAAGCTCGTTGCAATGCCCTATAAGCCCGGCGTATATTACAACAAGCCCTTTGCAGTAGCACTTGAAAAGGCACTCAGAGAATTGGCAGAAGAAGCAAAGACCTCAACAGCTCCTCCTGAAACTACGGTTTCGCCTGAGACTACGGTTTCGCCTGAGACTACGGTTTCTCCCGAAACCACACTCTCCCCTGACACAACACTTGCACCTGATGTAACATCAACACCGGATACGACACTTACACCCGATGTTACAACATCACCCGACGCAACGCTTACTCCCGACATTACAACCTCTCCCGAGGAAACAACAACATCTGAGGTGACAACTGTTCCCGAAGAGACAACATCTGATGTGACAACTGTTCCCGAAGAGACAACATCTCCGGAAGAGACAACTTCTCCAGAAGAGACAACATCTCCAGAAGAGATTACAACTTCCGAGGAAACTACTGCTCCCCAAGACGAGACAACAAGCGAGGACAGCGCAACTCTGATTGAGGGTGAGGATTTGTTTGCAAGTGATACACCGGATGGTGAGAATGAAGTAACAACCGACTCCTCACTTTCTGAGGATATCACACTTCCCGATGACTCGTCAACTCCTGATGATTCGTTAACTCCTGATGACTCGTCAACTCCCGATGATTCGTCAACTCCCGATGATTCGTCAACTCCTGATGATTCGTCAACTCCCGATGATTCGTCAACTCCCGATGATTCGTCAACTCCCGATGACTCGTCAACTCCCGATGATTCGTCAACTCCTGATGATTCATCAACTCCCGATGATTCGTCAACTCCTGATGATTCGTCAACTCCCGATGATTCGTCAACTCCTGATGATTCGTTAACTCCCGATGATTCGTCAACTCCCGATGATTCGTCAACTCCTGATGACTCGTCAACTCCCGATGATTCGTCAACTGCCGATGACTCGTCTGCTTCGGATACTACTGCGTTCCCCGATGTTGACCGAAACGGAATACCCGACAGCATCAAGGTTACAAAGACCTACAAAAGCTATCGCTTTGCATACGGAACAACCCGTCCCGTTGCCGATCTGAGCTACATTACCACAGCGCAGTTCAACTATGATATTTTCATAAAGCAGGATCACAGTTGGAACAGCAATTACAAGTACACCAAGGCGTATAATTTCAATGAGGGCAGGGCGTTCACCGTGGACTCAAACGGAATTGCACGCATCATCAACGTCTACGGCGGCACATCAATTTATCTCTACACCTTCCATCTGTCTGACAGCTCAATGGGCTCTACATATCACGTAAGGTACTACACAGAGCCTTTCTATCGTGATGTCGGTATGCTCGGTCATTACTATTTTGATGAGGGCCTTATGCGAATCAAGTTCGTTGAACGCTACACCTACCACCTCAACTCCTATATCGACACACACGACAAGCTCATTGATATATACGGAAACGAGTACAAAATCCCCACAGGCTACAACCTTGTGTCCTACTCGGATGGCGTTCTCCTTCTTGAGCGTGATGGCAGATACGGCTATTATCACAAGGATGGCTATTGGGTAGCACAGCCTGTCTACACATACGCACAGCCCTTCGTTGAGGGCGTTGGCGTTATTGGCTTTGAGAATGGAATCAAGGGCGCAATTGACCGTGAGGGTAATATTATAATCCCATTCCACTACCAGACCATCTCAAACGCATCAACAGGCGTCTTCGCTTGCTTCTCTGAGAAAAACGGCTGGAAGATCTACGCTAAGATGGCAAAGTAATATTTTTCTCCACACGCTTGCAGAAAATCTGCAAGCGTGTATTTTATTAATAATTTATTTGAAATTTAAACACCTTTTTTACTTGAATATGTAACTATATGTATGTATAATTTAATAGTTAATAATTTTTGAGAGGTTTGTACTATGAAAACAACAAAAATCGTATCTCTGCTTCTTGCATTGATTATGGTGCTTTCGCTTTTCGTTGCTTGCGCACCTGATGGTGAGGTATCTGACACAACCGGTAGTGGTAACACAACTGTTGCGCCCGACGACAGCTCAACTCCTCCCACGGACGCATACGAGACTATCACAATCAAAGAAGCTCTTGATCTTTGTGGCGAGCCCGGCGACGTCACCGTTGATCGCTACTACATCCGTGCAACCGTTGTATCTATCGACAACGCACAGTACGGTCAGATGACAATTGCTGACGATACAGGCACAATTTCCGTATACGGAACATACAGCGCAGACGGTGCTATCAATTACAGCGAAATGACGGACAAGCCGTATCGTGGCGATGAAGTTCTTCTCTATTGCATTCTTCAGAACTACAACGGCACAAAGGAAGTCAAGAACGCAAGACTTATTGAATTTAAAAGGGTAGAGGTCGAGATTGACGAGAGCAAATACACCTCTATGAGTATTGCCGAGGCAAGAGGCAAGGCAAAGGGCGAGCTTGTCCGTGTTGATGGCGTTGTTGCACGCATCACATACGCATTCGGTATGGTCCCCTCCGGCGTTTACCTCATTGACGAGACATCCTCAATTTATGTTTATGACGCCGATCTTGCACAGAGAGTTGCCATAGGCAACAAGATCGAAATTCTCGCAAATAAAACATATTGGATTCTTGATAGCGAGCAGAGCAACGCACAGAAGTTCGGCTACGGTGGTTGCTGTCAGCTTGATAGCGTTACTCTCATCTCAAATGACGAGAAGACAAACGAGTTTGATCGTTCTTGGATCACCGAGAGCACTGTCAAGGATATGCTCGACACTCCCCTCTCCGTTGACTTCACAACACTTGTATACAAGGTAAATGCACTCGTAAAGAAGGTAGAGGGCAAGGGCTTTGTAAACTACTATTTCAACGATATAGACGGCGTTACAGGAAGCTATGTATATACTCAGTGCAGTGGCTCTGATTTTGCTTGGCTTGACAAATTTGACGGCAAGATCTGCACCGTTTACCTCACCGTTATGAACGCAAAGGCAACGGGTGCCGATTGCATTTACAGACTCTACCCCATCGCAGTCGAGGATAATGGCTACACCTTCAACAAGGACGAGGGCGCAAAGTACGCCGTTAAGTACCACGGCATTCCTCAGTTTATGCCCACATACTCGGGCGACCCTGCACTCGAGCTTGTAACAAGCGCATCCTCCACCCTCCTCGGACTTGATAACATCGCACTCAGCTACTCCTCCTCTAACACAGGCGTAGCTACATTCACAGAGAAGGACGGCAAGATGGTTATGAACTGCGTTGGTGCAGGCAAGACAACCATCACCGTCAGCGCAAGCTTTAATGGCAAGAGCTACTCTGAGACATATGAGATTGAAGTTACAATTCCCCAGAGTGAGATTCCCTCCATTAGTGTTGGTGAGGCTATTTCCTCTGCAAACGGCAAGGCAGTTACCATCAAGGGTATCGTTGGCCCGTCCCTTGTAAACCAGACAGGCTTCTACCTCATTGATGATAGTGGCGTTATCGCAGTTCTTATTGATGCAGATTCTCTCGCTACACTCAAGATTGGTAACGAGGTTATTCTCACAGGTACAAGAAGCGTCAAGACAAAGGGTGGCGATGGCTACTTCGGTCAGAGTTATATCGCAGACGCACAGGTTGTTGTTAACAACTACGGCACACACGAATATTCCACAAAGACATTCATCACCGACAAGACACTTGCTGATTTCTACGCACTTGATCCCAAGACTGACTACTCAACAAGCGTTTACGTGCTTAAGGCGACAGTAAATGTTGTTGAAGCCGCATACTACACCAATATCGAGCTTGTAAGTGGTAGCACAAAGGTATCCCTCTACTGCTCAAGCGCAAACCAGTACAACTGGCTTAAGGCATTTGCAGGCAAGGAAATCACCGTTGAGGTCGCCGCTTGCAACTGGAACGACAAGACATATTGGAGAGGTTGCGTACTCGCCGCATACACAGAGGACGGCAAGGTGCTCAACACTCTCAACTTTGGTAGCTGATAAAAAACAAATCACAGGGCGCACAGCCCTGTGATTTGTTTTTATCCTGTCTCCTTGCCGACAATTAGCACGGCAGCACCAATGTCGTCACGGCTTCCTGCTTGTCTTGCCGAGCGCACTATCCTTTCTGCCACAGTTGTAGCTCCACCTGATGACACCCCCGAGATAAGAGGCAGAAGCCAGCCCTCCTCGCCACTTCTCACTCTTCCCTCAGGGTCAATTCCGTCAGAGCCCATCAGCACACGGTCACCTGCTCTGAGCACAAGCTCGGTCTTGTGCGCCACAGTCTGCTTCATAATACCGACGGGAAGACCCGGCGAATCAATTGGTGTAATTCTGCCATCTCGACAGAGGTATGTTGTTGCCGCACCACTCTTGTAAAGACTTGCCCTGCCACTTGTCAGATCAAGCTCAAGAATATCAATACTGACGCTCATCTCCTGTCTATCGGCACGAAGCCACGCACCCAGAAGCTCCACCGTACTATCAACGCTCATCCTCGCACGAAGCATTCGTGTTATGAAGCTGAGTGCTGCATTTGAAACAAACGCCGCCTCCTCGCCGTGTCCCATTCCGTCGCAAATGACAAGGTAAAAAAGATCACCGTCATTCTCGAAGCTGCAAATGCTATCACCACATCTCTCCCCCGTCTTTGCAGACGAGCGAGCGGCACCACACTCAACTGAAAGCGTGCGCCTTGAGGATAGTGACATTATCGTTTTGCCGTTCTCATTTGAAAGACTTACAGGTGTCAGGCTTGCGCCACACGCCTCCTCAATACGCTCCCTCAGCTCCACAGCACGCACACGTGCGCCGGAGATATCAACACCGACGCATTTGATTTGAAGCCTCTCGCATCCCGTGACGGACACCGAAGAAAACCTGATGCCCGATGCTTGCAGTACACGGCGTGTCTTTTCCGACAGCTCCGTCCTTTCCCTGCGTTCACTCTCCTCCTCGACAGAAGCTTGCGCAAGTGCTATTGCAACAGTTTTGTAATCTGCGGCAAAGGAAGAAAGCCTGTCATCCTCAAGGCAGGTGCGCAAAAGCTTCGTTACCTCGCTGTTGACGCCATCCACGATGTGCGAGAGACTTGGGCATCTCTTCTTGATATGGGGTGGCAAATCCTCCACCTCCACAAAGCCACGCCTTCTGAGTGTAGCGCACAGCTTTGTTATCATATCAAGAGTCGATGCATATTCAACATTCCAACACAAACCTCTGTTCTTGCAATTCAGGCAGACCCTGTCGCACACACGGTCTGTCGCCTCACGCAATTCACTCTCACTCGGTCTGCGCCTAACCTTTGCAAGGGAGGAAAAAGTATCGGCAAGATCTGAAAATGCCGCCGATAGTCCTCGCAAGCGAGCACTCTCACCACTCTCTGCGCTTGCCTTGATATTTCCGGGCTTGTCCGTGCCAAAAAACAATCTGTCAACTGCCAAAGACACAGCACAAAACAGAACAAGCCCACAAACCTGAGATGGAAAAAGTGTAACAAATCCCTCGCCATCGCCAAAGATCACACACCAGATCGCTCCACATACAGGAACAACAGTTGCCGCCGCAAGCAGAGATATATTCAAAAACAACGTGCTTGCTGCTGCCGCCGCCGCATAAAGCAATGCCGACTCAAGCCCTCCGACTGCACCACAGATAAACCCAACCAAAGCTCCTCGTGCAAGCCCACGATTTCGTACGGTATACAAAGTCAACGCAGTTGTTGCAATATGAAAGGGCAAAAAATAGTTGATAGTAATCGCTCTCGCTGAAAGCGTCAATGCAAAACACAGAGCAAAATACGCCACCTCGTGCATTACTTTGCCGATAGTGCTCTCCTTTTCGGGCAAGGCTATTGCATTTTTCTCAAACAAAGGCATAAAAAGTGCCGTTGCAACCGGTGCGCACACAGTAGCAGTAATGCACTTACCGAGATCATAAACATAGAATCCACCAACAGCAAGCTCATAAAGGCCTACGCAAAACGCCGCAACTGCCGCCGTTGCCATCCTCAGATAAGCACTCTCACAAAACAAAGTATCCCGAAAGGCTCGTCCTCTCGGCGGCTCAATAAATGCTCCGGCAAGTATTCGGAGACCCACCGTAACTAAAGTTGCAACGCAATATATCCCACCCTCTCCCCCTCGCGAGAGCGCGTGGACTATCATACCGAGTGCGACCGAGACAATGCTCGTGGGTGTTGCAGATAGCAGGGCTATTCCAAAGGGCGCAGCACCGAAATATATTTCAGCTCCCGAAAGCAAGAACGCTGCACCTCCAAGCGCAATTCCACGCAAAACCACAAGGATTTCAACTGCTCTCGCCCTCTCCTTTATGCGAGAGCCAAAACGCCCCACTCGCTCAAAAGCAACCGAAAACACGCCCCTGCCGTTATTTCTTCTGCTTTTTTCGTCCCCTCTGTAATTCATTTTTCCGTCTTCCTTTTCCTTATCTTGTGAAAAAATGATACCATATTGGATAAGTGAAAAAGGTCGAATGTTAGTTCTGTGTAATTTTTTGTTAATTTAATTGAACATTTAAACAATAAAATGTCCAAACTGTGAAATGTTTACTATTTATTAATATCTTAGGGCGTGAAAAGTTGTATAATTAGTTATACAAAATTTGCATTCGGAGGTAATCCACAATGTTCAAAAGAACGCTTTCATTAATACTCGCTCTCCTTCTGACAGTAGTCTGCATCGGTTGCGTGCCCACAACACCTCCCTCCGACACAACAGAAGGCGACAACACAACAGAAGCACCGATCGTTCCGATTGAGCTTGATGCAGAAACTCTTGCTCAATACACAATTATTCGTCCCGAGGGCGTACTCAAGGGTGATCTTGAGATCGTTGTAAACGCAGCCGTTAAGCTTCGTACAGAAATCAATACAAGCTTCGGAATTACAATGGGCATTCTGGACGACTGGGTAAAGAATGTCGAGGAAATTCCCACCACAGCAAAGGAAATCGTTGTAGGCATCACAAACCGTCCCGAAACAGCGAACGCACTTGCCCTCCTTCGTGACAAGGACTATGCCATCACATTTGAAAACGAGCGTATAATTATTACAGGTAAGAGCGCAAACGCAACCGCTAAGGCTGTTGACTACTTCCTTGAGACATATGTCAACAAGACCGACAAGAAGGTTGTTCTCTCTGCAAATCTCGTTGACGTTGTCAGATACGATTATATTCTTCCCGAGCTCTCCATCAATGGCGTATCTCTCTCTGAGTACACCATCGTTTATCCTGAAAACTGCGACCTCATTACATACAGCGTCGCTCTCGCTCTCTCCGACTACTTCAATAACAACGCAGGTCTTGAGATTGCTATCACATCCGACAGCGCAGCTGAAACAGAGTACGAGCTTCTCGTTGGTGACACAAATCGTTCTGCTTCAAACACAGGCGTAGCTCTCACAGACCAGGAATACTCCCTCTCCATAAGCGGCAAAAAGGTTGTTATGAAGGGCTCGTACTATATGGCAGGCGCAGCTGCAAGTGCTCTCATCAACGACTATATGAAGTCCGATGAGAAGACGCTTGACGTAACAAATATCCCCACAACTGCTACTCCCGCAAACTTCACCTTCAAGGAAGCAAAGAATGCTATTATGCTTATCGGTGACGGTATGAGCCAGATTCATATCGACGCAGCCGTTGACACAGGCAAGATCAGCGAATTTGTTGCTGAAAAGCTTCCCTACAAGGCAGAATGCACCACATTCTCGCAGTCCGTTTCTGAGGGCAAGTCGAGCTACACAGACAGCGCAGCATCTGCTACTGCTCTTGCAACAGGTATCAAGACATACAACGACTACCTTGGCGTTGACAAGAACAACAACCCCATCAAGAACATCCGCGAGCTTGCTCACGAGTTCGGTTGCAAGACTGCCGTTGTTACAACTGACGCTATCACAGGCGCAACACCCTGTGGATACCTCGCACACCACAACAACCGTGACGCATCCACCGTTCTTAAACAGCAGATTAACGAGCTTGAGAAGAACAACAAGGTAGACTACCTTGCAGCTTCTATGGATACAGCACTCACAGCCAAGACCAGAGAGGCACTCTCCGTTATCTCTGAGGACGGAAGCAACTTCTTCATTATGATCGAAGAGGCTTACATTGACAAGCACTCCCACAACAACCTTCTTGACAAGACAACAAACTCCGTTAAGAACTACAACGAAGTTATTGCATACTGCATTGCATTCACAATGCTCCACCCCGACACCGTAATAGTTATCACAGCTGACCACGATTGCGGTAACCTCTCCAAGAAGGCTAACGGTGAATACGTCTACAACTCCTCGAACCACACAAACAAGAACGTTCCCGTATTTGCAATGGGCTCTCTCGCTGACGAGCTTCTCGGTGGCAAGAAGACTATCGACAACACCGATATTCCTAAGTGCCTCGCACAGATCTACGGCTCAACAAACTTCGGTCAGTAATCAAATAATAAATGCCCCGACGAAAGTCGGGGCATCCGTTTTACTCAATGAAAAAGCTCGGGGATATCCCCGAGCTTTTATTTATCAGCCTGCGTTTACGGTATATCCGAAATACTGGCGTGCAGCAGCAGAATAAGCTACGATTGCACGGCACAGCTCGTCAACCTTGTCATCCACACCGTTATTTACAACGGCGGCACAATAGGTTGTTACCGAATACGAAAGAACGAAATCGTAGCGATTGCCGTTTTCCGTTGTCTCGCAAAGTCTGAAGTAATAAGTATCAGCGAACTTCTTGGCAGAGATGCCGTGAAGTGTAAAAGATCCGTCCTCGGCTGCGATAATCTTCGACGCAGTCTTTTCGGTCAGGTAATCGGAAATATCCCCACCCTCGCTCTCAGCCTTTGCCGCAAGTGCCGCATATTCTGCCTCCGTCCATACAAGGAGTGAGAGGTTCTGCGCTGTGCTGTTTGCTGTAAATCTAATGGCTATCGTGTCCTCAAGCACAAGGCGAACACCGTTGATGCTTGCCGTAGAATTGTAGGAAACAATTGGAGCTGCGTTTGCAATTATATACGATGCCTCATCGGCAGTAATACTTCTCTCCGACTCAGGAATAACGATATTCGAGAGGAAGGAGGTGTTGTATCCGAAATATTTCTGTGCCGCAGTACCATAGTTGAGCATAGCGCACATAAAGGAGTCGAGCTTTGAGCCACTTCCATAAACTGCGCTTACATATCCTGCAGGCGAGTATGAAATCGGATCACTCAAGGCCTCATAAGTCTCACCGTCAATTGTAACACGTGCGCAAACTTGAGAGACAATAACGTCGCCCATCTTCTTAGCCGGAATGCCGTCCGTTGTGAAATAATACTCAGAGCCAACAGAGCTTGACGGTGCATATTCCTTGACACTTCCGTCAACATAGGTGCAGAGCATCGAGATGCTCACGCCTGAAATACAGGCTACATTTCCTACATAGGACGTAAAACGAAGCGCAACGTTTTCGTTGATAACGAGGCTTGCCGCCGTAACGGAGAGCGCAACGTTTGTTCCGTATTTGTATGAGCCGTCCGTCGAGTTTGCAATAACGAAGGGGTTGTTTTCAAGGAAATCAACTGCCGTGTCCGAGATAATCTCACCACCCGTTGTAAGTCTGACGGAATAGTCTCCAACCTCAAGGCTTGAGCCGCCCATCTTAATAGTGATGCCATCGCTTACGGTAATGTCACAGTCAAGAGTTACATCCTCCAAAAGATTGAAGGTGTATGTACAGCCGTTCGATTCGTCAATTGAGTCAAAACCTGCGCTGAGTGTTTCGAAGTCTGTGATGGAAACTATCACTCCATCCTTGCGCTGTTCGCTGACTACCGGCAACAGGTCTGCCGTTCTCTCCGTGTATTCAAGCGAGCACCAGCCCTCTTTACCTTCGTAGGCAGTTCTGCCCCATCCGTCCTTGACCTCAAGAACATAAAGCTCGGTATCTACAGGCATAATCACAAGGCTATCGTAGCTTGTCCCTGCCCCGGAACGAAGGTGAAGTCCACCACCGTTTGTTATCTTGTAAACACCCGGTCTTGAAATGCTTATTGTGGGAGTCTCTCCCTCATCTCCACCCGAGGAAGGAGGTAGGGGATCAACAATACCACCCTGCAAAGCCGTCAGCTCCTCGTCCTCAAACCAGATGATACCCTCTACTGTGTAGTATGAGGGGTTGCCGTAATATGACATAAACGTGTCAATATGTAGCTTTATGGGTGCGCCCTCTGCGTAATACTTACCACCAAGCGAAAGCGCAAAGCTATCGGTAAAGTAAATATATTCACCGATTATTGCGTGAATTAAAAGCACGTGGCCGTATTTTCTGCCTGCGCTCGTGCTCGACCATTGGAAGCCCACAAGAACATCGGTAACTACGGGAAGCCTCGAGCTAAGCTCAAGAAGCTGACTTTTGAGCGTGCTTGATGTGCTGTCGTATGCGTGTATCTTTCTTCCACCTGACGATCTCGTCAAGTTCTTGTAATTATCGTATTCATCGTTGCCGTTACCACCGACATATTCGGTGTTAATGCCAAGGAAATACAGCTGCAGATTTACATAATGACCACACCAACCCTTGAGAGAAGAGTTGTTGTTGTAAGCATATGCACGCTTATATGTAGCCTGCATCTGAGAGATAATGTCAGCCTCAGTTGGAACGCTTACGGCGTTTGCAACAGGCACAAGCGCAAGCGTCATAAATACGCAAATAACAAGCGCAAACACTCTCTTAAATAAAGTATTCAGTTTATTATAGCCTTTTGGAAAAGAAAGTTTTCTTTGAAGCATAATATCCTCCACTTCTGCAAATATCCTTGGGTTTCGACATAATAATCTATTTTATTTTATCATTATTTTACCTCTATTGTCAATAGGTGCATTAAAAAAAGTGTCACAAATAATAAAATATTACTACAATAACTATATATAAAAGTGTGCAATTTGCACCAAATGAGACGAACACGGTAAAGTTTTTTAAAAAATGGGAATATAATCTAAAAAATATATTTGGAGGGACAAAATGATAAATCTTCTCTCAGTAATTTCAAGGGTTCTTCACACAATGCTCGGCATAACAACGCCCGGCACCTTCCCCCCTCCACTTGACAAAAAGACGGAGGAGGAGTGCTTTGCTCGTGCAGCGATGGGGGACAGTGGAGCAAGAGAAAAGCTCATTGTCCACAACCTGCGACTCGTCTCGCACATAGTGCGAAAATATTACGCAGGCGCAAAAGACCCTGAGGATCTCGTTTCCATAGGTACCGTGGGTCTTGTCAAAGCAGTCGACAGCTTCGATAGTGGACACAAAACACGCTTTGCTACATACGCTGCAAAATGCATTCAAAATGAAATTCTTATGAATTTCAGATCGCAAAGGAAACTTCGTGCAGAAGTTTCAATCAATGAAGCGATAGATATGGACAAGGACGGAAATCCACTGACCTATGAGGATGTTATCAGCGTCGACGAAAATATGGCAGAGGAGCTTGATCGCAAAATTCTTTCAACACGCGCACTCTCCTATCTCAACAACCTCCTCTCGTCAAGAGAAAGGCAGATAATCTGCCTGCGCTATGGTCTTGGGGGGCTTGCCGCACACACGCAAAGACAAACTGCAGAGCTTCTCGGCATATCACGCTCATACGTCAGCAGAATTGAAAAAACTGCACTTGAAAAGCTGAGAGACGCTCTCGGCCCTGTTGATGTTACAGATTAGCATCTTGGTTGTCCACAAGCCAAATGATTTTTAATTAAAGTAATTTCGATTTTTTTAAAATATGTGTTGAAATTTGTATTTTCTAATGTTATAATAAAAGTAATATAGACGTTTTTAACTTTTCCAAAGTCTCCACAAACAAAGAAAGGACTCAAACAGATGAAAAAAATCACTCGTCTCATCTCTCTCTTGCTTGCGCTTGTTATGCTGCTTGCCGCCGCTGTAGCGTGTAAACCAACAGGCCCTTCAGATGACACAACACAAGACCCCGACGGCTCTAATACTGCCGACACCACCACAGCTCCCGCAAGAGAAAGCTTTGAGCTTATAAAGGACGGTGTAGCTCAAATAACTATAATTCGTCACGCTGACCTTCCCACCTCTCACCCCGATGTTGCAGCGGCAATAGACATCCGCAACGCAATCAAGGAACTTCTCACCGACTCTGACGTGCGCATTAGCGATGACTGGCTTATGCCGGGCACCACTCACGACCCCGATGCTGTAGAAATTCTTGTTGGTGATACAAACTACGACGAAACATCAACCGTTGCATCAGGCATGTCTTACGGCGACTCTGCAGTTCGTGCCGTTGGAAATAAAATCGTTGTTTTTGGATACAGCAACGATACAATCTCAGCCGCTGTCGAAAAGCTCTGTATGCTGATCAAGGTCAACACCAAGGATGGCGAGTCTGCGGGAACAAAAACTGTTTCCATCCCTGCGGCAGATCTCAACTGGACTACCACATACAACAAGGCTCTCTCCGTTATTCCCTACTATGATGGCGCAGAATTTTCTGATTATTACGATCCGGGTGACGATTGCCACGAGATTATTCTGAACAAAGCAGACCCCGAGGATTACGCCGCTTATATTGCCACTCTTGAAAAAAGTGGCTTTACCAAGTACACAGACAACAATATGAACGGCAACCTCTTTACCACTCTTTATAACGATAAGCACACGCTGAATGTTGGCTATTACAAGAACAACAACCAAACAAGAATTATTGTTGAGCCTTATTCCGACAAAACACTCATCGGTCTTGAGTCCGACAACAAATACAAAAAGGTAACAACCTCGCAGATCACAATGATTGGTTGTGAATACCAAAGCGGTGTAAACGAAAACGGCAATCCCAAATACGCAGGCAATGGTCTTTCTATGATCATTAGGCTGTGCGACGGACGTTTTGTTGTCATCGACGCCGGCTTCAATACAAAGGCTTGTGCAAATAATATCTCAAACACGCTCATCAAGCAGTCAAGGGATTACGTCAAATCCATCACCGAAATCACAATAGCCGCCTGGATAATCACCCACTCACACGGTGACCACTACGGTTCATTTGCCGGCAAGACCGAAACATTCAAGCCATTCAAGGTAGAAAGACTCATCTGCAACTTTATGTCAGAGAACGAGAGAGCAGCCTCTATAAGCAAATACCCTGATAACTGGTCCACAACTGAGGGTGGAGGTAGTCCCAACGTCATAGCTGCCGCTGAAGAGCTTGGTGCCGAGGTCATAATTGCTCACGTCGGTCAGAGATTTTATTTTGCTGACACAGTTTTTGAGGTTCTCTACACCCTCGAAAGCTACGCACCTTCAGCAGTTAATGCTCTCAATACAACCTCGCTTGTCATTCTTGCAACAACCACAGATCCCGACACAGGCAAATCCACAAAGACAATGATTACAGGCGACGCAACGGGCCCTGCCTTTGCAATTTGTAACGCTATGTACGGAAAATATATGAAGTGTGACATCGTTCAGGTTGCTCACCACGGCTACTCCACCTGGGGACAGTCGGCCTCAACTGCCAGCGCATACACCTTTATGGCACCCACAACAGTTCTCTGGCCTCAGGGACTCAACGCATATCCCTCATATAAGGATCTCTCCTACAACGTAACACTTCACAACTCCTCCAATCCCAACTGGAAGGAAACCTATGTCGCAGGATGGAGTGGCTCAATAACAACCGTTCCTCTTCCCTATACATACGGAGTTGATACGGTAGTTCAAGAGCTAACAAAACAGCCTTAAGCACAAAAAGCCGTCCCACAAAATAATTGTGAGACGGCATTTTGTCAAAATCAAAAAAGGAATACACGTTATGAAAGCTTTAATTCGTCTAACATCTCTTTTCCTGATAGCTATAATGATTTTCTCACTCGCAAGCTGTCAGACAGTCCCGACAAATACAGATGACACAACGCAAGCTGACGTCACAACTAAGGCACCCGACAACGCAAAAGAAAGCTTTGAGCTTGTAACTGACGGAAGCTGTAATGTCAGAATAGTCAGACCTATGGATCTTCCGACAGATGACCCTGCCGTTTTGGCGGCTATAGAAATACGCACAGCACTCACAGAGGCAACCGGGGCTGAGAACGTAAGCATCGGAGACGATTGGGTAAAGCCCGGTGAGAGCCACAACGCAGACACAGTTGAAATTCTTGTCGGTCACACCTCCTATGACGAAACGAAGACAGCCGCAAGCAGTCTTGCATACGGAGACTATGTTGTAAAGGCTATCGGAAACAAGATAGTTGTTTTGGGCTACAGCGATTCGTCCCTGGCGGCGGCGGCACAAGCACTCTGCGACACCATCCGTGCAAATGTCAAAAATGGCAATTCCCTGACGCTTAAGGTCGAGCAAATCGATATGCGTGCTACCGAAAACCCGGCACTTTCCGCCGTCTCCGTGTATGACGGCGCAGAGTATTCTTCCTACTATGACCCGGGTGACAGCTGTCACGAGCTGATATTCAAGAAAGCAACACCTGAAAATTACCGTGAGTATATCGCAAAGCTTGAGACTGAAGGCTTTACCAAATATACCTCAAATGATATGAACGGCAACCTCTTTACCACTCTTTATAATGACAAATATACATTAAATGTGGGGTTTTATAAACCCGACTCAGAGGCAAGAGTCATTGTTGAGCCATTCTCGGATAGCACACTTATCGGTCTTGAGGCTGATAACAAATACGAAAAGGTAACCACAACACAGATAACTATGTTCGGTTGCGAATACAAGAAGGGCGTTGACGCAAACGGCGCACCCGAATACGCAAACAACGGTCTCTCCCTTCTCATAAGACTTTCCGATGGCAGATTCGTCATTGTTGACGGTGGCTTTAATAACTACGATTGCACAAATCAGCTCTATAGCGCAATGATAGATCAGTCGAGGGATTATGTAAGCTCAATCAACGACATCACCATAGCCGCTTGGATCATTACCCACTCACACGGCGACCATTACGGCGCACTTATTGGCAAGACTGATGCGTTTAAGCAATTTAAGTGCGAGAGACTTATCGTCAACTTTATGTCCGACGAGGTCAGACAAAATGCGATGATAACCCGTCCTCAGTATTGGGGCGAGGGTAATGACGGTGGCGGCTGGCCACTTGTTATTGAAGCCGGCAAGAGCCTTGGAGCTGAAATTGTAATAGCTCACGTCGGTCAGAGATTTTATTTCGCAGACACAGTTTTTGAGGTGCTCTACACCGTCGAAAGCTTTGCTCCTGCAGTTGTAAATGCACTCAATACCACATCCCTTGTGATAATGGCAACAACAACCGATCCCGAAACTAAAAAATCCACAAAGACTATGATAACGGGTGATGCAACAGGCCCTGTATTCGGTATTTGCAACAAGATGTACGGTGATTATATGAAATGCGACATCGTTCAGGTTGCTCACCACGGCGGTAGCACAGCGTCAGTTCCCAACAACACCGCAAGAGCGTACTCATTTATGAAGCCCGCCACAGTTCTCTGGCCAATCGGAAGCTACGCATTTCCATCATATAAGGGCAAGGAACAGAATTTAACTCTCTATGGCGATGGAAACCCAAATTGGAAGGAAACCTATGTTGCAGGATGGAACGGAAGCTATGTAACCGTACCCCTCCCCTACACCTACGGCGTTGATACCGTAGTGGTACATACAACCACAGAATCATAAAAAACAAGCAGCTCAACACGAAAGTGTTGAGCTGCTTATTTTGTTTACTTATCAATAATATTTACGAATGACATACATATAAACCATCGCAATTACAAGACCAACGAGAAGCACGCTTGCAACTACGAGAACAATTATCTTCCACCCGTCCGAATTGGGCGTGGGCGTTGGTTTAACTGTGTCATCGTCCGTGTCGGGTGCAGAAGCAGTCGTCTCCTCGTCCTCAGTAACAGGCGTGCTGTAACCAACAACACCAAATCTTCCACCCTCGGTTGAGGAAAATACAAGACACCCATCCTCAATCGTCGCATTTATCTGTGCGCCGTCCTTTGTGGTAAGTATGTAATAGTCATATTCTCCATCGTTTACAAACGGAATGGAGAAAACCATTCTTTCGTCCGCTTTGAATGTCGCTCCGTCCTTATCTGTTAGGATGAGGTCGAATGCACCCAAAACGGTGTAGCCCTCGCCTGTGGGTAAGAGCTTGCCCTTCTCGCTGTCCAAGAGAGTCGCAAAAATATCCGACGGAGCAAATGTTGTTAAGTAGGGAAAAACTTCGCCCGTCTTGCCAATAGTAACGGAAAAGCCGTCCTTCTCTATTTTGGACTCAAGCTTCGGAATTGTGTTTCTTTCAGTAAAGGTGCAAATTGTGCAAGACCTCTCCTCAGTACCACCTGCAAGCGCAGTAGGCTCAAGCGTGAGCTTCCAATCGCTAAAGAAATGGCCCAGAGGATTTATTGCATCAATTTCCTTGCCGTCGGCACAAACTGTGCAATATCTCTCCCTCTCACCTGCATCAATACAGGACGGCTGCTTGGTTATCGTCCACTCTCCAAAGCTGTGACCGAGGGCATCGACAAGTCTGACCTCTGCCTCAACTCCACAAACAGTACATTTTGTATGCTCTGTTCCCATCTCCGTACAGGTAGGAGGCAGAATGTATTCCCATTCCCCTGCGGTATGTCCGAGAGCTGCCAAAGCCCTCTCCTCCACACTCACACCACAAACTGTGCAAATGCATTTTTCAAGTCCCTCGTCAGTACAAGTTGGCATCAGCTCCACCTGCCAGTCACCCTGAGTGTGTCCAAGAGCGGGGATTTCCCTGACATTTACAACAGCAAAGCAAACAGTGCATTCCGTCTGCTCACTTCCACTCTCCGTACAGGTGGGTTCTTTCGTTACCTTGTATTCGGATTCCTTATGAATATGCTCTGCACTAACCGTTACGTTCACCTTAAAGGTAGTAGTGAAAATGAGATAATTTACTGTGATGGTCTTCTCGCCAACTGTAAGTGAGGAAAAGCCGTCAAGTGTATATCCACTCTCAAGTATTTCCTCAGAGCCGTTGTTATTGATAACCTTGACTACAAGTCCTGTGCCATCAAATTCCTCGCCCTCGACGTAAACGATTTTGTTCGGCAAGGTACCGATGGCGATTCCTGCAGGGACAACCTCGCTGACACGAACAGTATAGGTTGCGCTCTGCTCAATTCCTCCCTCGGCGTAGCTTACGGTTACCGTGTGCTCACCCAAGGTAGACTCAAAACCCGAAAAGCTTACAAGATCACTTACAAGCTTCTCAGTGCCGTTTTCGTATTTCGCAGTAACAACAATTCCACTACCATCGAATGCGTCACCGACAAAATATTGCGTTTTCTTCGGTGCGCTCGTAAGCTCAATCCCTGTCAGCTTCGGGTTTTTGATTACAACCTTGTATGTTGCCGAAAAGCCCTTGTAGCTGACCGTCACCGTCTTCTCGCCTGCCGTGGCAGATGAAAAGCCTGTCACGGTATATCCACTTGTCAGAGGCGTGCGTGAGCCGTCAGAATATACAATAGAGACGGAAAGTCCGTCAAGCAGCTCGCTCTCTCCTACGAAATATTCAAGCTTAGCAGGCTTTGCGCTAATCTCAATTCCACTCTCCGACTTGACAGTAACCTTAAAGGAAACCGTCACGGGAGCATTCGGATACTTAACAGTTACAGTCTTCTCACCACTTGTGGAAGAGTCAAAGCCCTCGCACCAGTCGCTTTTTATCGTAGTTGTGTTGCTTGTACCTGTGCTATAATAAAGCGTAATCATCGCTCCCGAGAGGTCAAGGCTCTCGCCAACTCGGTAAACCGTCTTCTCGGGCATTGACGCAAGGACAACGTTTTTTATAGTCGGGGGATTTATGGGTACTGATGGCGTAACATCCTCGCCCGATGCAATCGGGGAAAGAATGCTTGCCAATATAAGCAAAAGCAGGGGCAGAATTATCCTCGAAATTATTCTTTTATTAAACTTTTTATTCTTCATATAAATCACTCCTTGTGGGCAAGTGGTTCAAATATTCTTCTATAATAAATTATATCATAAATATCAAATGTTTGCAACTCCCAAAAGAATGAAATTGAAGATTTTTGTCGAAAACTCGGGCTACCTTTTTGACCGTGAACGAACAAAGAGGGCGGCAATAAGTCCACAAAGCAGAGCAGCAGTTGTACCACCCGATGCGGCTGTAAGTCCACCAACAAGTGCGCCAATAAGCCCTCTCTCGTCGACGGCCTCTCGCACTCCCCTTGCGATAAGCGCACCAAAGCCCGAAAGTGGCGTTGTAGCACCTGCTCCTGCAAAATCTATAAGTCCACTATACACACCAAGTCCACCAAGAATAACGCCGCTGACAACATATCCTACAAGAATTCGGGCAGGCGTAAGCCTTGTTCGGTCAAGTAAGATCTGCGCCACGGCACAAAAAAAGCCACCGACAATAAAAGCCCTCACATAAGGCAGAAAATCATCCATTAAAAACTCCCATAACAATTTTTTTCTCGGCTACGGGCGCGCACAGATGAAGCAAGTGCGCCACGGCAGGAATGGCAAGTCCCTGCTTGACACTTGACGGACTCATCATAGCTCCCGTTCCGTAGAGCAGAATGTTTGTCATCTCACCACACCCAAGCTTCGGAAGAAGATATGACGCAAGCACAACGGCAGAGCATCCACAGCCTGAGCCTCCCGAATGCACGTCCTGCGCCATAAGATCGTATATCATAGTGCCACAATCCATAAGCTTTCCCGAGCTATCAATCCCCTCTGCCGCTAAAAGCTCACCGAGAATTGCCATTCCCTCTCGCCCAAGATCACCACTGATCACGGCATCGTAATCCTCGGGCGTGGTAGATGTCGCATCAAAATAGTGAAGAAGAGTGTCAAGTGCCGCAGGTGCCATCGCAGCACCCATATTTGAGACGTCACGCACACCCTTCTCAACCACAACTCCCGGCATTACGTCGCACACACGGGCAAGCACCGGAGTGTGTGCACTCTCTGCGTTTCCGATGACAAACGCACCTGCGCCCGTGACCGTCCATTGTGCCGTCGGTGGTCTTTGTCCTCCGTATTCAAGTGGATTGCGATACTGTCGCTCTGCACTTGAATTGTGCGATGAGGTCACGGCGGCGGCAAGTCGGCTAACTCCACTCGATACAAAAACAGAGGACAGCATAATCCCCTCTGCAGCAGTTGAGCAAGCACCGTAAAGTCCAAAATAGGGTATGTCATATTCAAGAAGACCATAAGCTGACGAAACACATTGGTTCATCAGATCCCCTGCAAAAAGTGCGTCAACATCTCCTGCGACAGCCCCGGCTCTGCTCATAGCCGCCGAGAGCACAATTCTCTGCATCTCGCTCTCGCTTTTTTCAAATGTGTTCTGTCCGAAACGGTCGGACGGATCGTGAAAATCAAAATATTTTCCAAGAGGCCCTTCCATCTCCTTATGCCCAACAGCACTTGCAGCTGATAATATAACAGCTCCCTTTGTGTCTATCACCCTCCTGTTAGTGCCACCGTCACCCGTCACTCTCTTTTTTACCACTTTTATATCAAAACTCCTGTCGTTTTTCTCATCCATATTCTTTCCAAAGTCTCTTGAAATATGCATCTCGGTGTGGTATAATGGTTTTACACTTATTAGCCTTGGAGGTCATTTTGGCAATTTATAATATAAGTAATTCGGTTCTCTCAGTATCAATAAGCGACATAGGCGGTGAGCTTTTGAGCATAAAAATGGGCGAGCACGAATTTTTGTGGGGACGTGACGAAAAATATTGGAGCTCCTCCTCTCCCCTGCTCTTTCCTGCTGTCGGCAGACTCCGTGATGGAGTGTGGATGGATGGCGAAGATGAATACACAATGCCCGTACACGGCTTTGCAAGGTCTATGAAGATGCGTGCCGTAGCTATGCGTGACTTTGCAGAGTTTACGCTGACGGACAACAAGGAAACCAAAAAAATGTATCCATACTCTTTTGCCCTGCGCCGTCGCTTCAAGCTCGCAAAGAACGCCATACTTGAAAGCATCACGGTAAGCAATACCGACAGAAGAAACATTTATTTCGGTTTGGGTCTTCATCCCGGCTTTATGCTCCCCGAGGGCAACGCAAGGCTTTCGCTCGGGTGCCGTGGCGACACAAGACGGATGCTGCTCTCCCCAAGATTTATAATGTCGGGCGAAAGTGAGCCATATGCCCTTGAGGACGGCAAATACATCACTCTGCAGAACTCGCTTTTTGATAATGACGCAATAATACTTAACAATGTCATAAGCGCAACGATAGAGTCCGACGCATCAAGCAAAAAAATTAAGCTCATCTGCCCCGACGCCCACTACTTCGGCTTCTGGCAACCAATGCACGCTCCGGACACTCCATTTGTCTGCATAGAGCCGTGGCAGTCGCTCCCTGCAAGAGAAAAGCCCGACGCCACCGAGCCCGACCAGATAAGCGAGCGTGACGGCTTTGTCTGCCTCGCCCCCGGCGAGAGCTACACATACAACTGCCGTATGGAGTTCGAATTATAATTTTTACATAAAAAAACTCCTCACGGGTTGGTGCAAACCAAGCCGTGAGGAGTTTTCTATAT
>JAZPXL010000040.1:0-5426 GCA_045543615.1 Eubacteriales bacterium
CCACGGCTTCGCAGATAGTTAAAACCTACCGTTGCACTTCGGTTAACCTTGGGTAGTAGCAACACCTTTGGTTTAGGCGGTTGAACAGCGGTGGAGCGAGAAACAGACGGCATTACTGCCGCCTGTCCCGTGATGATCTCCACCGCTTCGGTAAAGGGAATGTTTTTAACCTCTATAAGATATTTGAGAGCATTTTTGCCGCCGATACCACGGGAGTGCCAGCACCATTTGCCGTTGGATATTTTAAGGCTGTCGTGCTCACGGGTGCAGTAGGTGTTGGGGCTGACCTTTACAAGCTCGGTTGGTTCAAATATCTGCAGGTAGGTCAGCAGATCCATTTCTTTTGCTTTTGAGATTTGCTCCGGTGTTACATATCCCATACAAAACCTCCTTTACCTTGCATATTCATTTTTGCGTGGCGCAACCTTGTCACCCTCGTCCGGCTCATCTGCCATAAGGGTCTTATCCTTGGCATCCAAGTTGAGCAGAACGTTGAGTTCTTGGAGCCGCCTTGTTTTCTCTGCAAGCTCCGCTTCACGGGCAAAGGGAGCCTCCATTTCGGTACGGGCATTTTCAAGCTGCGTTTGAATATCTGCAAGTTTTTCGTTCAGCACTTTCAGTTGTTCTTCAATGCCGTCAATGCGGTTATCCATACGGGTGATATTACCGTAAATATCCGAACCCAAAACAACCGTGTGGGAAAGCGCACCTTTCAGCGTAATGCGGTATTCATTAGCCTGCCCGTCATAAGATAGGGTCATAGTAAAACCCCGATACTCTCCCAAGGGGATGGCATCGGGGTCTGTCATACGGGTACACGCATCAATGATGGCTTTACCTGCGGTTTCTTTCTCGGTATGGGTTACGCCCATAATCACCATACCTGTAAAACCGTCCTCTATTTTCGGGTGAGCACGGGCGATCTCCAAGTCCTTTTCATAGCCTGCGATACGTTCCCGTACCTCGCTCATATCTGCGGGGTACTTACGCAGCACAAGTTCCTCCAAGGCATATTTCTGATTGAGGTAGCTTGCCTTTAACATATTGAGTTTGCTTACCTCCATATCAAGGGTGCATTTCTCAATAATCAGCGGATTACCCGTTGCCAAGGCTTTGATCTCCGCATAGTTCAGCGCCGTTTCGTCCACGTCGGATGCAATACGGACGGGAGCTTTGCTCGTCATAATCTGTGCAATGAATTTCTGCTTGTTTTCTACAAGCTGATACAGATATGCGTCAAAGGTTCCTTCGGTAACGTAACGGAAAATATCTACCTTCTTATTGCGGTTGCCTTGTCGTACAATACGGCCAAGGCGCTGTGCAAGGTCACTCGGTCGCCACGGACAATCAAGGTCGTGGAGAGCCACAAGCCTATCCTGCACGTTGGTTCCTGCACCCATCTTCGGTGTACTGCCCATAAGGATACGCACCTGACCGGAGCGAACCTTGGCGAACAGTTCCTTTTTACGGGCATCGGTATTGGCATCGTGAATAAAGGCGATTTCTTCCTCCGGGATGCCACGCTCCACAAGTTTCTGCTTTAGATCCTCATAGACGTTAAAACTACCGTCGCCTTTCGGGGTGGAAAGGTCGCAGAACACAAGCTGCGTTGTCCGTTCCTCTTTGCCCTCATCCCATATACGGAATACGTTACGGGCGCAGGTGGCAACCTTGCCGTTTTCATCATCGGGTGCAAGCGGATTGAAAAGCCGCATATCAAGTGCTAACTTTCTGCCGTCGTTGGTGATTTTGAGCATATTATCCACGCTCGGATCGACGTTACCGCCACGCACCGCTTCGGCTCGTTCCGCAAGTCCCGCAATGGCTTCTTTTTGCAGTTCGGAGGGTTTGATAACCTCATTGTGGAAGATTGCTTCAGGTACGGGGAGTTTGAGCATATCCGCCGTCTGAATATCGGCGCACATCTTAAAGTGTGCCATTAGTTCGGGTAGGTTGACAAACTTGGAAAACCTTGTTTTCGGTCTGTATCCGCTACCTTCGGGGGAAAGCTCAATGGTCGTGGTGGTTTCACCATAGTTCGCCGCCCAATCATCAAAATGCTGGAGTCCCAATTCATCAAGTAGTCCATACTGCAAATATCGCTGTATAGTGTAGAGTTCCACCATTGAATTGCTGATAGGCGTACCTGTTGCAAAGATAACCCCTCGACCCTCGGTGATTTCGTCAAGGTACTGACATTTCATAAAGAGGTCGGAGGACTTTTGTGCTTCGGTCTGTGCGATACCGCCCACGTTACGCATTTTAGTGGCAAGAAACAGGTTCTTGAAATAGTGGCTCTCATCAATAAACAAGCGGTCAACACCGAGTTCTTCAAAGGTCACGGTATCATCACGCTCAATATCGTTGAGCCGTTCAAGCCTTGTTTCAAGGGACTTACGGGTACGTTCCATCTGCTTGACGGTAAAGTTTTCGGCTTTTTCCTTCTTGGCAAGCTGAATGGCGATCATAACCTGCTCGATTTGTCGCTCGATAATGGCTTGCTGTCGCTCCTTTGACATCGGTATCTTTTGGAGCTGGCTGTGACCGATAATAACGGCATCGTAATCGCCGGTGGCAATACGGGCGCAGAGCTTACGGCGGTTTTGCTTTTCAAAGTCACGCTCGGTGGCTATCAGCACATTCGCCGCAGGATATAACTGCAACCATTCTGCCGCCCATTGCTCGGTGATGTGGTTCGGCACGACGATCATCGACTTGTTGCAGAGTCCCAAGCGTTTCAGCTCCATTGCCGCCGCAACCATTTCAAAGGTCTTGCCTGCACCTACTTCGTGGGCAAGCAAGGTATTACCGCCGTAAAGAATATGGGCAATAGCATTGATTTGGTGCGGTCGCAGAGAGATTTCGGGATTCATACCCGTAAAGCGGATATGCTGACCGTCATACTCACGGGGACGAATGGAGTTATAGGTTTCATTGTAGAGTTTGCAAAGCATCTCACGGCGGTCAATATCCCGCCATATCCATTCCACAAACTTCTGCTTGATAAGCTCCTGTCTGTCTTGGGCAATCGCCGTTTCCTTCTTGTTGAGCACAGGTTTCTCTTTGCCGTTTTCAATGACCGTATCGAAGATGCGTACATCCTTCTGATTTAGGCATTGCTCGAAAATGTGGTAGGCATTGATACGCTTGGTGCCGTAGGTTGTAGTAATCTTGATATTACTGCTGTCGGCACTCTTATTGGTGACGTTCCAAGTACCGTTATAGCGGGAATAAAGGACACCCATTCTGTCCTGGGCATAACGGTTCGTACCAAAGGTTTCAAACATAAACTGCTGATATACCTCGGCAGGTATCCACGGCGTTCCGATGTGGACGCTGATTTCACCCGCACTCAGATCTTCGGGCTGTACCGCCTCCAGAGCAGGGATACAATGCTCGATTTCTGCTCTTTTTTCGGCGGGTAATACCGAACACAATGCCCGTGCCATTTTCAGCTTGTTTCGCACATTGCCCGACAGATATTCGTCCGCCGTTACAAAGTCATAAAAATCAAGCTCTTGGTGTGCAGGAGAGATTTCCTCCGTATTGATAGGACACTTAATGTCACGGTAGATAACGCCTTTAAGGTCGGCAATCAGTTCTTCCTCAGTCTTGCCGGACAGCTCTGCCATATATTCAAGATCCACACACGCCTTTTCGGAAATGGATACGGCAAGTGCCTCACTTGAAGTATCAACCTTGGTTACGGGTTCGTGGGGTTTAATGGTTCTTTTCGTGAACATATCCGCCTTGCGTTCAAAGTTGCCCTCATTGTCAAGCACCTCAAGGGAGCAAAGCAGACAATAACTGCTGTCATCACGGAAAGCAAGGTTATTGCCACGGGTGAACAGACGCCCGTATTTCTTTACGAAATTATCGTAAAGGGTGTTCAGCTTTTCCTGCTCACGCTTGATGATCTCATCGGGATAGTTCTCGGTTTGGTACTCAATGAGCTGCCGCACACAATCTCGCAAGAGAATCATACCCCTTACACGGTTCTCGGTAGTCAAGGGGAGATTTGCGGGGTGCATACGGCTGTTCTCACGGAAATACAGTTTGCCGTCCACTACCGTGTAACTGAAATTACGCACGTTGGGATCTGCGGGAATAGATAAATCTTCCTCGTCGGAAAGTTCGTCTACCTCATAGTCGGTCAGTTCTGCGTGAAGGTTGGAAATGGCGTTGTTCAAAAGGTCGCCAAGGTCTGCATCCTCATAGGGTCTGCAGGTGCTCTCCATACCGAAACGGGAGGACTCCATCACCATATCGCCAAGTACCATTTCGGGGTGCTGCACAAAGTAACTATTCATCTTAATGCCGTTCTCATCGGTATCAAGATGCACCCAATCGGGTTCAATGTCGATAATGCGGTCACGCTTCTGCAAGAAGATAATATCGCTTGTGACCTCGGTGCCTGCGTTCTTCTTAAAGGCATTGTTCGGCAAGCGGATAGCGCCGATCAGATCGGCTCTTTGCGCAAGGTATTTACGCACGGCGGAGCTTTCCTTATCCATCGTACCCTTGCTCGTAATAAAGGCGATAATGCCGCCCGGTCGCACCTTATCCAAGGTCTTGCCGAAGAAATAGTCGTGTATGAGCCAATGATGCTTGTCATACTTACGGTCGGCAAGGCGAAGATCTCCGAAAGGCACGTTGCCGATTGCTACGTCAAAGAAGCTGTCGGGCATTTCCACCTTTTCAAAGCCGTTCACGGCAATATTGCTGTTCTGATACAACTGCTGTGCAATTCTGCCGGAGATACTATCAAGTTCCACACCGTAGGCTTTGCCGCCCGTCATTCCTTCGGGGAGCATACCAATGAAGTTACCAACGCCGCAGGCAGGCTCCAAGAGGTTGCCGTTTTTGAACCCCATCTGTCCGAGTGCCTTATACATTGCCTCCACAATAACGGGAGAGGTATAAAAGGCGGTCAAACTGCTCGCTCTTGCTGCGGCATATTCATCGGGTTCTAACAGGCTTTTCAGCTCGTTATATCGGCTGTGTTCTTCCTTGAAGCAATCCGCAAGACCACCCCAACCAACATAGCGGGATAGGATTTCCTGCTCGTCGGGAGTGGCAAGCCGTTCCTCGCTTTCGATCTTTTTAAGCAGACGGATGGCGGCTACGTTGGCAGCATATTTCTCGCTTGCCGTACCATATCCGAGTTCAGGGTCGGTAATACGGAAATTGTGACGCTGTTCCGCAGGGATTTCGGGGTGCAGGGTGGTAAACCGCACACGCTCTTTCCGTGGCTTGGGCGGTGCAAGGTTGGTTGGTATTGCGATGCTCGGCTCAACCTTTACTGCCATAGGACGATGGGAACGGAGAGCGTTTTCTGCTTCATCAAGAGTAACAAACCCGCCTGCAGTAGATGCTGCAAAGTCCGTGTTCTCATCATAGCCGTAGCGGTTATAAAACTGACCGTT
>JAZPXL010000041.1:0-114809 GCA_045543615.1 Eubacteriales bacterium
TTTGGCATTCGTTTATAACTTGACAATATACAGAAACTAAAAACACCAAAACATTTCCCAACCCCGTAGGGACCGGCGTCCCCGACGGTCCGTGAAAATATAATCTTTTTGTTTTGCTAATATACAGAACACCCCAAGCGATGCCGTAAAGTTAGCCTTCCTCCGAGAGGAAGGGGGACCACGGAAGTGGTGGAAGGAGCGTGCGCAACTGAAGATTATGCACAAATTAAAGATAGAAGAATTAAAATTTGCACATATTAAAATACACACATATTTAAAGCTTGCACAAACAGTAAAGTTGCGCACTCTCCCTCAGTCTCGCTATTTGCTACGCAAATGTACGCTCGACAGCTCCCTCTCGGAAGGAGCCTATCTGTAAGCCTGCGCTTATGGTAAAAACATAATGTTTGGTATTCATTTATAACTTGACAATATATAGAAACCAAAAACGCCAAAACATTTTCCAAACCCGTAGGGACCGGCGTCCCCCGCGGTCTGTATTGTTGGGCAAAATTATAATAATGTATAGGATAGTGGTACGATATTCAAAAATGTCAGGATTTCTGTATTTCATTAGGGAAAAAATTAAATTTCCCGGACCGTCGGGGACGCCGGTCCCTACGGTTGAAAAGGTAACGCTTATGCTAAAAACATAATGTTTGGCGTTTATTTACCACTTGCCCACAAGCAGAACGCCCCAAACGCTACCTAAAAGTTAGCCTTCTCCAGTTGGAGAAGGGGGACCGCGAGAGCGGTGGATGAGGTGTGATTTAGTAAACATTAAATTAAAAAGTTGTGCTATAAAAGAATACCAAAACGCTACCCAAAAGAAAGCCTCGCCCACAGGGAGAGGTGTCACGGCGAGAGCCGTGACGGAGAGGGAGGGATACACGCCTGACGGCGTGATGATGTTGCACCTTCGGTGCAAATGATGTGGGCTTGCGCCCAATGATGTTGCGCCTTGCGGCGCAAATGATGTTGCACCTGACGGCGCAAATGATACAAGGCTACGCCTTGATGATATACAATCCCTGCGGGATTGATGATATACACACCTTCGGCGTGATGATATACAAGGCTTCGCCTTGATGATATACAGCCCATTCGGGCTGATGATAGCAGAACACCCCAAATGATACCCAAAAGACAGCCTCCTTTGTGTAAAGGGAGGAGGGTGAGGATATATTATCCCAAACAAGAACACATCTCAACAAAAAAGGGAACACATTTGAGCAATAGCAACAAAATCATTTGATAAAAACAACAAAAATTCATTTTTCCACTTGAAAGATTCTCTAAAATGTGGTTTAATTATAGTATAGCTGATTTTTTTGTCTGCGCCTTGTGCTCGGCGTTGGCTTTACCAAATTTATTGCCGCTTTTGTGGCAGAATGGAGTTTAATATGATATACAAGAGCTTTCAAGATCTTTCCCTGTCCGCCCTCGGACTTGGTTGTATGCGCCTGCCCGTCCTCTCCGACGGTAGCGGCAAGATTGACAGTGCAGCCGTTGATCTTATGGTTGACAGAGCGATTGAGTGTGGTGTAAACTATTTTGACACAGCTTGGATGTACCACAGTGGCGAGTCCGAAATTGAAATCGGCCGTTCTCTTTCGAGATATCCACGCTCCTCCTTCTATCTTGCAAGCAAGTTCCCCGGATTTAGCCAAAAGAGCTTTGACGATCCTGCCGCCATCTTTGAGCGTCAGCTTGAAAAATGTGGCGTGGACTATTTCGACTTCTACCTTTTCCACAACGTCTGCGAGGACAATATTGACAACTACCTCGACCCCCAATACGGCGTCTTTGACTACCTTATGAAGCTTAAGAGCGAGGGCAAGATCCGTCACCTCGGCTTCTCTGCCCACGGTGCGATGCCCGTTCTTCGCCGTTTCCTTGAAGCTTACGGCGAGTATATGGAGTTCGGTCAGCTCCAGATCAACTACTTTGACTGGAACTATCAGGAGTGCCGTGAGAAGATCGACCTCTTCTCTTCCTACGGCATCCCCGTCTGGATTATGGAGCCTGTCCGTGGCGGCAAGCTGGCGTCTCTCGAGGACAAATACACCGACCGTCTGCGTGCGCTTCGTCCCGACACAACCACGGTCGAATGGGCGTTCCGTTTTCTGCAGTCGCTTCCCGAGGTGACCGTTGTGCTCTCGGGTATGTCGAATATGGCACAGCTTGAGGAAAATATCGCCATTTTCTCAAAGGATGAGCCTACAAGCGAAGAGGAAAACGAGGTGCTTTTCGGTATTGCACGAGATATGATCGCATCAAAGATTATTAACTGCACCGAATGCCGATATTGCACCGAGTATTGCCCCACCGAAATTGATATTCCTCGCCTTATCTCGATTTACAATCAGCACGTCTCCACAGGCGAGTACACCGATGTGCTCGACACCATAGTCTCGGACGGCTTTGGCAAAAACCACCGTGACTGCATCGACTGCCATACCTGCGAGGGTGTTTGCCCACAACACATAAAGATTACAGATCTTATGACATATCTCAAAAAGAGATTGAGATAATACATAAATCCCCCGTCCGACGTCGTCGGACGGGGGATTTTTTGTTTTTGCTTTTAGTTTGCAGGTGTAGCTGTGCCGTTTCCACCGATGATGGGGAGAACGGTATCGGTGCCGCTTACAACATATTCGGGGAGCTTGCCGTCCCAGTTCTGAGTTTCGTAGTACTTGATGAGGAGATCTGTCAGGCTCTGTGCGATGTCTGAGTTGATTTCTGCCTGCTTTTCGCCTGCATAAGCCTCAGCGTCAGCCTCAAGCTTCTTTGCCTCAGCCTCAGCTGCCGCCTGGATCTTCAGAACCTCAGCATTTGCCTCTGCCTGAATTTCCTTTACTGCCGCCTCAGCAGCCGCTTTGATCTTCTCACGCTCTGCTGCCTGCTCTTCTTCCATCGTCTTCTGCGCCTGCTCGGTCTGTGCCTTGAGCAAAGCCTGCTCTGCAACTACCTTTTCTTCAACGGAGTTTGTGAAGGCATCGGAGAAGTCGATATTCTCAACTGCTGCGCTGACAACCTCGATATTGTATGCGCCAAGCTGTGTAATGAGAGCTTCCTTTATCTGCGAGGAGAGCTGATCACGGCTTTCAATGAGGCTCTCTGCATTGTACTTTGCAATAACGCTCTTTACAACCTCTTCAATTCTGGGTACCATTACGGTGTTATAATAATCAACGCCGATGGTTTTGTAGAGGTTCTGCGCATTTGCACGCTCAATCTGGAAGTTCATCGAATAAGTAAGAGTTACCTCTTGAATGTCGCTTGAGAAGCAGGACATCTCAACCTTTGCAACCTGTGTGCGATTGTCCATACAAACGATCTCCTGGAAGGGAGACTTGATATGAAGGCCTGCCTCAAGTGTGTTGTCCTCAACCTTACCAAAGGTTGTAAGAATACCCGTGTGGCCTGTGGGAACGGTGGCAACCATACCACCGAGTATAACGGCAAGTCCGAGTATGGAAATAATCTGCTTGGGGCAGAATTTCCAGCCGGATTTTGTGATACCGAGAAGCACAAAGAGAACTAAAACAGTTACCAAAGAAGCAATAATCCAAAACATTTTTTACCTACCTTTCTGTCGCATAGCGACACGCATCTGTATTTTGGTATGATTTATTATATCACATTTGATTTTGTAATGCAATACCACCCCCGATAATTCACCAAAATTTGATTTTTGTATTGCAACGGTGATTATTTAATGTTATAATATATAATGAAGAAATATGTTTAACTCTTAACTGTCAGAGGTAGAAATGAAACAATCACCACTTCCCGAGCTTATAAGGCCGACTTCATTTGACGATATTGTGGGTCAACGCCATCTTTTTGGAGAAAATGGCGTCATTCGCCGTCTCTGCAAGACGGGGCATATTCCGAATATGATCTTCTACGGCCCTCCCGGTACGGGCAAGACAACTGCCGCCGCTATTGTTGCAAAGATGGCTGATATGACATTTGTCAGGCTCAATGCAACGGTTGCTTCCCTTTCCGATGTAAAGGATGTTCTCGCATCCACCGACACGGTGTTTGGCTGTGAGGGCGTGCTTCTCTATATAGACGAGATACAGTATTTCAATCGCAAGCAGCAGCAATCCCTGCTTGAATACATAGAGGACGGCCGTGTAACGCTTATTGCATCGACTACGGAAAATCCTCATTTCTACCTGTATGGCGCACTCATCTCCCGTTCAACTCTCTTTGAGTTTAAGCCCGTTGAGCCGTCAGAGATAGCTAAAGCTTTAGAAAGAGGACTTGGATACCTCAACCGTGAGTACAATCGGACTCGCACAATAGGTGAGGGCGTGGCAGAGAGTATTGCCCGATCAAGTGGTGGCGACGTTCGCCACGCACTAAAGCTTTTTGAAAATGCTTATCGTTCATCGGACGGAGATGAGATAATGATGGATGACGTGCTTCCCTTTGATCCGTTTGTTACGGCTTATTCAGAGGATATGCACTATGACCTGCTCTCTGCTCTGCAGAAATCAATAAGAGGCTCTGACCCCGATGCAGCGGTTTTCTACCTATGCCGTCTGCTTGAAGCGGGAGAGATCCTCTCCGTTTGCCGTCGTCTTCAGGTGATCGCAAGCGAGGACATCGGACTTGCATATCCGATGGCGGCAGTTATCACACGCTCGTGCTGTGAGTCTGCACGTGATCTTGGTATGCCCGAGGCGAGAATACCACTTGCAAATGCAACGGTAATGCTCGCAACAGCACCAAAATCCAATTCTGCATACCTTGCGGCAGATGCGGCGATGGCTGATATTGAGCGAGGACTTGGCAAGATCCCACCACTGCCCCTGCGCTCACCTCTCTTTGAGGGATATGTGTATCCACACGATTTTCCCTCACACTATACCCCCCAACAATACCTGCCTGACGATATTTCGGGCAGAGTGTATTATAAATTCGGAACAAACAAGACCGAGGCGGCTGCCTCTGCGTATGCGCAGAGCATTGGAAGTCGCAAGAAAGGCTCATAAATATGAAAAATCACACACTTCTTGCCGTTGTGGGCGGTGGACACGCAGGTGTCGAGGCTGCGCTGGCGGCGGCAAGGCTTGGTATAGACACAATTCTCTTCTCTCTCTCGCTTGATGCGCTCGGAAATATGCCCTGCAACCCCTCCATAGGTGGCACAGCAAAGGGACATCTCGTCTATGAGATAGATGCACTCGGTGGTGAGATGGGCAGAGCCGCTGACCGTGTAACACTTCAATCAAGAACGCTCAATCTCGGAAAGGGTGCGGCAGTTCACTCAAAGCGAGTACAGGCTGACAGACGAAAATATCAGGAAATTATCAAGCATACGCTTGAAACTACCGATAATTTGCGCATACTTCAAGCCGAAGTAACCGAAATCCTCACCGAAGAGGTCGACGGCGTGCGCAAAGTCACAGGACTTTGCACCTCGATGGGCGAGACATATACCTGCAAGGCACTTATCCTCGCAACAGGAACATACCTCGACAGTACCGTATTTGTCGGACACAACGCACTCAAGTCAGGACCCGACGGTATGCTGTCTGCATCAAGTCTTACAAGATCTCTTGAAAAGATAGGCGTTACTATTCGCCGTTTCAAAACAGGCACACCCCCTCGCATTCTTCGTCAGAGCGTAGATTTCTCCCTTCTTGAGCTTCAAGAGGGCGAGAGCGAGGCAATTCCTTTCTCCGTTGACACCCCGGAGAACTATCTTGACGGAGCTTGCACTCTTCCCTGCCACATCGTTTACACTAATGCTGATACCCACCGTGTCATAATGGAAAATATTGGCAAAAGCGCAATGTATTCGGGAATGATAAGTGGAGTTGGGCCGAGATATTGCCCATCAATTGAGGACAAGATAGTCAGATTTGCCGACAAGGAACGCCACCAGCTCTTTCTTGAGCCGATGGGTGAGAACACGGAGGAGATGTATTTACAGGGATTTTCCACTTCCCTGCCCCCCGATGTTCAGGACGAAATGCTTCGCACGCTCCCGGGCTTTGCCGATGCAGTAATAACTCGCTACGCCTACGCTATCGAATACGATTGCACCGATCCCACCGACCTCTTCCCCACCCTTGAGCATAAGAGGATCTCGGGACTTTATGGAGCCGGACAGTTCAACGGTACATCGGGCTACGAGGAGGCGGCGGCACAGGGACTTGTTGCAGGTATTAACGCATCATTGAAAATTCTTGGTCGAGAGCAGATAATTCTGCGTCGAATTGATGGCTACATCGGTACGCTAATTGATGACCTTGTCACCAAGGGTACAAATGAGCCGTACAGAATGATGACTTCTCGCTCCGAATACCGTCTGCTTCACCGTCAGGACAATGCTGACGCAAGACTTACACCAATCGGATACAGTGTAGGACTTATTTCCGAGGAAAGATACGCACTCTTTACTGAAAAACAAAGGCTTATCGAAGAGGAAAAAGCAAGAATAGAACAAGTGTTCGTTAAGCCGTCACAGGCTTCTGCTCTTCCCGATGGCGTTGTACTTCCTGATCACGGCGCATCTATTGCAGATCTTCTTCGCCGTCCCGAAATTTCCTATGATGATACGGCTGCACTCGACCCTTGCAGACCCATTCTTCCCCGCTCTGTTACAAGAACTGTTCAATATGACATAAAATACGCAGGTTATCTGCGCCGTCAGGAGACTGAGATAAACAGACAGGCGAGACTTGAAAGATACGTGCTACCGTCTGATATTGACTACACTACTGTCAAAGGTCTTCGCATTGAGGCTGTTCAAAAGCTCTCAAAGATTCGACCTCTGACTATTGGACAGGCATCAAGAATAAGTGGCGTAAGCCCTGCGGACGTTACTGTTCTTCTCATTCGTCTTGGACTTAAATGAGGTTGATTATGGAATATGATTACAGTACCTATCCGTCGGTTTTAAGGCGAGCTTTTGAGAAAAACTCTCTTTCATCCTTTGCTACTGACGAAATTTTAAATAAACTATCAATATTTGCAGAATTTCTGCTCAGCGAAAACGAAAAATACAATCTCACGGCTATAAAAACCCCCGAAGCTGCTGCAGTTCTTCATTTTGCTGACTCGCTGACGGTCGCAAGCTTTATTCCAAGTGGCGCAAAGGTGCTGGACATTGGTGCCGGTGCCGGCTTTCCGTCCGTCGTTCTTGCCATAGCTCGACCCGATATCAAAATTGTCGCACTTGATTCTACGGCAAAGCGCATAGATTTCATAAATCAGGTGGCAAAAATGCTTGAACTTGGCAATTTGAGTGGTGTTTGTGGCAGAGCTGAGGAGCTTGTTGCAGCATCCTTGCGTGCTTCGTTTGATTTTGTCACAGCAAGAGCTGTCGCCGCATACCCGATTTTGCTCGAACTATGCGCACCTGCACTAAAAACAGGTGGCACCTTTGCCGCTATGAAAGGCTCAGGGGCGATGGATGAGCTTGTCGGCGCAGATAAAGCCCTCGCGCTCCTCGGAGTCAGCGCACCCGAGCTTGTTTCGGTTGATTTGACTGACGGGGGCGAGACATTTGGCAGAAACATAGTCCTTGTTAGGAAAACAGGCAAAACACCACCAAAATATCCTCGTCCTTATGCGCAAATCAAAAAGAAACCTCTATACTGATAAAAAGTCCGATGTTTCACGGGAAACATTGGACTTTTTCTGCTTTACAATGTTTCACGTGAAACATAGCTCGCCTTGTGAAAGAAAATGTTTCCCGTGAAACGCTTTTGAAGTCTTGTGAATGTTTCCCGTGAAACATACGAAATGTTTACCCATTTGTAAATTTTACTCAATTCACGAAATAGTGTTGAAATCGCAGGCGAAAAATGATATAATTATACCGACAAAATACAGATGGAGTGCGTTATGGGTAAAATTATAGCTTTTGCAAATCAAAAAGGTGGTGTAGGCAAAACCACGTCTGCCGTAAATGTTGCGGCATCGCTCGGACTTCTTGGGAAGAAAGTCCTGCTTATTGACCTTGACCCACAGGGAAATAGTACGAGTGGAGTTGGAGTAGCCAAAAAGGGTCTGAGATCCACTATTAGAGAAATTTTGCTCTCACCAATTGACTCAAAGGGCAGAAAGCCCGATGAGGTGGCAAGAGCGTCGATTATCAAGACAAAATTTGATAATCTTTCTCTCATACCGGCAACAATATCACTTGCAGGGGCTGAATTTGATTTGTTTTCGGGTGAGAGGAGCGAATATAACCTAAAAACAGCACTTGCAGAGATCAAAGAAGAGTTTGATTACATTATCATCGACTGCCCACCCTCGCTCGGTATGCTCACAGTAAATGCGCTTGCGGCGGCAGACGGCGTTGTAATTCCTATGCAATGCGAGTTTTACGCGCTTGAAGGGCTTTCACAGCTTGTTATAACTATATCTCGCATAAAGCAGAGATATAATCAGGCTCTCGGCGTTACGGGAATACTGCTTACAATGTATAACGGAAGGCTTCTGCTTACAAGTCAGGTTGTGGCAGAGCTTAAAAAGCACTACAACGAAAAGCTGTTTTCAACAGCAATTTCAAGAGGCGTGCGCCTTTCGGAAGCTCCATCCTTTGGTATGCCTGTTTATTATCACGATCCCGACTCAAAGGGAAGCAGGGAATACCTTGAGGTCGCAAGAGAGCTTATAGAGAGAATATGACAATAACCAACACCAAATGACAGAATAAGGGAACAGAGGAAGAAAATGGCAAAATCGAGAAATACAGGACTTGGACGAGACTTCAATTCGATTTTTGAGGACAATTTTATAGATAATAAGAAGAATCCGGCAGAGAATTTGCGAGTTTGTGACATTGAGCCTAACCCCGAACAGCCACGTCGCAATTTTGACGAGAGTGAGCTTGCTGCGCTTGCATCTTCAATTTCGGAGTTTGGGGTGCTTCAGCCGATAGTCGTAACTGAAAATATCTCTCCTGTCGGTACTTATCGCATTGTCGCAGGTGAACGCCGTTGGCGTGCGTCAATGATGGCAGGACTTGAAGAGATACCCTGCGTTATATTTGACGGTGACGATCTTGCGGCCGCACAGGTAGCACTTGTGGAAAACATTGTTCGTCAGGACTTAAGCGCAGTTGAAGAGGCGATGGGCTATCGAGCGCTTATTGAGAGATTTGGAATGACGCAGGAGGCAGTTGCCGCCAAGGTCGGCAAGTCAAGACCTGCGATCACAAACTCACTCCGCCTGCTTGATTTGCCGGATGAGGTTCTTGCTCTCGTTTCCGACGGCTCGCTCGGTGGAACACACGCAAGAGCACTGCTCGGTCTTGAGGACACGACCATTATCCCCATCCTTGCATCCCGTGTAATTGAGGAGGGCTTGTCCGTAAGAGCCGTTGAGGCAGCTGTGCGTGAGTACAACAAGCCTAAAAAGCCTAAAAAAGCAGTTTTGGTGGTGGACGAGCAGACGCAAGTTTATATGGAACAGCTTGAGAGCCGTGCCGCATCGCTTCTTTGTCGAAGAATAAAGATCACCGACAAGGGAGAGGGAAAGAGAAGAATAGAGATCGATTACACGGATACGGAGGATCTCTCCGAGCTTCTTCTTACACTTTGTGGCCCTGATATTTTTTCGCTATAAAACACATCGAAAGAGAATAAAATGAACAATAATTTAATTTTTTTGGCATCAAGTGCCGAGGAAGACAGCTGGCTTAAGATACTAAATGATATTTTTTCGCTTGATCTTGGTGTCTATGATAACCTGAATATCTCACCGTCATCGCTCTCAAACCTCAGAGCGACTATAATAGCACTCTTTGTTGGCGTTATTTTGGCGTCATTCCTCTCGATTTTTAATCGCAGAGTACACGGTGACTTTGTTCGCTCGCTTGTAGGAGAGAACTGCTCAAGCAGAGAGACGGCACAGACCCTCTCTGAGCTTGGATATATAAGAAATTCGGCAGTAAGATCAGCTATCAGGGGTGGTAACACATACCGTGGAGTTGTAAGGTGCGTTGAGGCTGAGGATTTCTATGCGTCAGTAGAGCAGAAGAGACGGCAGTACGAGGAAGATATGGCGGCATCGGGCGTGGCAGGTGAGCCGTTCCGTGCGCCGAAATTCGTATATGATTTTGAAAAAATGCATTTTTACATACCCGAGGATCAGCATTTTACAGCCACGGTGCGCTTTGACAAGAAGGGCGCAGGCGTTCTGCCGGCAATAATCATAACTGTTTTGTCGGTGGTATTGCTTTGGGTAACGCTCAAGATATTGCCTGAGATGCTTCAGCTTCTTGACAATTTCCTTGGTATGATGGACACGACACCCAATATCAATTGAGGACGGAACAATGGCAAAATATAAAAACAAAAGATTTCACAGGATCTCATCGGCAGGCGTGTTTGGCATAATCGTGCTGCTTGCAGCTTTGGCGTTTCTGATATTTATCGGTGTCGCATATATGACGGGTGCGAGAAATATGACGCTGACGCTGGCAAATGGCGTGGAGGTGCAGTACACGGGAAGCGTGGATATGAACGGAAAGCCAATTGCGGGTACGATATTCTATGCAGACGGCTCGACGCTGAAGCTTGATACGGAAAACAAGGTTTACGAATATTCGGACGGAAGCAGATATGAGGGCGAGGTTGACGAGATTTATCGCAAAAATGGCAAGGGCAAGATAGTGTATAAGAACGGCGACAGCTATGAGGGCGATTTTCTGGGCGATGGACTGACAGGCGAGGGCGTTTTCAGGTTTGCAGGTGGTGACGTTTATGAGGGAACGCTTGTAAATGGCATCAAAGAGGGCCACGGACGGCTCACATTCGCAGACGGAAGCGTGTACGAGGGAGGTTTTGCCAACGATAGAAAACACGGCGAGGGTACGCTTGTGATGAAGGACGGAGCAAGCTTCAAGGGGACGTTCTATTACGATCTCAAGGAGGGCTACGGCGAGTACATATATGCCAACGGTGACACATATAAGGGCAATTTTAAGTCGGATATGAGACACGGAGAGGGCCGTTATGAGTGGAAGAATGGCGAGAGCTACGAGGGTCAGTTCGAGGAGAACTACATAAACGGCTGGGGAACATACACCTGGACGGACGGCAGAGCATCCTACACAGGCTACTTCGAGGACGGTAAGATAGTCGTTGTTGAATAATACCAAGCTCTCAAAAATCGAGAAAAAAGCATATAAAAAGAAAAACATATAAAAAGAAAAGCAAATAAAAGAAAAGCGAATAAAAGAAAAGCGAATAAAAGAAAAAAGAAAAAATATAATAAATATAATAAGGAAGAAAACCGACAGATTATCTGTCGGTTTTCTTTGATTTTTCGCAAATATTGCATAATATCGCAATTCTCGCAGCCCCGCTTGGACTTGTTAGACCTCTGAAGCAGGGAATAGCAGGCTTGTTTGCGCTCCAATACATATTTGGCTACTTGAGTATCAAGTTATGCATTAAAAATTAAAGGATTTCGATCATATTGTTATCCAACATAATATCCCAATTCTTTGTAGTAACCTCTCCATTTGTGTCCGAAACACGTATGTGCGGGGGTGTTACTTTAGTTATTGTCAACTCGCCGTAACTTCTGTGTTTAATCCTCATTCCGACCTCAGGAGTGGGACGATTGGCGGTGGAAGGTGGGGAATAATATGTCGGAGCGTTTGGGGATGGGACACGATCCGGAATCCCCGCACCTGCGTAGCTTTGCGCAAAATAGGGATGGCTATTTCTCTCAACATACGTTTTTTCTCGAATTGTCGGCTGCTCGGGGAACAGTTGATCTATAAATTGGCTTTCGCACCCCTTGATCCCCAACAAGCACAATCTGTTTTTAGCACGAGTGATTCCTACATAGAACAGCCTGCGTTCTTCCTGCTCACCGTCGGCATTATCCTTTGACCTACTAAAAATATTGGGTTTTGAGGACGGGAATCTTCCGTCGTATACATCTACCATATAAACGCTATCGTATTCCAGTCCCTTGCTTGAATGTATAGTGGAAAGAATCACGTTTGATGAGCGTTCGGACCCATTTTTGATTATCTTTTCCAGTTCCTTGAGCCTGTTCAAGAAGCTTCCGATATTCGGCTCTTGCTTTGCAAGAATTAAAAGGATTTCAATTTTCCCACAATCGAGATGCTCCTGCGCCAAATAGCTTGCATAACCGCATTTTATCAACATTGCGATTGCTTTAGCCGTCGGTGCTTTTGCTACCTTGAGCATTATCGCTTTGAATTTACTAGCTCTATCTTTATATTCTCTCTTAACATATTTCATCTGTTCTTCAACGGCGTCATATACAGAAATATGCTTGTTTTTACAATTATTAATAGCATATTGTTTTTGTTGTTTTCCTAAGAAGATGATGCCTTTGTTGCATATATGTGAAAATGAATTGAAATCATTCTCATTCACAGCAAGAGAAAGATAAGCTACAATATCCTTTACCACTCCGGTTTCGAAAAAATTCATTTCAGGCTTGCGTAATTTGAAATTAATGCCACTCCTCAATAACAAGTCTACCAGAACAACTGAGCTTTCGTTATCTCGATACAAAAACGCCGTTTCGCCCTTGGCGTTTCTTGCTATTTCAAGCAAGCGCATATATTGCGCTTCTCTTGAATCGACCTGCTCTATGGCAACTGCTTCGCCATCACCACGGGCAGACGTCATTTTTTTAGAGTATCTTCCTTTGTTGAGCGAAATAAAGGCTTGAGCACGGTCAACAATTTGCTTTGTAGAACGGTAATTCGTCTCCATTCGTGTAATATACGGATTTGGATAATCATATTTGAAGTTCAACAGAGCTTTTGGATATGCCGCCCTGAAGCCATATATGCTCTGGTCTTCGTCTCCGACCATAAAAAGGTTGTTGCCTTCAGCAAGAATTCTTATGATTTTGTGTTGAATCTTTGATGTATCTTGTGCCTCATCGACGCAGATATATTTGTATTTGGATCTGAGTTCCAGGGTAACATCTTCATTATTTTCAAGAATTGAAAGGGCAAAAACCATTTGATCATCGAAATCCATAAGACACTCTTTTTCCAGTTCTGCCTGATAAGATTTGAACATAGCACACAAATGCGGGTATTCTTCTTCAATCTCCTTGATTTGTTCTTCTGTGAGCATCATATTTTTGATGTATGTAATAGCAGAAGAGAACTCAATAATATCGTTTTCTGTGACGTACTCGTCTGTGTACTTTTGGATTATTTTTCGTAATAAAGTACGGTGATCATAGTCTTGTATCATCCCCCTTTTTCGTGCGTGGATTTTCTTGTAATAATCTGTGTATACTTTATATGCAAAGCCATTTATGGTGCGAAAATCGATTTTGTCGCCGTACTCTTTGCCAAATTTGCGGCAAAATCTGGTTTTCATTTCTTCGGTGGAGGCTTTGTTGTATGAAATAGCCAGTATGCTCTCGGGTGGGATTTTTTTCATAATCACCATATAGCCGAGACGGGCAACAAGCACCGTGGTCTTTCCGGAGCCGGGAACAGCCAATAGTAAATTTGCGCCTTCGGTAGCCAACAGAGCACGTTCTTGTTGAGGATTTAAGTTTATCTTGTATTTGCTTTTGAATGCGCAATACTGATCATTGGTGGTGATATCCTCTCTGCACGGCGGCAGGCAGTGGCCGCCATTTAAACCAACATAAGCCAAAAAGTTATCTTTGCTCAAAAAACCAGTGGTGTAAAAACACTCAAAACCATTTTGGGAAACACTCAAAACTCTTACGATACACGCATCGGGTCCGTTTTTTAATTGAAAAAAGAGATCCATAGTGCCGCTTTGAATATCTTGGCTGTTAAAAGCTTTTTTGGGATTTTTCCAATGAAACTCAAGGTAATTGCCCTTTTTGGAATAAACAAGCTGGCTTTCAAACAAATCCGATAAGTCAAACAGCCATATAACCTTGTGTCCTAAATTCAAATAGAAGTTGTTTCTGTCATCAAAAGCTTGTTGAGACATTATGCTGTGCTGAAATTCAATGACTGTTCGATCTATCATAATGTCAGCACGATGTGTGGTTTCTCCAAGCGACAGCTTTATCTCCTGATTATCTTTCGGAAACAATGCTTGCCACTCATTGTGCCAAGGAGACAGATCGTAACTATGATTTCGCTCCCAAGTGTCGGAGCACAAATGATTTTGCTTGTGAGCAAAATGGTGTTGCCTGATGTCTCCTTTTCGTGTAATCAGGGGTGCGCCGCAATACGGACAATAATATTCCTGATTACTGTGCGTTTCGTTAATATGAACGCGATTGTCGTTATAATCTATTGCAAATTGCATATTCAGCCCTCCTACATTAGAAAAACAAAATCACCAGAGGAAAAATATTCATCGCAGAGCCACGGATGGCTCCGTCCAATAGTACATACCCTCTTGATTGACATGATGCTTTTCCAAGTTTTCTTGTATTTTGATTATATCACGGTAAATCTTCTATGTCAAGAGATTCTTCCAAGTTTTGTTGGAAAAACTTTGAGCCGCTCTCTCGAGATAACGAGATATGGTGCTTGCTGTGCATTTTTCAGATTACCTGAATAATTTTGCCTTGGGTGGCAAAAACTATTAGCGCAAAAGGTGGGCTGTGCCGTGGTGGGTGGTACGGCTCGTCTGTCAAAAGTGCATATACACAGCATATAAAAGAAGACCAAAGGAGATCAAAATGAAAAACAATCCCTTCAAAAGCCCGAAAAGTATTTTTTCCTCTTCCAAAAAGAAGAAAAACAAGCCGTCGGGCAACACATCAGGTGGAGTTGACGCTCCCGAAAGAGTAAACAAGACGGTCTATCTGACCGTTGCCGTTCTTCTCATCGTCCTTGCCGTTGCAGTTGCTATGACGAGTGCCGCCAACCGTGCAAGAAAGCCTTCGCCGTCCGACACAACCACTCCGTCTACCACAGAAAAGCCAATCACCACAACCTCGCCCGATACCGAAAAGAATCCCCCCGACACCACACCCCCAACACCCGACACCACACCCCCCACGCCATCCACCGACGCACCTGCCGTAAACGTAGTTCCCACTCTCGCCCTGCCTGCCGAGGGCTATCTTGGCAAGGAGCACGATCCCACCGTACAGATCTACTCAAACACCTTGGGTGAATGGCGAGTCCACCTCGGAATCGACATCGTAACACAGGCGGGCGCACCCGTATATGCCGCCGCAAACGGAACGGTCAGCGACATTCTCGACGACCCTATGTGGGGCAAATGCGTATTCATCAAGCACGATGGAGACGCCGTGACGGTTTATCGCAGTCTTTCAGACGAGCTTGCAAGTGGCATTACCACAGGAGCGAGAGTTGTCGAGGGACAGATGCTTGGAGCTGTCGGTGAGGGCGGCATAACCGAGCTTGCCGATGAGCCTCATTTGCACTTTGAATTTATGGTAAACGGACAGGATGTTGACCCTCTTGAGTATTTCTCGAAGAGCGCACTTAGCGCACTTGGTAGTGCATCCGACACACAGTACGAAAACTGACTGACGAAAAAAGGGCTGCTACAAAGCGTAGCAGTCCTTTTTATTGCCCCAAAAGAGCCTGAAATATTAAAATTTTTATGAATTTGGCGAAAAAAACCGTCAATCCCCTTGACAAACCACCCCATTTAATATTATAATATACGATGTCATTGTATGTGAGCGTATAAGGCGTGAAAGCGCATCGCTTCCGAAAAACATCCAAGGGAGGTGCCAGAAAATGCTCAGAACTTATCAGCCTAAAAAGCGTCAGCGTAAAAAGGAGCACGGCTTCAGAAAGAGAATGAAAACACGCGATGGAAGAGAAGTACTCAAGAGACGTCGCGCAAAAGGCAGAAAACGCCTTACCTATTGATTGCTCTAAGCTCAAACTACTGTTTTACCGAAACATACCGGCGGGCGATAACACGTTGAGGTCTATCGATCGCCGGTTCTTTCGCCCATAAGAAAAAGTCCACACTCGGTGTGGCAAAAAATCAACGGAAGCAAGCATTGACCGCTATGAAAAACACAAGTATCACTGAAAATCACCTTTTTCGTAAGGCCTACTCAAGAGGACGGAGTGCAGTAGGGCAATACATCGCCGTATATGTGCTTCGTGATCGCAACAACGCACGCTTTGTGCTTGCCGATCCCTGCCACAGACCGACCAATCGCCTGGGACTTACCACGGGCAAGAAGGTTGGAAAAGCCACAGTGCGCACAAGGGCACGAAGGCTTATGCGTGAGGCATACAGACTCATTGAGAAGGAAGAGACGCTTTGCCACGGATACCTCGTGGTAATTGCTGCACGCACAAAGATAGTCGAAGCTAAGACAGGGGATGTCAAAGCCGAGATGGAGAGCCTGTTTTCAAGGCTTGGTCTTTTGCAGATAGAGAATGACACGGGAGAGAGAGGATGAAGCGTGTTTGTATCGCTCTTATCAGATTCTATCAGAAATACCTGTCCCCATTAAAATCGCACCCCAGCTGTCGGTTTACGCCGACTTGCTCTGCCTACGCCATTGAGGCGTTTACTAAACGTGGCTTTTTCGTGGGATTTGCTCTTACTGTCTGGAGAATACTCAGGTGCAATCCATTTTGCGCAGGAGGATATGATCCCGTACCGGAGAGTGGATTTTCAAACAAGGGGAAAATACCCGTGGGACAATCACTTAGTGACAATGACGAGAGAGATGACGACTCTTAAATCGTCAAATATTTATGTGAGGAAATCAAATGGGAATTATTGACACACTCCTTTGTTGGGTTGGTGCATTCCTCGGCTGGCTTGACTCTATAACGGGCAACTATATGATAGCACTTTTCTTATTTGCTTTTGTAGTTGAGATAATTATGCTGCCCATTGGTATCAAGCAACAGCTAAATCAGCGTAAGCAAGCAATGCTGCGTCCAAAGGAAATGGCAATTCGCAAAAAGTATGCAGGTCGTGATGACCGTGCCACACAGATGAAGATTACCGAGGAGATACAGGCTATGTATCAGAAGGAAAACTTCAATCAGTTTGGCGGATGTCTTCCTATGCTTTTGCAGCTTCCAATCATTCTGGCTCTTTACCAGGTAGTTATCAATCCCCTCCACTATGTTCTCGGCGTAAGCACAGAGGCGATCACAGCTATGCAGCATTATATAAGCACAGCAGTTGATGCAGGTGGACTTGGACTTGAAACCTCCAAGGGTACAATCGAGATAATCTCTCTTCTCAAGAGCAACGGTATTGCATTCTTTGAGGGTATTGTAGAGTATGTTGACGCCAACGCAGAGACACTCAAGATAAGCCTCAGTGGTGCTGAGGTGCTTGAGCAGTTTGAGGCGATTATGAATCATCTCCCCGATTTCACCATCGGTGGAATTGACTTGGCAAAGATCCCGACAATTACAGAGCCGAGCTGGCTCTGGCTCGTTCCCGTTCTCACCTTCGCTGTTTACTTTGCAAGTATGAAGCTCAACCGTCTGTTCTCCTATCAGCCCACAACGGGTAACACCGAGGCTGACAAGCAGGCAGGCTGCTCCAATAAGATGATGGATATTGCAATGCCTCTTATGAGCGTTTACATTACATTCATCGTTCCTGCCGCAATCGGCGTATATTGGATATTCAAGAGCCTTATCGGCACACTCAAGCAGTTCATCTTCAGCAAGACCATCAAAATGCCCGTCTTCACAGAAGAGGACTACAAGGAAGCCGAGAGAGAGTACGGTGGCAAGCCATCAAAAGAAAAGAGACCGAAGGTCAATGTTACATCGACAAAGGGCAACCCCAATTCGCTCTTCCATATGGACGATGAGGACTATGTACCTCCCGTAGAGGAAGAAGAGGAGAGCGAGGATGCTCCCGATGATGCAGTACCCGGCGGAAGCGACACACCTATCAGCACAGCACCTCTGAAGGACGATCCCAAGAGGGGCAAAAAGAAAAAGTAAACCATATCAAAACCTAAGTAAGAGGAAATTTATTGTGAAAAAAGAAATTTCAGTAAAGGCTAAGACGGTTGAAGAAGCAATAGCCCTGGCAGCCGAGCAGCTCGGCGTAAAGGCAGAACAGCTTGAATACACCGTTACTGTCGAGCCTAAGAGAGGCTTTCTCGGAATTGGCTCGAGTGATGCCGAGATACTTGCAAGCTACACTCCCAAGGGAGAGAAGTGCGCGATTGACTTCATCAACACGATAATTGCAGATATGCAGCTTACAGCGACAGTCGATGTCAGCTATGGAGACGGTGGAGAGCTTATAATCAACGTAAGCGGAGAGGGCACAGGCGTGCTCATCGGTCACCACGGCGACACACTCGACTCGCTCCAGTATCTTCTCAATCTCGCCGCAAATCGCCGTGACGAAGGCGAGAAGCGTGAGTACCTCAAGGTAACACTCGACATCGAGGGCTACCGTGCAAAGCGTGAGGAGACACTCCGTGCTCTCGCACGCAAGCAGGCAGAAAAGGTTCTCAGATACAAGAGAAGCGTTATGCTTGAGCCGATGAACCCCTACGAGAGAAGAATTATTCACTCTGAGGTTCAGTCGATCCCCGGCGTAAGCACAAATTCTATCGGCAGCGAAAACAATCGCAAGATCGTTATCTATCTTGACAACAGCTCAGCCGAGTGATAAGACAGAGGGACTGTTGCCACGGCAACAGTCCCTATTTTTCTGATATAGGAGGAAAAATGGCTCTCTTTAGCACAGAATTTGACACCATAGCAGCCATCTCGACACCGTACGGTAAGGGTGGAGTTGCACTTGTTCGCATATCGGGTAGTGCCGCAGTTGAGGTTGGCGAAAGAATATTTGCCGCCAAAAACGGCAAGAGGATAGGCGAGTGCAGACCGAGAACGGCGATTTTTGGTGATATTATAGATCCAAGCGATAAAAGAAGTATAGACAGCGGACTTTGCACATTCTTCAAGGCTCCCGCATCGTTCACGGGAGAGGACACTGTGGAGATATGCTGTCACGGTGGAATACTTGTCAGCCGTGCAGTGCTCGGCGCAGCACTTGCAGCAGGAGCAAGACGAGCTGAGGCAGGCGAGTTTACCAGACGGGCGTTTGCCGCAGGAAAGCTGACACTTAGCGAGGCTGAGGCTCTCGGTATGCTGCTTGATGCAGGAACGGATGCACAGCTGAAGCTTTCAAGAGGTGGTATGAAGGGTGCGCTTTCGGCTGAATGCGACGTCCTTAGGGGCGAGATTATGACCTTGCTTGAGGATATTTATGCGAGAGTTGACTTTCCGGAGGAGGACCTCGGAGTAATACCAATGGACGAGGTTGAGAGCAGGCTTTGCGCTCTTATCTCAAGGGCGAGCAGTCTTTCTGCCACATATAAGACGGGCAGAGCCGTCGCAGAGGGCATCCCTGCTGTTATTTGCGGACGAACAAATGCAGGTAAGAGCACCCTTTATAATCTGATGGTCGGTAGCGATGAGGCTATTGTTACGGATATAGAGGGCACAACGAGGGACGTGCTGACGGCCACCGTCTCGTTTGGCGACGTTACACTCCACCTCTCCGATACGGCAGGCCTCAGGGATACTGAGGAGGAGGTCGAGAGAATAGGTATTCGCAGAGCTGAGGAAAAAATTGATACGGCTGAGATCGTCTTCTTCCTTGTCGACGGCTCAAAAGCACCCGTGGAGGATGACGTGCGACTTGCAGAGAGACTTCGCAATCACACAGGTGCTGTCATAGCAATACTAACAAAGGCCGACCTTGATGTAAACGAGGACGCCGTGGCGATAGCAGAGAGCTTTGAGATGAACCTGAGATTGTCAGTAAAGACGGGCGAGGGTACGGACTCTCTTCGTGCGATGGTAAGAAAGCTTTATATAGACGGAGAGATAGACACCGAAAATGACGCCGTGATAGCGTCGGCAAGACAACACGATGCACTACTGCGTGTAATTGACGCACTCAGAGAGGGCGAGGGCGCACTTAGAGAGGGATTTCCACCCGATGTTGCAGGCGTTTGCCTTGAGGATGCGGCAACAAGACTCTCGGAGCTTGACGGACGGGGAGTCGGTGCTGTCGGTGCTGATATAGCAGACGGAATATTCTCACGCTTCTGCGTGGGTAAATAAGAAAACAGGTCGCAAAAGCGACCTGTTTTCTTATGCCGATCATCCAAAGAGGATAACGGGGTTTTTGAGATAATCGCGATAAATTTCGTTCTGAACAACAGCGTTTCTGCGCATAATAAGGTTTTCAAATACGCCTGTACCACCGTCTTTCTTGACATCGAGAATGGACTTGTAGGTTGCGTTGGACTTGAAGTCTGCACGTCCGTTGGTAACAACGGAGTTGAACTTGCCGTCAACCTCAAAGAATACCTGCTTGCCACCTGCATTTGTCCACCAGAACGCCTGGCAGTTGTGGAAGATGGAGGAAACGCCATCCTTGAGCTTGAAGCCGATAGCAAACTGATCGCTGTAACAATAGTCATACCAGTTGTAGCCACCGAGATCCCAGAAGCCGCAGCTGTTCTTGAAGAAGCTCTCTTCAAAGGAGGACTCGAAATAGAGAGGATGGATGTTACGGAAAATGTTGGCGTTGGCAGTTACCTTGACACCGACATAAACCTTGCCGATACGCATATTGGTAAATGTGTTGTCGCAGCCCTCACAAAGAACGCCGATGGAGTCGTTCTTGCCGGTGCCGACGATGTTGACGTCTTCAATATCGTGGTCGGAGGAGCCGTTGTTTACACCGTATTTGATGTGAATACCGATAACGGCGTTTTTGATGGAGATATCACGAACGAGAGTTTCACGGCCGGCCTCAAGACAGATACCGTATGCTCGGCTGTTGCAGTCGAGGATACCACCGATAAAGGAGTAGTTGCTGCCGGCAGCAGAGATGTTGTTAGCCTTGGAATCAAGTCCACCGAGGCTGAACATAGGCTTACCGTAGGAGAAAGAGCTTGACGCCTTGATCTTTGCGAAGTCGGACATAAGAATGGAAACACTCTTATTGGACGCAGCAGAGGTCTTGATGGTAGAGCCGATGATATATGTACCGTCGGGGAAGAAGATTGTGCGATTGGGGTTGTCATCAATGATCTTCTGAATATCTGCAGCGAGGTCGCGACTCGTGTTGGGAGTGATGTAGTCGGTTACAACAACATACTGCGAGCTTAAAGCAGGATCAACAGTTGAAGACTCAGGAGAAGTTGTGGTGTCATCGGCAGCATCACTGTCGGGTGTTGTGGAATCGTCGGGAGTGGGATCAGTCTCGACAGGCTTGCCACCGTTTGTCTGGCATCCATAGAGGCCGACTATCCCAAACAGGGTCAAAAATGCGAGAGTGAAGCAAGAGATCTTCTTGAACAACAGTTTTTTCATAGTAAAGTCCTTTCGTTTGAATAATGCAATACGCACACACGAGAAAACCAGGTTTGCGCATAAATCATTATAACATAAAGAAAACAAAAAGGCAAGCGAAAAGAGAAAAAATGGCACAAAATTATTAATGGCGAGAGAGATCGGAAGAGAGGGTCGAAAAAGAATAAGGGAAAAAGGCAGAAAGACAAAACGTAAAAAGATAAAGCAGAAGATAAAAAATGAAAAAAGATAAAAAAATGCAAAAAGGTATTGATTTTTGAGAAGATATGTGCTATAATATTTCAAGTTAGGGGTATAGCTCAGTTGGTAGAGTACTGGTCTCCAAAACCATGGGTCGTGGGTTCGAGTCCTTCTGCCCCTGCCAAAAAGAAAAGTCGCGCGCGTAAGCAAGCGGCTTTTCTTTTTGTATTATTCATTTTTCATTATTCATCATTCATTATTCATTAACTTGCGCGCCTTTTCTAATGAAGAATGAATAATGAAGCCGCTTCGCTAATGAATAATGAATAATTGAGGTAGCTTTTCTCCCGTTGGGCGAAAAGCGATTTTTTATTGCAAAATTCGCATATTTGTGATATAATAATATCATAATCGGAGGTGCAGCTATGAAAGAAAATTTACTGATTGATAAATCAATTGCTTTTGCGTCCCGCATTATCAAACTTCATCAATACCTCATCAAAACAAAAAAGGAAACCATTATTTCAAAGCAAATCGTTCGCAGTGGAACAAGCATTGGAGCGAATATCAACGAGGCAAATTACGGTCAGAGCAAAGCGGACTTTATTGCAAAAATGCACATTGCACTCAAGGAAACTGCCGAAACAGAGTATTGGCTCAAACTGCTTAAGATGTCGGAATATATAACCGAAGATATGGGAAACTCCCTGTTAGGTGATTGTTTAGAGATAAAGAGAATGTTGATTGCTTCGATTAATACGGCGAAGGAGAATTGTGATGCCCAAAAGTAGAGAATATGCATCTCATTATCCCGACTGGTATTGGACAACCGGACTTCACGATGCGAGCATTGTAGGTGTTGAATCGTTTGAATTTCCGTTTGATTATAACAAATTTATCGGAGAAAAAAGCAAATACAATCGAAATCTCTTGGTGTTAAAAATAAACGCAAAAGGCGCGCTTTACGACACCTCCGTGGAGGAAATCCGCCTTTACAACTACAAGATTTTAACACCAGACATATCTCTCGAAGGCAGGAAAACAATTTGGTGGTTGGCAGATATACTGAGTGAACAAGATGACTATTACATCTTGGAGATAACTTTACAAGATTTTGATTCATTCCCCGAAAATTTCACCTTTAAGATCAAATTTTATCGAGCAGAAGTCAAAAGAAAATGATATCGAGAATGGTAGGCACCTTTTGTTCGCTTTTACCTCGATTTTTGACCTTTTATCACGTTTAAGGCAAAAATCCAAGTCGAAAGACTTGGATTTTTTCATTTGTGTCCACAGGACACAACATCATTTGCGTGCAACGCACGCAACATCATATTTGCGAAGCGAAAAACATCATATCGCCGCGAGGCGATGCATCATTTGACATACAAGCGAATTTATGCTATAATAAGACAAAGAAAGGCGGTGGAAAAATGAAAACAGAGTCAAAAAACATATTAACACGAGAAAACTGTAAAGCAGAGCTTAAGCAGTTATCCAAATCAAGGCTAATGCAAGATTCGGTTGTGTTGGCAGTATTACTGTTGATGTTTGTTCCACTTTTTCTTTTATCGATGTATTTAGCCAAATATATTTTAATTTTGGGAATTGGTTTTGCTTTGATATGTACAATTTTTCCCGCCATGTTTGTTTATAGAATTATACGAGATGTGACGTTCTCAAAAATGATCGAGCAAAACGGCTTTTCAATTGTGAAGGATACTGTTTCTCGCATATCTCTTGATGAAATTCCCAAAAGTTATGACGAAGGTCGTGATACGGTTAACGTGATTTATTTTACAAAACACGGAAGATGCGTTGCTCCAAAAGTAAGAACTCCCTTTGAACTTTCTACCCCGGGCGATGAATTTTATCTTGTTGTACTACGTAAAACAGAGGAAATTGTCTTTGCCTATAATTCCATGATGTACGACTGTAACGAATTAGATGTAACCTAATGAAAAATCTTAGGGGCTTCAGACACCTTTTGTTCGTTTTTACCTCTGCTTAGACACCTTTTATCACGTTTAAGGCAAAAAATTGCGAGAACAACGTTCTCGGAATTTTTTTATCCAAGCCGCAGGCTTGGCATATCATCACGACGCAGTCGTGGATATCATCAGCCCCTTTGGGGCTGTATCTCATCACGCGCCAGCGTGCATCTTACCTGCGGCTTGATGATATACCGCAACAAGTTGCGGATGATATACAATGCTTCGCATTGATGATATACCGCAACAGGTTGCGGATGATATACAAGGCTTCGCATTGATGATATACACGCCTTCGGCGTGATTTGGCTCGAAACGGTTGAAATGTTTACAAAGTTGTGGTATAATGAAAATACAGAATGGAGGCATCGCCTATGGATAATCAAGAATATGCTTGCTACGAAGTGAAACTGAATCGGCTCTTCAATATTCAATCAAAGCAGAATTTAATATGGCTCGCTGTATTATTTTCTTTGCCTATTCTTTATACGATAGTTAATATTGTAAATCATACATTTGATTGGAAAGGACTTCTCATATACTGCTGCGGATGTTTAGCAATTATGATTGTAAAACTCCTCAGCAATCCTAAATGTTTAGATGTAACCCCCGGTACAATTAAATTTCAATATCGGGTAGCATTGCTAAATCTGCTTGTTACAGGACGTATATGGGGAGGCACCGAAACCGAATCCAAATACGAAAAAACATACACCCTTTACAATATAAAAAGCATTGAATATTTGCAATCCTCTTTTGAGAAAAAATTCTCTTGTGGGCATATACATATATGCGCCGATGTCAACATGGGTGCAAAAGGAAAAGAGGAACGCACATTTACTATATATGGCATAAAGGATTTTGAAAACACATCAGTTTGGATGAAAGAATTTGTTCAACTTTCCAATAATACATAGCTTCGTTTACAAGCATGGCGCGAAAGCCCGAAAGACCTCGGATCACTTTTTGCGCCCATCATCGACAAGGGATAAGTGTACCCTCATGGCAAAAATCACGGACTGTTTTTTGAATGATGTTTGCCTGCGGCAAATGATGACGGCTTCGCCTAATGATGCGTGGCTTCGCCACATTTGGGGGCAAACCTCGCATCACCCACGGAAAAAGGTGGAGCAACATCATATTTGCGAAGCAAATGCATCATTACCATTGACATTCTTTTGACATAATTATCAAATAAAATGTGGAGGATTAAGGTATGAAAAGGACTTTAACTATTTTTCTTTCGGTGATTATTATCATTGGATTAACAGCTTGTCAAAACACAGAATCAGATTTATGCGCCCTTCCTTCCGGTACATACTATATGATGGGTGAATTTGAAGAATTAATGACTCCATATTTGATTTTAAATTTTGAAGATCACACTTTTCGGATGGGTGCCGGTGGTCTTGTCTCATACCAAGAATGCGGTTCTTTTGTCGTTAGTGACAACCGAATCACAGCAACTTCGCAAAGCACTGTTTTTGTTTTTGAGATTAAAAATAATAATACACTTATACTTGTCGACAACGGAGATAATGAGTTTTTTAAGATGCCTGAAAACTCAGAATATATTTTTAGTAATGATTCATAATCACGCATATTTTTGCGTTTACTTACTCACCGTTTGAAAAAATCCAAGTCTTTCGACTTGGATTTTTTCATTTGTGCCGCAAGGCACAACAAAATTTGACAAATCAAGCAGGCAAAACGAGGTTATCACTTGGTGCGAACAAAAAAACAGTTGATTTTTTGTAAACATTGATGTATAATTGTTTTTGAAATGCAGAGGGGTACAGGCTGTTTTTGTTGCCGTCGCAATATTTGTTGCCGTTGGACTTTGAAAAACTGATTTGTTTGAGAAAAGGAAGAGAGTGTTATGTTTAAATACGGTGGATTTTTCACATACAAAGACTTTCTTGAAGGATATAACGGTCAGGATTATATGGGAGCCTGGCAGTTCATCTTTCTTGGCGTTGCCACGCTTGCAATAATTCTCTTAAGCGTCTTTCTAAGAAAAATATCGCACAAAAAAATCGACATATTTCTGAAGGTGCTCGCTGTAATAATTCCTGCTTTGGAGATCTTGAAGATTTCCATCGAAACTTACCAAGACATCAAATGTGGATATGGGTTTAATTTCAGCGGCTTGTTGCCTCTTTATACCTGCAGCCTCTTTATTTACACATTACCCATAGCGGCGTTTGGTAAGGGCAAGGCGAGAGATTGCTGTCTTTCCTTTTTAACGACGATCGGTATTTTTTCAGGACTTACGAATTTTGTTATGGCCCCGATTCTGAATACATATCCGTTCTTTAATTTCCATACCTTTGTATCGCTCAATTACCATTTCTGGTTGGTGTTTACGGGAATTTTCTTGATAGCTACCAAGTATTACGTCCCTAAATGGTTTGATATAGTGAGGGGTATGATTCCTGTTGCCCTTTTATCACTGCTTGCGATTCCCGTAGATTATGCGCTCAGCGCATATTACGGCTGGAGCGTGGACTATATGCTTTACTATTCGGGAAACGGCGCACCATTGTTGCCCGAGCTTTCAGGCAAGCTTGCATCGGTGGGGCTGAGACCAATTTTCACTTGCATAGTATTCGTGCTTTATTTTGTAATAACGGCTGCCGTCGTTGCAATCATCAGGCTTATCTTTTCTATAAAAGCTCTGAAGAAAAGCACGAGTAAACAATAATGGAATTTATCAAAGCACTAAAACGGCTTTGAAAAACTGACAAAAAATTCTCATAGGGGAGAACAAATGAAAAACGAATACAAAATCACAAAGGATTTAATAAAATCCTGGGCTAAGGAATACCACATTTATGGAGGCGTAAATGTCTTTTTGTTTATTCTTTGGTGTGCTTTGGGCGTTATCGGATTATTTGGACTGATCCTGTCTATTGCTATGAGCTTGGATTGGATAATAATTTATATCTATGCTTTGTTTCTTATAATAGCTATATTTAAGCTTTTCATCCAGCGTTTTGTTGTGTGGTCAAAAAGGTATAAAATATATTCGACCACATACGGTGTTACGGAATGGATCCGCACCACAGAATTTTTGGATGACGAAATCGTAGTGACGGATCACACAACGGTAAACAGATTGAAATATAGCAATATCAAAAAGATAAAAGAAAAAGGTAATGTTGTTATGATATTATTGAATAACAATATGGCTTTGAGACTTTACAAGGACGCGTTTGTTTTGGGCTCTTGGGAAGAGTGCAAAAAAATGCTTCTTGAAAAGACAACGAAATAAAAGCTTGATCTTTTCGCTCGTTTAAAGCAAAAAATCCAAGTCGAAAGACTTGGATTTTTCTTTTATACAAACACGGTTGTATTATTTCTGATCCTGATAAGGAATGTCAGTCTCAACAAATCTGTCAAGAATATCTGAGGGAATCTTTGAGGAGTCGCCCTTTTCGCTTATTGCGAGCTGCTTGATCTTCTCAAATGAGTAAACCTGACCACGAACTGTCTCGACGGCTACTATCGCAATTTTGTCGCCCGAAGTAAGTCCGTCAAAGAAGTCATCGGGAGTACCTCTCATAGGAATAAGGATGTAAATATGATCGTCATTTGGAACATAAAGGAATCTTCCACCACCCTCATAATAGTAAATTCCACTATGAATAGCACGGCCTATCTGCTGATCCTCTTCGGTGCATCTAAGGTCTTCGGGAGAGTCAACACGCCATTCGCCTGCAGCCTTTGTGGTGTCATCGGGTGTTTCTGTGGGTGCCTGGCAAGCAACGCAAGAGATCATAACGACTGCGAGCAGTAAAATAGAGATGATTCTTTTCATAATTGTCCTCCAAAATATGTCATAAAATATATTGAGAAATCAACTTTTTGTGTTTCTCAAGCCCATTATAGCATCACTACTCTTGCTATATGTGAATATTTTGTAAACAATGCCACGATTTACGGACCAAAAATTTTGTTTTCAAATCTCAATCTCGCTTGTGCCACAGTACGCCTTGTGTACGGTGGATGCGCTCGTCTCAAGCGAGAGATTGATTTTTGCGCCCTCCGTCTCGCTGTATGAGGCGTGCATCTCACGGTATGCGGCACTTGAGATCGGCATAAAGACAACATCCGGTGAGACGTATTGGTAAAACTCACGGCAGAAGCTGTCGCATAGTGCGTGATGGGGCATCTGCAGTGCATCACTTTTAAGCTTGCGTCCGTACCTAAGCGCAGTTATCAGCATTGACGGTCGGAATGCGTCACCCGTCACCACAACTCGCCCACGCTTGCCACTTATAGAGATAATGAGCGAGCAGAGATTGAAATTCTTGCCCGATGAGCCGAAGATTGAGCAATCATCGGGAACGTAGAGAAAGCTGATTTTCGTGCCGTCAATAATTATCTCCTCGTCCCTTACGGGTGTGCGTGTCTTTGCGCCGAATATATTTGAGATGGCGTGCATCTGTGCATCCACGGCTTCAAAGATATTCGTTTCGCCGTCATCATTCTCAAACTCAGGGGGAAAATACCAAATTATTTCCCCGACGGACAAGCGAGAGCGCAGCTCGCAGCTCCCGCTTATGGTCAGTAGTGCGCCGTAGTGGTCAATATGAGGGTGCGTAATGATCCAATATTCAACCTCGGCTCTTTTGCCATCGGCGCATTCTTCAATAAGGCGCAGAAAATCCTCGCCGTCGTTTTTGTTGCCACCGTCAATTGCAATAATTTTGCCACCGTCTGTGACAATTACATCGCCCATACCGGCTGCCGGCCATCCTGTCTTTCCACCGAACTCGCCGTTATATTGTGATTCTTTTGTGCTGTATTGAATAAATCTTCCCATATCGTCCTCCGTCTTGTGCCTGTATTATACCACAAAAGTGCATCGTTGTAAATAAAGCTTTGCAAATTAGTAAAGACAATATGCAGAAGTTTTTGAGAGTAATGATTTACAAAAAGGCAGAGTTGTGATATAATAAAACGAGTGGAGTTTGCCACCAATAAAAATAATGAGAGAGTAAAAATGACAGAAAAAGAGCGCAGAGCAGAGATTACTTACAGCCGTCTTATCGAGCATATAGAGAAATATCCGTCCCTTTTGGCAGAAGACCTGTTTAAATTTATATTCCAAAGCTCGTTTGGCTGTGAGCACCTGCTCTCAAGTGAGAGCACAGCGCTCGCTCGCATTCGCAGCGAATACGAAACGGTCGACAGAACGGAGCGTGGGCGAGTGGAGGAGCTTGACGGCGACTATGTCCGTGTCCATCTCTCAGTATTAAATGACGGACTTCTGCCCGAAACGCTTGCAAGGCTCTTTTGCCTGTCTGCTAAGACGGAGGAGACGGGAGAGGTGGCACTATGCGAGAAGATTGAGGTGCTCTTCTCCCTTGCAAAAGACGGATTGCTTCCGTTTTCCACAGAGGAGCTTTGCGACAAGCTTGAGTGGTGGCGTGAGCGTGGATACCCCGCCGTGCATCATTCGGAGAGCTTTAGAGCTTCATACAGACCATCCTACCGTGTGATAGCGAGAAAATACGCAGAGCTTCTGCCACTTTTTGTGGAGATAGACAGGAGACGCACGAAAGAGAATATTACCATAGCCGTTGAGGGTGGAAGTGCGAGTGGAAAAAGCACGCTTGGGGAGATACTCGGACAGGTCTACGATTGCCGTGTCTTTCATATGGACGATTTCTTTTTGATGCCACATCAGAGAAATGAGGAGCGTTTGCGAGAGGTTGGCGGAAACATCGACAGGGAGCGTTTTGCAGAAGAGATACTGCCGTCACTCGTGCGTGGCGAGAGAGTTCAATACCGACGCTTTGACTGTTCGACGCAGACGCTTGGCGAATATATGTGCGTAGAGAGTGCGCCGCTGAGCGTAGTTGAGGGCGTGTATTCTATGCATCCGTATTTTGGCAGGTATTATGAGCTGTCAGTATTTCTCGATATTGATAGCGAGAGTCAGCGACGTCGCATATACAGGCGCAACAGCGAAGATTTTGCCGTGCGTTTCTTTGAAGAATGGATACCACTTGAGGAGATTTATTTTGAAGAAACGAAAATTCTCGAGCGCGCCGATATGGTGATAAAGGTCAAAGACTGATATATAAATAGGAGGGCTTTTGAATGGAATATATTGCTCGTTTTTTTACAATTGCATTAATTCCGATAATTGTAGGAGGCGTGCTTGCCTTTCTGCGCAGACCTAAGAAGGCTCTGGACGGCGAGGTGTTTCTGCCCACGTCTGTTTTTGTGCTCGGCCTTATAGCTGCTGCTTTGTTTACCATAGTTGCAGCCTTTTTGGCGTTTGTAAGTGGTGAGGTGGCAGTTTCGATAGTATTCCTGCTCTTTTCCTTGCTCGGAATAATACTTATGGTGGCTTGTATAAATTGCAGAATTAAATATAACGAGGACGGATTTGTTTCAAAGAGCTTCTTTGGAGTCGAAACCCATTATACATATGATGAGCTTACATCCATAAGAGAGGGCGTAAACGACACCGTTCTCTATGTAGGCGAAAAGCGAGTAACGGTTGAGACAATGGCTGTCGGTAGCAGGGAATTTATCGCATTTGCAAAAAAGAAATATCGCACGCTTAAAGATGGTCGTCCACTTCCAAAGTCAAAGAAAGATAAGAAAGACATCTTTTGCGGAAATGTAAAAGATCCTGAGGGCTTTATTGTCGCTTTCGTGCTCATCGGCGTGCTTGTTGCTATTGCCTGTGTGGTAGTTCCGTGGTACATTTTCTTCAATCCCTCGAATATTGACAACACCGAAAGGCAGGAGGTTGTCTTTGAGTCAATGGAGACGAAGGAAAGTGGCTTTGAGCTTGTCTCTGTTTACGGTGGGAAGTACAGAATACTCTATGTCGGAGAGGGATTTGAGGAGGAGATGATCCGCAGCCTTTGCGACGGTGAGACGAAGACGGTGGTTTATACAAATTTTATTGAGCCTGATGACGAGGACGAATATTTTGAGGTGCGTGCCGTGGAGCACAAAGGAAAGCGCATTCTTGATTTTGAGCAGACTAACCGTTGGTACACGGATAACAATTGGTACTTCATTTTTGTGCCGATAGTGCTCCTTCTGTTTTACGCAGGACTGGTTGTTGGCACGATTGTGGTCGGTCGCAACCCCAAAAAGTACAAAAAGTATGTTCATCTGTTCTTTAAGGACGGATATGTTGATGTTTAAATGAAAGACCTCGGACGGTTGGGGTCTTTGTTACAGACAAAACGCACAAAAGCGTTGACACAAAACAGAGAGATGTGCTATAATTTAAAAAAATGAAAAAGGCGTGCTTGATAATGAAAGTAATAAAGACAGTAGCTCTTTGCCTTGCAATTGCTATTCTTGCGCTATCTCTGCCGTCCTGTGTCCCCACCCCTCCATTCGATGACACGGTGGGAGATAATACAACCGTGGCAGACAACACAACTGTCGCAGATAACACAACTGTCGCAGATAACACGACCATAGTCCCCGAGACAACCACACCCGAAACAGAGCCCCCACTTAAACCTGCCGAGAGCTTTGAGAGTCGGGGACTTTTCAGGGTTGAGAGATGGCAGGAGGGTGCAATATATGACGGCAAGCTCTTTGCGCTCGGCTCTGAGGGAGACGGCGAGGTGTTTTCCCTGTCGGGAAAGAAGAAAATAGCATCATTTTCGCTTGACAAAAAAGACAAGATAAAGCCACACGCAAACAGCGTTTGCTTTGGCACTGCGAAATATGACGAGGGTGACAAATACCCACTTCTCTACGTCAATGTTTACAACAATTATAAAAACAGCGCAGACAGAATGGAAGGCACTTGTTGTGTTTACAGGATGACGGAGAGTGGTGGAGTCTTTGCGACAACGCTTGTGCAGGTTATTCGCATAGGCTTTGTAGAAAACCTTGAGCTTTGGAAGTCGAAGGCGAATAACGGAGACACTCGCCCGTACGGCAATTTCATTGTTGACACCGACGAAAACAAGCTCTACGCTTATGTTATGCGTGACAAAAACAGTACAACGAGATTTTTTGAGTTTGATGTTCCGTCACTGAATGAGGGCGAGTATAACAACACCTACGGATGTAATGTTGTCACACTTTTGGAGGGTGATATACTCTCGCAGTTTGACACGGAATATATGAACTATATGCAGGGTTGCACATACACAACGGGCAAGATTATTACCACAGAGGGCTTTGACTCGGGAAGTGGCAACGAGCCTGCGATAAGGATTGTTGATATAAAGACGCAGAGGGTTGAAAAAACCTATATTCTTGCAGATTACGGACTTAAAAAAGAGCCCGAAATTATAAGCGTTGATCCCGACAGCGACAGAATTTATTATGCAAGCATCGACGGCGTGCTCAGAGAAATATTTATTTTTGAAAGCTAAAAGTAAAGGAGAAAAAATGAAACACATTAAGTTTTTTGCATTTATGCTGGCACTTGTGATGGTTGTGACTGCTTTTGCAGCCTGCGACCCCACCCCCACACCCCCTGCAGATACAACTGCTGACAACACAACAATATCGGATGATACTACAATATCGGATGATACAACAATTGCTGACGATACAACGGCAGAGGAAACAACGGCAGAACAGACAACGGTTGCACCCGAAACAACGGTTGCGCCCGAAACAACGGTTGCACCCGAAACAACGGTTGCACCCGAAACAACGGTTGCGCCCGAAACAACGGTTGCACCCGAAACAACGGTAGCTCCCGAAACAACGGTTGCACCTGAAACAACGGTTGCCCCTGAAACAACGGTTGCACCCGAAACAACGGTAGCACCCGAAACAACGGTAGCTCCCGAGACAACAGTTGCACCTGAAACAACCACGCCCACCCCCGAGCCCCCTGCGCCCGTGGAGATGGTGGAGAAGTACACCCCCTCGCTCTACAACAACAAGCTCTTCCAAAATACGGATATTGAGCTTGGCGAGTCCTCCCGTCTGTTTGTAGCGAGTGGCACAACGCTTGCAGAGTTCCAGCGCTATCTCACTCAGCTTGAGGACGCAGGCTGCAAGTTCTATACTGACAATCAGATAGGAAACAATCACTACGCAACATATCTGACAAAGACTCAGATACTGAGTGTTATGTATTTTGACTCCAAAAAGGAGACAAGGCTCACCATCGACAGCCGTGATGAGTATGATCTTCCGGGTCTTGAGTCGGAAAATGTTTACACTAAAACAAGCGAGCCGTCGCTGACCGTCATCGGAATCGGCAAATCGGGCTATCCCGGTGGAATGGGCTATGTTTACAAGCTCGAGAACGGCAAGTTCTTCATCATCGACGGTGGTATTACCAGAAACGAGGAGTGCTCCAACAAGAAATACTGTGGTGCAGAGCTGCTTTACTACACCCTTCGCTCTCTTGCAGACGATCCTGAGAACATCGTTGTTGCAGGCTGGCTCTTGACACATATTCACAATGACCACGTAGGCGCATTCATTGATATGGCAGAGGACGTAAAATGCACAAGCAGAATTACTGTCGAGAAGGTAATATACACACAGCCCACGGATCAGCATTTTTCCGACGTAGGTAAGTATTACAGAAGAGTATGGATGCCCAATGCAATTGCTAAATGGAAGCCTGCTGAGGTTGTAAAGGCTCATCCGGGTCAGGTATTCTATTTTGCAGAGCTTAAGCTTGAGATTTATGGCACTCAGGATCTCGTTCTTCCCGGCAAGATTACCTCTCACAACAATATGAGTATAGTCAGCAAGGTTACATATCACGGACTTGACGCTCTCTTCCTTGCCGATGCAGAGGGACTTATGAATGAACAGCTGAGAAAAATCTACGGCTCATCCCTTGACAGTGACATCCTCCAGCTTGCTCACCACGGCTACAACAACACAAACGCAGGTATTGTTTACGATTATGTAAACCCGAAGATAGTATTTTGGCCTGTAAGCACAGGACATTACGATGGCTCCGGTGGAGCGGAGGTTTCAGGAGTTTCGATTAATCAGAAATTCTTCAAGAATGGCATCATAAATTACGTTGCAGGCGAGACGAATATGACTATAAAGGACTTTGAGACCTGGAAGAGTGAGGAAAGATGGGATCCAATTACGACAAGCTGATGGAGACTTAGGATGATTTACAGAAACGGACTTAAAGAATATCTTACGATGGGTATCGCCTTTGGCGTACCATTTGGAATTATTTACGGACTTATGTACCTTGATGTAGTCCTTGGAATCATAGTCTGCGTGGTAGGCGGAGGGCTATTTTCACTTCTTATGTTCCTTTTTGTCAAAGCAATTGAGAAGAAGTTTGACAAAAAGAGAGTGGAGATAGCAGGACAGAGACGCATTATCTGTGACGGTGGCGCAACAATAAAGGGCAACGGTGGATGGATGTTCCTTACAGAGACGGGACTTGAATTTTATCCTCACAAGATAAACCTGTCAACCGAAAATCTTTTTGTACCATTGTCCACGATAGCGTCAGTTGAGACGGTTGGAAATCGCTTGATAGTCGGAGTTTTTGAGGGATATGTATTTGATATTGTAGTCTCCAAGAACGGCGAATGGAAAAAGCAGATAGAGGGAGTGCTCAGAGACAAGAGCGAGGTGTGTCCCGAAAACACACTTGACCGATAAACACGAGGAGACAATATGACACAGTACGAAAGAATGGTAAACGGTCTTATCTTTGACCCGACTGATGAGGAGATCGTAAGAGATCAGGGCAGATATCTTGACGCTCTCTGGGCGTTCAATCAGCTGAAGCCCTCACAGAGCGAGGAAAAAAGAAGATATATGAAGGAGATTTTTGCCGAGTGTGGCGAGGGATGCTATATAGAGCTTCCGTTCCACGCAAATTGGGGAGGCAAGAACGTCCATTTCGGCAACAATGTATATGCAAACTTCAATCTCACGATGGTTGATGATGGGCATATATATGTTGGAGACAATGTCCTTTTTGGCCCGAATGTAGTTGTGGCAACGGCAAATCATCCGATAGATCCCACGCTCAGACGAAAGGGCTACCAGTACAATAAGGACGTGCATATTGAGGAAAACGTCTGGATCGGCGCATCTGTCGTCATAGTTCCGGGCGTAAGAATCGGAAAAAACAGCATAATAGGCGGCGGAAGCGTTGTCACAAAGGACATCCCGGAGGGTGTTATTGCCGTTGGCAATCCCTGCAGGGTACTTAGAGAGATAAGCGAGCGTGACCGTGAATTTCTCTATAAGAACGAGCGCATCGACTACGAAGAGTTTTTCGCAAGCCTCGGTAACTGAAATAAAGCTGAAAGCAAAGAATAACCCGACGAAAGTCGGGTTATTCTTTGTCTTTTTTTATTTAACTGTCCAAATCCTCGTCCTCTCGGCGCAAGAAGAGCAGACCGTAGCCGGCAAGCCAAGGGCCGTTGTGCGCACCGCTGACAGGTGACATAATGACGGGCTCGTGGTTTGTTTCAATTCCATACTTTCCCTCAATGCTGCGCAGGGTTTGGAGAAGTGACGGACCTGTGTAGATGTGCCAGAGAATATAATCCTCGCTTGAGCGATCACCGATGCGCTCTCGCAGAAGCTCGCAGGTGCGAGCAAGAGCCTTCTTGGGTGTTCTTACGCTCTCAAGAGGAACTATCTCGCCCTCAGGGGAGAAGTGGATAACGGGGCAGATATTAAGCATCTGACCGAAGAAAGCCTTTCCACCCTTGAGTCTGCCGTTGTAGATAAGGTAGTCGAGCTTGCCGTCAACACCCATAAAGAGCTGATGGCGCATAAGCCAACCGATCTCCTTTAAAATTTCCTCGCTTGACTTACCCATAGCAGCAAATTCAGCTGCCTTGATTGCAAGCAGTCCCTCACCAAAGCAGGTAAGGTGTGTGTCGACAACGTGAACCTTGATTCTGTCCTCAAACTCCTTGCCGACAAGGCAGATCTTGTCGTATGTACCACCGAGGGCCGCCGAGAGAGTGAAGATTATTGTCTCGTCACAGCCCTCTGCAATAGCGTCCTCAAAATGCTTGCGAAGTCTCTCTGTGTCGGGCATAGCCGTGGATGGCAGATGGTTTTTGGGATCCTCAACAGTTTCAAGCTGTTCATAGAAATATACAGGGTCAAGGTCGATACCCTCAAGGTATTCCTTGCCGTTCCAGATAATATGAATACGGATTATGTCAATTCCAAGATTGTGATAACGCTCAGGCGCATATTCGATACATCCGGTTGATGTACACATAATTTTGATTTTAGACATTTAAGGCCTCCAAATTATTTATTCAAGAGCAACAAGATAGTCATAAACATCCTGTCCCCCATTATACACGGTGAGTGCAAGGTCGCCGTACTCCTCGCCAATACGCTCTGTAAGCTCAGCTCTCGCCTCTTCGCTGACATTTTGTCCGACAAAAAGTGTTATTATCTCGCAAAGGTCGGCATCAGCCCCCTTGAGAGCAAGCAGAACTGCATCCTCTGCACTCTCTGCAAGCGTGACAATTTCGCCGTCAAGTATTGCCATATATTCACCCTTGTGAATACTGTGACCGTCTGCAACGGCATCACGGACGGCTGCCGTAATTTCAATGGAAACAACGTCACTCGCAGCACGTGTCGCGCTCTTGACGATAGCATCAACATCCTTGATACCGGGCGTGATTACCGAAAGGGCAGAGTAGCCCTGCATCATATTGCGTGTTTCGATGACGTGGACACTCGCCCTGTCATAAAGCTCTGCAGCCTGCTTGGCGGCAAGAATGACATTCTTGTTGTTTGGCAGAACGATGATGTGCTCGCAATCAAAGCCCTCGAATGCAGACAAAAATTCCTGAATAGAGGGATTGCAAGTCTCGCCGCCGGGAACGATTGCGTCAGCACCGATGGAGGAGAAGAGCGCACTCATACCCTCACCCTGCGCAACTGCAATTGTTGCAAACGGCTTCTTGGGCTTCCCGGTCGCAGACAAAGCGTCTGTCTGTCGACTTACAACGGCACCCGAATGACCGAGTGACATATTTTCAATTTTAACGGTGAGAAATTCACCGTATTTCTGTGCAGCTGCGAGTGCCGCACCCGGTTCAAAGACGTGAACGTGAACTTTTACGATGTCACCGTCCTTGTATGCAACAATGCTCTCGCCACCAATAGAGGCAAGCGACGAGATAAGTGCTGACTCATCAAAGCTGTCAATATCGCATTTGGCAGTTGTCAGACGAAGCAAAAACTCGGTGCAATATCCGAATTCAAGCACGCTGTCCCGTGTGAAACGGTCAATATCAAGCACGCTGTTGCTGTTCGACATAGGCACATAATCACCGTCCACCGATTTGCCAAGCAGTACGGAATACATACCCTCTGCGATGTAGAGATAACCCTTGCCACCCGAGTCGATAACATCGGCCTCGGCAAGCGCAGGCAAAAGCTCCTTCGTTCTTGCAAGCGAGCGTGTTGCCTCTTCAATATGAGCAGAGAAGAAGTCCTCAATGTCACTCGTCTCACACATTCTGCTTGCAGCAAAGTCTGCGCTCTCACGGAAAACTGTCAGAATAGTTCCCTCGGTGGGATTTGAAACAGCTGCATAGGACTTTTTGATGCCATTCTGATAAGCCGAGGCAAGCTCGGCAGCAGTAGCCGTCTCTACTCCGTCAAGTCCCTCGCTGATTCCTGCGAAGATCTGGGAGAGGATAACGCCCGAATTACCTCTTGCAGAGAGCATAACGCCACGCGCAAATGCACGTGCAACCTCACAAATGCCCCCACCTGTATTATTGCCGATAGCGACAACTCCACCGTCCATAGTCTTCGCCATATTCGTTCCCGTGTCACCGTCGGCAACAGGAAAGACGTTGAGGTCATTGACCTCCTCTGCATTAAGGAGCAGAGCAAGTGTTCCCCCACGAAGCATTCGAGCAAAGGTGCTACCGTCAATTACTTTATTGCTCATTACAATATCTCCTCTGTCAAGCAACTCAAATAATAATGATTATAATAATTCTATTATATTATATAGCAGAAATCTAAACTATAAAAAAACTATCACAGGGTTTTCGTTAAAATTTTCACAAAAGAACAAATAAAAAACACATTAAGTCCACTAAAGAAACAGAGATGTGTGGTATATTATTCTCGTATAGGAGAGAAACTGTAAAAAACTTACTGTGAGGAGAAAATGTCAAATTTATATGTTTTTAAACGCTACGAGATGAAATTTCTGCTTACGGATGAAGTCAAGAGACGGATAACCTTAGAGGTGGGAGCACGAATGGAGGCTGACCGACACGGCAAGTCCACAGTTCGCAATCTGTATTTTGACAGCCCTGGCTTTGCGCTCATCCGTCGGTCGATGGAAAAACCCTTGTATAAAGAAAAGCTGAGGCTCAGGTGTTACTCGCAAGTTTCGCACGATGACTTGGTTTTTGTCGAGATCAAGAAAAAGTACAACTCTGTGGTCTACAAAAGACGGGTAGAGACGAGCGAGAGGGAGGCTATGCTGTGGCTTTGTGGTCGGGCAGAGCGTCCACTTGACTCGCAGATAGCTCTTGAGATCGACTATTTTCTTTCGCACTATGGCGCAAGGAAGCCTGCTGTGTACCTCTCTTATGATAGGGATGCGTATGTTGATGAGGGAGAACAGCTCAGGATAACCTTTGACGAAAACATACTTGCAAGGCGGGATTTACTGTCTCTTACAGAGACAGTCGGAGGCAGACCACTTCTGCCCGACGGACACGCCGTAATGGAGATAAAAAGCCCGGGTGGAATACCTTTGTGGCTATTGGAGATACTCAGACGAGAGAAAATATATAAAACCTCGTTTTCAAAATACGCTGTGGCATACAGAGATATGATTTTTCCCGAACAATACATAATAAACCAATACGGACAAAAGGAGATAGACAATGCTTGACAAAATTTTTGGTGGAATATTTGACACATCTGTGGAAACAAGAATAGAGGTCGGCGATTTTTTGCTTTGCGTTGGCGTGGCGATTCTGCTTGGCGTGGCAATTGCAACGGCGTATATGATAAAAGAGAAGTACACAAAGAGCTTCGTTCTGACTCTGGCACTTCTCCCGGCTGTTGTTTGCGTGGTAATTATGATGGTAAACGGCAATATCGGCGCAGGCGTGGCTGTCGCAGGTGCGTTCAGCCTTGTTCGTTTTCGCTCAGCACAGGGATCTGCTAAGGAAATTGTCACAATCTTTCTTGCGATGGGCGCAGGGCTTATCTGTGGAATGGGCTATCTTGGATACGGCGCACTATTTACATTTGTTATGTGCGTGGCGTTTGTGCTATTTAAGCTTTTGGGCCTTGTGACAAACGGTCGTGAGACGGTCGAGAAGACACTCAAAATCACAATACCCGAGGACCTCGACTATACGGCAGTTTTTGATGATATATTTGAGAAATACACAAAGAGTGCCGTTCTTGTCCGTGTCAAAACAAAGAATATGGGATCAATGTTTGCGCTTACATACGATATAACGCTTCGCAATAAAAACGATGAAAAGGCTTTCCTTGATGAGCTGAGGGTGCGAAACGGCAACCTTGAGATAATGCTTTCAAGACGAGAGAATGAGTCGGGCGAGCTTTAAGGGGGTGAGATTGTGAAATACAGAAGATTTTTGGCAATATTCCTTGCGTCCTTGCTTGTCCTTTCCGCTACGCTTTGCTCTTGCAGTGAAGACGGAGACGGAGACGGCGTGAGTGATGGCGTTGAATGGACGGACGAGGGAAATGTAATAACACAGCGAGTGGACGCAGTTGAGGAGTGCAATATAACAAAGACTCCGACAGTGAGAGCGGACGATCTTTTTGTCGGCAGACGGCTTTCGGAAATTGCACTTGACGGTGGCGAAGCAGACCGAGAGGGCGTTTTCGTTTGGAAAAACGATGCACTTACGCTTAGAGAGAGTGGAGAATACGAAATTGCATTCGTGCCGGATGACGAAAACGTAAAAATAGCGTACTGTAAGGTCTCCCTTGTTGCAAAACAGCTGACTGTCACCGTAAGCTGTGGCGAAAACGGCGAGGCATCACTTGACGGAGAAACACCCGTTGACTACGGCGAGAGCATTGAGGTGCTTTTCAGGGCGTCCATAGGCTACGCCGTCTCATCACTCACAGTTGACGGCAAGACGGTGGAGGCGAGCGCAAGCTATACCTTTGAAAAAATAACAGAGTCGCACACGATTTGCGCCGAATTTGCAGAGAGTGAGCTTGAGATAGAGGTCAGGTGCATAGAGGGAAGCGAGGGTTGCTTTACGCAAAGTGGTACAACGTTGACCTTTTCGGGCATAAGTGCAGACTCCATCTACTCGATTTCGGGCGAGATGATCGGAAACATCGTGATTGACGTGGGCGAGAGCTATCGCTTCGAGCTTGAAATGACAGGCCTGACTCTCTGGAGTGAGACGGATAGTCCCATAAAAATTCTAAGTGGAGACAAGGTAACGCTCACAGCAAAGAAGGACAGCGCAAATATTTTAAACGATTTGCGAGAGGCAGTCGATGAGAATGACGAAAACTCGCATTCGGGTGCAATATATGCTGAATGCGACCTTGAGATTGGTGGCAAAGGCTCTCTTGAGGTGCTCTCAGAGAACAACAACGGCATTCATACAAAGGATGACCTTGAGATAAAGAACCTGACGCTTGGAGTCAGCTGTGAGGATAACGCACTCAAGGGCAACGATAGCGTATGTGTCAAAAGTGGCAAAATAGTGCTTGTGTCTCGCACAGGTGATGGCATCAAAACGAGCAACACGGATGTCTCGCAGAAGGGCAACCAGAGGGGAGTGGTCGAGCTTCTCGGTGGCGAGATAGAAATATACGCCGCAACCGACGGAATAGATGCGGCACACGATGTCATCATAAATGAGAGCGAGGGCACACTAAAGCTCGATATTTTTACTGATAAATACTCCGAGCACTCAGAAGACGTGACGGTGAACGAAGAGAGTGGGGACAGCTATTATATTCGCTTTACAAGTGATAAATATAATTATTCGTTTAAATGGTACAATAGCGAGAGCGATTACAAATGGGTAAACGCAAGCTATCACAGCAGCGTAATGGGTGGCAGAAGCACCTATTATTATTACACAATCCCGATAGAAAGTGGCTATGGCGCATTTGAGTTCTATATGTACTCGTCGGATATGGAGATGGGACAGGACAAGGAATATCTGGTAAGCTCCGACCTCATCACTAAAAACACGGCGTTTGATACATTCGCTCTCTCGCAGAGAGGTGGTTCGCTGTCGTATAATTGGACAAATTATTCATCCTCTCCGTCATCTCCCGGTGGTATGGGAGGCCCCGGTGGCCCCGGTGGTATGGGTGGCGGCAACAGCGAGAAGAGCGAATACTCAACAAAGGGAATCAAGGCAGGAAACGCTATTTTGATTGACGGTGGAGAGATAAACATCGAGGCGTATGATGACGCAATACACGCAAACGCCGACACGGTGCTTGAAAACGGACAAAGCCCCACGGGAAACATCAGTATAAGTGGTGGCAGGCTGACGGTAAGCTCGAATGATGACGGCATCCACGCAGACGGCGAGCTTGCGATAAGTGGTGGCACTATTCGTATAAACAAGAGCTATGAGGGCCTTGAGGGTGCGTATGTACTTATAAGTGGTGGCAACGTGTCGGTGCAGTCGACGGATGATGGCATCAATTCTCCCTCAAATGCCCAAACAGGCGTGCGCATAAGTGGTGGCAGGCTGTATATACACGCAGGTGGAGACGGAATTGACACCAACAGCCGCGCATCGTACAGCGGTATCATCTTTGAGGGTGGACAGACCGTTGTAATATCCACCTCCGGTGGAAATAGTGCAATCGACACCGAACAGGGTTATAGCTTCAAGGGTGGAGAGGTGCTTGCAATAATGCCAAGCGGTGGAATGTCAAACGAGGCAACACATTGTCAAAGCTTTTCAAGCGTCGGCACAAGTGCAAGAATAAGCATTCGTGACGGCGAAAGCCTTGAGGTAAGGGTCGGTGGTGAAACGACAGTAAGCGTCGGACTTGACGGCAGTATGCAGGCTATGGCGATTTACCTTGGAAGTAAGTCTGCAAGCTTTGCCTCTGTGGAGAGTGTGACGGGTACACCCGATACAAACGGCGTTTGCTGGTACTAAAGAAAAACATCTACTGCGTATGCAGTAGATGTTTTTTTCAACAAAACACAAAGATGGCGTTTATTATATGCTGGAGTACAAGGAGAGATAGGAGTGCTAAGTTGGTGATGAAAATCCATCGCCGACTGCGCTCTTTGATGTGGAGCAAGAGGTAAACTAAGCCCACAACAAATATCGGGATCAGACAAATGGAGTGGAGGTACGGCGCAAGCACAAACATTTCCATATTGGTAGAAAAGCCCCATCCCGTATTAATCTGCTCGATCGTAAGCCAGATAGTCCAAAACGAATAGGAAAGATTGGCAATGGTCAACAAAATACCACTTATAATGCCAAATATGTTCATAGCGGGATTTGTGCCTTTTTTCATTCGTATTTTCTTCCTTTTATATTATATATAACGCAATATATAACGCAAGTATTTAATTTGGGTAGTTTTTTGGGTCAATAAACGATGTTTACGATCTCAAACAGCTCGTCCTCGTCCTTGCGCTTCTTTTCGGGAATCTTGGCAGATGGCGAGGGATAGCCTAAGGTGATAACAAGCCTTGTGGGATACAGAGCACCCGTTACGGCACGCACCTTTTCGTCATCAAACCAGCCGAGAATACAGCTGCCAAGCCCCAGCTCCGCCGCCTCGGCGGTAATGTAAGCCGCAACAATGCCGATGTCGATGGAGCGATAATCGTTGTGTTTGAGCTTTGCGCCAACAGCTGCCGTCTTTACATAGGGCATCTCGGAGATGACGAGAAGAACGGGCGCATCTGTGGCAAACTTGTTCATACCCATACCCCCACAAGCGGAGGCAACTGCTGATGCAGCAGCACCGGTGCAGATGGAAATTTTGTATGGTTGACCGTTGCAGGCAGAGGGAGCGAGCCTTGCAGACTCAATTATAGCTCGGAGCTTCTCGTCCTCAACCTCACGAGTAGAGTCATAAGAACGACAGGAATACCTCATCTTAGCAATTTCGGAAAAGTTCATTTTAACCTCCGTGTTTAGTTTTTACCTCAATTATACCACTCATCGTGGAAAAATGCAAGACAAAAAGGGTATCTGCCTTTGGCAGACGCCCTTTTTGTCTATTTGTTGCCACTTTTACCTTGTTTGAGCGTGTTGGTGCTTGTGGCTTATTTGTTTAGCTTTCGCTGTTGCTGCCCTCGTCACTCTCGCTCTCGCCGTTCTGTGCTTCGGTGGGAGTGGTGGCTTCGCTCTCGGTAGCTTCAGCTTCGCTCTCGGTAGTGTTGGTCTCACTTGCAGGAGCTTCAGTCTCGCTTGTAGGAGCTTCAGGCTCGTTTGTAGTAGCTTCAGGCTCGCTTGCAGGAGCTTCGGTTTCGCTTGCAGGAGCTTCGGGCTCACTTGCAGGAGCTTCGGTTTCGCTCTCGGTAGAGTTGGTTTCGTCCGTGGGTGAGTTTGCGTCTGAGACGTCCTTGTCGGTTTTATCGCCGTTCTCTCCACGTCTCTTCTTCTGCGCCTCGGCCTGACGGCGTTCCTCTTCCTTGCGTGCAGCGTTTGCCGCCTCGCTCTTGCGCTTCTTCTCTGCAGCTATCTCATCGAGTGCCTCAACTGTCGGCTCATCGGTTTCCATAGCGTACTTAAACTGGTCAGCGTCCATAACCTCGTGTGAGAGCAGATACTCTGCAACGAAAGAGAGCTTGCTTGAGTTTTCTGTCAGAAGCTTTGTTGCTACATCGTAAGCTTCTGTGATTATCTTGTGCACCTCTGAGTCAATCTTTGCTGCAGTTGCGCCCGAATAATCCTGTCTTGACGAGAAGTCACGACCGAGGAACACGTCCCCGCCGCCCTGACCGTAGCGAATCGGGCCGAGCTCGTCGGACATACCGAGCTGTGTTACCATCTGCTTTGCGATGGCAGTAGCACGCTCAATATCGTTGGATGCGCCACCCGAATAGTCGCCGAATGTCAGAATTTCAGCAACACGGCCACCAAGGAGAACGGAGATCTCCTCCTTAAGCTCGCTCTTGTATACGCTGTGCTTATCCTCTGTGGGAATGTTGAGCGTGTATCCAAGCGCACGGCCTGCAGGAATTATTGAGATCTGGTGAACGGGGTCAACTGTGGGGAGGAGGTAGGAAAGAACTGCGTGGCCTGCCTCGTGGTACGCCGTGTTGCGACGCTCACGCTCGCTCATACGCATTGACTTCTTCTGAGGGCCTGCGATTACCTTGATGAAGGCATCCTCGATGTCCTCCATACCGATAAGCGACTTGCCTCTGCGAACTGCAAGCAGAGCGGCCTCGTTGAGAAGGTTTGCGAGGTCAGCACCTGTAAAGCCTGCTGTTGTCTTTGCAATAGTTGCAAGATCGACCTCATCCTCGAATTTCTTATTTCTTGCGTGGACACGAAGAATTTCCTCACGTCCCTTGATATCGGGATAATTAACCGTAATCTGTCTGTCAAATCTGCCCGGACGGAGAAGAGCAGGGTCAAGGATGTCGGGACGGTTTGTTGCCGCCATAACGATGATACCCTCGTGTGCGCCAAAGCCGTCCATTTCAACGTGCAGCTGGTTGAGTGTCTGCTCACGCTCATCGTGACCACCACCAAGACCTGCGCCTCTGTGACGGCCGACGGCATCGATCTCGTCAATAAATACTATGGAAGCAGGAGCTTTGCGTGCTGTTTCAAAGAGGTCACGGACACGGGAAGCACCGACACCGACGTACATTTCAACGAAGTCAGATCCTGAAATCGAGAAGAAGGGAACGTCAGCTTCACCTGCAACAGCCTTTGCAAGCAACGTCTTACCTGTACCGGGAGGGCCCATCAGCAAAACGCCGTGGGGAATTTTTGCACCGAGCTTTGAGAATTTTTCGGGATCTTTAAGGAAATCGACAATTTCCTTAAGCTCTTCCTTCTCCTCCTCTGCGCCTGCAACATCACGGAATGTGACCTTTTCGGAGGTATCGGCTGCAGTCTTGACTCTCGCCTTACCAAACGAATTCATCTTTCCGCCCTTGCCGCCTGAGGAATTGATAACGAATATCCAAAGCAGGACGAATACAACTATAAGAGCGATGTAGGGGAGGAATGCAACCCAAACGGGCCAGGTAGTCGCCGCCTGGTATTCATATTTAAGAATGATTCCGGACTCATACTGAGAGCTTATAAGCTCGCCGAGATCCTCACGGAAGAATGAGACGGAGGCAAGCTGATACGCTACCTTTGTGTCGTCCTTGAGAGTAAGGGTCAACACGCCGTCATTTGCGACGTAGAATTCCTTAACCTCTTCTTTTGTGAAATAGTTTACGATATCGCTGTATGTGGTCTTTTTGCTTGTGCCGCTTCCGAGCAATTGTGACACAAGGAAAATCAGCAGACCGACAATAACCACATAGATCAATATCGTCCTAAGATTACTGTTTTTGCGTTTGTTCATACCGTTTTTGTAGCCTTTCTGGTGTTATTTATAACCACAGTTGTTAATGTGAATAAATGTCAGAGCGCAACACGCCTACAAAGGGGAGTGTGCGATACTTTTCGTTATAATCGAGTCCGTATCCGACGGCGAAAGCGTCGGGAATGACCTTGCCCACATAGTCAGGCTCAAAATCTACCTGACGGCGAGAGGGCTTATCGAGCATTGTGCAGCATCTTACGCTGGATGCTCCCTTGAGCTTGAGGTATTCAACGAGATAGGAAAGGGTTCTTCCACTGTCGATGATATCCTCAACAATAATGATGTCGAGCTTCGAGAGATCACCTCTGTGGAGGTCGAGAAGAATATTAACTCTGCCTGAGGAAACTGTGCCCGAGCCGTAGGACGAGACTTTCATAAAGTCTATTTCAACAGGGCGTTCAATCTTCTTCATAAGGTCACCCATAAAAACAACGGAGCCCTTGAGAATGCAGAGCAGAAGAAGTCCCTTTGAATGATCGGGATAGTCGGCGTCGATCTGTGCAGCTATACGGCTGACGGCTTCATCAATTTCTTCCTCGGAAACGAGAGTGTATTCGATATCGTTTTTCATATTCATAGATGTAACCTTTCCTACATTTTATATAATGTCATTGTTTTCGCAGTCAGGAATATATGCAACTGCAATAGCATCGTCGGAGTCGGTTCTGTACTTGTCGGATGCTCCGATAAAAGGCAGGAATACTATTTCATCCCCCATCCTGATGAGTGGAAGCAACGCACGGGTGCGTGCGTCAATGTGGGGTTGAGCCTCGGAGAGCAGACGGCGAACACGGCGATGGTGGCCGTGATAGAGAATAGTATCGCCCTCTCTGCGAGGAGTTAAAAACATCTGTCCTTTTATTCTATCAATATTAAGTCTTGTGAATGTTGATAAATTGTAAATTTGTCTGCTTGAATTTTTCAATTCAATGCAAACAATCTTACCAAAACCCCATTTTACCTCATTTTCACCCAAAGACAGTGGAATTTCGATGTACTCGGGGTAGCTTATCTGCCTCTGCGCCCCCTCTCTGTTGTCTTTTTTGAAGACGAGATATTCCCCCTCGACAACTGCATTTACAGAGCCGGGGAGCGTCATTGACGCACCACATTTGTCACCGTCACGCAAGGACGAGAGAATTGAGAGCAGATGACGACGCTCGGGAGCTGCGCTTGCAGAGTACGCCTTTTTCTGAAGCACTCTTATTGCAACGGCAGGATGAAGCGAGACGAGAGGAGCTATGGCAATACGCCCACCGCAAGCTTCAAGAAAACGATCAGCCTCACCCGAGAGATAATCCTCATCGGTGCGAAGAGCATCGGTGAATGCGCACATAGAGCGAACGGCACGAGGATTTATCTCCTCAAGGCGTGGGAGGATGTTGTGCCTTATGTGATTTCTTGTATAAGCCGTGTCAGAGTTTGTGCTGTCTGTCACATATTCATACCCGCGGGTGTGGCACAGAGAGAGAATTTCTATCTTTGTCATAGCGATGAGTGGGCGAATAATGGTAATTCCCCCCTCCTCTCTTACGGGAGCGATGCCGCAAGCACCACCCGGCCCACAGCCACGGGAGAGCGAGAAGACGAGAGTTTCGGCGTTGTCGGTTGCATTGTGCGCCGTCGCAAGAATGCGAATACAACGCCTAATCATCTCCTCTCTGAGAAAAGCGTAGCGCATCCGTCTTGCTGTTTCCTCAAGCCCCGACGCTGTTCGCTTTGCCTCTGCGGGAACGTCTGCTTCCCCAAAGATGAACTCTATTTTGTGGGAGAGGGCGAGGGAGCGACAGAACTCTGCGTCCCGTTTTGCTTCATCCCCACGAATATGGTGGTTGAAATGCGCAACAGAGAACGAATAGCCACCCTCAAGCAAGAGATGAAACAGACAAACCGAGTCAGACCCACCTGAGAGCGCAAGCAGTATATGCTCGCTCTTGGGTAGGGACGAGAGGCTTTCGGGAGCGATGAAAGAATCAATAGCCATATTGTTTCCTTATACTCCGGGAGGTGGTACGATGGGTGGTGCGCCACGGTCAGGTGGAGCGTTTGACTCATCGAGATTGGATTCGATGGAATAGAAGGTTGTGTATCTGCCAAGCCAATTCATCTTGACAGTACCCGTAGAGCCGTGACGGTTCTTTGCAACGATAATTTCAGCCACGGGAGCTTGAGTCACATCGACAGAACGCTTGTCGGCGTCCATATAATACTCATCACGGTAGATGAAGATAACTGTATCTGCATCCTGCTCGATCGAGCCTGAATCACGGAGGTCGGAGAGCATAGGTCTTTTTGAGGTTCTCGCCTCAGTACCACGGGAGAGCTGAGCGCAACAAATGACGGGAACACGAAGCTCCTTTGCCATAAGCTTCATACTTCTTGTGATATCTGCAACCTCAAGAACACGGTTGTCATTGTACTTCTCGCCCTGCATAAGCTGGAGATAGTCGATAACAACAAGACCTATATTGCCCTCACGGCGAAGCTTTGCCTTCATATTTGAAACGGTGATGTTTGAGCTGTCGTCAATGAGAATGCGAACACCTGCAAGGTCGGAGACGGCGTTGGCAAGCTTTTGCCAATCCCCCGTTGTTATCTGACCTGTACGCAGAGAATAGCTGTCAACCATCGCATAGCTGGAGAGCATTCGGGTTACAAGCTGTTCGGCTGACATTTCGAGAGAGAAAATGGCAACCTTCTCATTTGTGCGACGAGCGTAATTGAGAGCGATATTGAGCACAAATGAGGTCTTACCCATACCGGGACGAGCACCAACGAGAACAAGGTCGCTCTGACCAATTCCCGCAAGCATATTGTCAAGGTCACGGTAGCCCGTCTGCATCCCGTCAAATGCACCGGGGTCTTCATAGAGAACGGAGAGGTTGCGGAAAACGGTCTCAAGCACATTCATCATATTCTGAAAGCCCCTTGTATCACGCCCTGCGGCAATCTCCGTTACCTGAGAGGCGGCATATTCAAGAAGCTCGTTTATGTTTTCCTCTGCGCTGTAAGCTCTTTCGCTTACCTTGCCACAAGTCTCAATGAGACGGCGAGCAAGGCTCTTTTCAACAACAATTCTTGCATAGTCCTTGATGTTGAGAGCGTTGGGAACTGCATCTGCAAGCGTGCGAAGATAAGACTCAGCCTCGTCACGATTGTAAACCTTTTCGCTTTCAAGTGCATCAAGCAGAGTGACGTGGTCAATATCGTGGCTCTGCGCACAGAGATGGAGCATCGCAGAATAAATCTGCCTGTGCTCAGAGAGGTGGAAATCATCTGCACGAACTGTGTCGGATATCTGAGTGATGGATTGCGGGTCGATGAGGATTGAGCCGAGCAACGCCTGCTCTGCAAGCATTGAAAACGGCACTTTCTTAATAATATCCTGATTCATTTTCTTTTCCCGTATTTTAAATTGTAATTATTATTTTTTGCAAACGAGAACGTTAATGTGAGCAACAACCTCTGTGTAAAGCTTTGCGTCAACTGTGTATGAGCCAAACGCCTTGATGTTGTCCTGAAGAACGATCTTTCTGCGATCAAGCTCGATGCCGAATTGTTCACGAAGAGCTTCAGCTATGTCCTTTGCGGTAACCGAGCCGTAGAGACGGTCATCGGCACCCGATGGAACGCTTATCTTTACGAGCACACCTGCAAGACGAGCAGCAAGCTCCTTTGCGGCGGCACGCTCAGTCTCGATCTTGTGCTGCTTTGAAGATTCACGGTTTTTTGCCTCATTGATAGCCTGTGCATCGGCAACAACTGCAAGCTTTCTCGGGAAGAGGAAGTTGCGTGCGTATCCGTCCGACACCTCTATGATATCGCCCTTTTTGCCCTGGGCTTTTACGTCCTGTGTGAGAATTACCTTCATAATTTTGTCTCCTTTATCTGTAAGCTTTTGGTGTTAAATGCTTGTGGTACGATCGCACCGAAAATTATTTTGCCTCACCGTCTGCGTCAAGGTAGCCGTCAATAGCACCCTTGAGCATTTCAAGAACAGCTCTTGAATCCGTATTCTTGATCTGCGCACCTGCTGCATCGAAATGTCCGCCTCCGCCAATCTTTTCAAGTATCAGCTGAACGTTGATGCTTCCGTTTGATCTTGCAGAGATAACGATTGAGTCTCCTGTACGGAGAAGAACGAATGCGGCGTCAACCTGACGGACGGAGAGCAGAGTGTCTGCCGTTTTTGATGCTGCAATTCTGTCATCGGGCGAGCCTGTGCCGTCCGAAACCGAGATTGCGATGCGCTCACGGTAGAGGCGCACGTCCGAGCCGAGACGGGATTCCGTTACGAAATTGTCAAGATCGGCATAGAAGAATGTGCGAACATATTCGGGGTCAGCTCCTGCTTCTCTCAGATAGAGAGCGGCAGAGAATGTTCTGTCGGAGGTGGAGCGAGTGAAATTCTTTGTGTCGAGCATAATGCCTGAGAGCATTATGTTTGCCTCGTGCTTTGTAATCTTTGAGGTGTTGTTGACAGCAGAGCCCATTGAGCAGATCTCAAGAATTTCCGAAACAAGCTCACTTGCCGATGAAGCCGACGGCTCAATATAGGCTATGAGAGGCTCGTTTTCAAAATCGGAAATCTTTCTGTGGTGGTCTATGATGACAAGCTGGAACACGTTCTCGGCAATTTCGGGAGCTTCCGTGATCTTTAGATTGTTGACGTCGGTAACAATGAGAAGAGTGTCGGAGCGAATCAAATCAAGTCCCGTTGCAGAGTCAACGAAAATATCCTTGAAGTCCTCAACCTCGCTTTCGATATTTGCGGCACTTACCTTAAAGTTCGAACAACCCGTGTCAATAACAACCTTTACGTTGGGATTGTAGCCAAGTGCAAGCCTTGCAAGACCGATGCACGAGCCTATTGAGTCAAAGTCCGGGTTCTTGTGTCCCATAATGAGAACGTTGCCTGCGTCGCTGATAAGCTGAATGAGCCTGTCTGCAATAACTCTTGAGCGCACCTTAGTTCTCTTTTGCTGAATTTTGGTGCGACCACCGAAAAATTCGATGCCCTCGGCAGTACGGAGCGCAACCTGGTCACCACCACGCTGAAGAGCTGTTTCAAGTGCGGCACTTGCGGCAATCTCACGGTCAAAGAAGCTGTCGCCCGTGGCGCAAACGCCAATGGAAATAGTAACTGACATCGTCCTGTCACCAAGTCCGACATTACGCACACGGTCAAGAATGTCAAATCTGCTCTCTGTGCATTCTGCAAGCTTTTCTTTGGGGAAGATGAGCAGATATTTATCTCGGTCATACTCACGCATAAGTCCCGAAAGCTCGCCTGCCCAGGTGCGAAGAATACCCTCGACCTCGTTTGCGGCCTCACGGTAGGAAACTCTGACATATTGCGCAAGCTCCTCAAGGTTGTCAATAACGATGTACGCAACAACGGGAGATTCGTGATTGATTTTGCCAATTGCCTCGTCAAGCTCCTCACGGGAGGTAAACACAGTCATCCAATAGTCACGGTCGGCAGCTGCAAGCAGGTAGGTTATGGCATCGTAATGCTTTCCCGAAAGGGAAATTTTGATCTTTTTGGTTGAGCCCGTCTGAATGATGTCATTCATCGGAACGCCCGTAAACACCGAGAGGTTCTTGCCAACAAGCAGGTTGGAATTTTCAACCTCGCAGACATTCTGCATTGAGGTGTTTACCCAGGCAATAGTACCCTCTGAGTTGGTGATGACGATGGGCGTGTCAAGCCTGCCGCAAGCATCGGCTATGTGGCTTTCAAGCGAGAGAGCGAGAGCATCGCTCTTTTTTAATATCGAAATCTTCCTTGCGTATATGCAGAGGAACGCCTCAACGGCGGAATACACCACCACGAAGACGATGATTATCATATAGGTCGGCACTTCTGAAATAAGGCTGAGCAGTATGCCGACAAGGAGAAGTACAATTCCTGATATAGCAGAGATAAGCATTATATCAAATGTACTCAGATCGGTATTTTTCTGTTGTGCCATCGGAAAGCTCCTTTACTTTTGAATGTTGGATTTGATTTTTTCTGCAATCTCAATAAACAAGGGCATAAGCGTGTACGCAATCGCCGTGCAGATGTAGAGCGGAAGCGCGAGCATAGGGAGAATAAACGTGAAAAATATAACTAAAACAGCCGAGACGACCACAGGACGCTGTGCGTTTTTAAAGACGAAGCGGGAGAGAAGCTCAACGGCTGTGCGAAAGCCGATAAAAACAAGCGGCAGAAGCGTTGCAAAAATAATGTTGTATAAAACTGCACTGGCAAGATGGTTGCCCACCGACTCAAATATTACGAGAAAGAGAAAGGATATTGCAACGACCGTGGCAGATATGGGTGTAAGAGAGAGGCGTGTGTTGTCTGTGGTGAGCACATCCTCCATACCCGACGAGCGCAAAACCGAAAGAAGAAGCGAGTAGGCAAGGTATAAAACAGCCGAGGACGCAGCAAACACAAGCGAGGGCGAGGACTCAATTATAAGAGAGGAAAGCTCTACGGCAGAGTCACGGTCAAAGGTGATGACGTCCCCGTTGGTGAAAAACTCGCAAAGAGTGGTGCGAAGAGAGTCGGCAAACGCGCCGACCCCCTCACCTATCAGGGCAAGGTGAATGACGAGAGCGGATGCCGCGACCAGGAGCACGAAAGAAGAGCCGACAGCAACGCACACTGAAAGTCGGGTGCGAAAAATAAGCAGGGCAATAATTGCTCCGAGGGCAAAGGGCAGAAACGTCAGAAGAGCGAAGAGCGGTGAGCGAATGAGAGAAGCTATGGCAAAAGAGAGGACGGCTGTTATAAGCACGAATAGCTTTCTTGAGCCAAGCAGAAGATACGCCGACGAGGAGGTGCAGATGATAAATCCGACAAAAGCAGCACCGACCCCAAAGCCACCTCCAAGCCAAACACAAAGCAGAGCGGGAAGAACGATGGCGCAGAGAGGGAGCTTTTCACGAGTGATGAAAAAGATTATCACACAGAGGGTTGACAGCGCAATTCCCGAGAAGACGGGAGCGTCAAAAAACGGTAGCGCAAGAGAGCCGAGAGCGGATGCAAGAGAGAGAATGAGGGATAGATATTTGTTTGCAACAAAGCCCGAAGGCTGTCTCTCTCCTCCACTCATAATACTCCTCCACCCAAAGATCGCAAAGCGACAATTACCCAATTATAATTATTATATTGCATTATAATATTGTATCATATTTTTTTATGTTTGTAAATAGAAAAATGATGAAAAGCCCGTGTTTTTTAAGCATTGGTAGCAACTGACGAAAGAAAAATGAGAAAAAAGAGCGAGAAAGAAGAAAAAAGTTTCGCAAAGCTATTGCATTTTATATAAAACTGTGTTATAATGTGTTATGGAAGTATAAGACAAAATGAGAGTGGGCGAATGTCCACTCTCAATTTTTCGAAAAAACATTTTAGGAAAAGACGAAAATGAAGAAGGATTTGAGCGGCGTAGCCGCAAGAGTATATCCCTTGATTGAAAATGCAGTCAGGGAGTGTGGAGTTGAGATCTGGGACGTTGAGTTTGTCAAGGAGGGTGCTGATCGCATCCTGCGCATCACAATCGACACCGATCGTGAGGGTGGCATCAGCATTGTGGATTGCGAAAACGTCAATCGTGCAGTTGATCCGATTCTTGACGAGGAAGACCCCATCGACTCCTCATATTTTCTCCAGGTTTCATCTCCGGGAATTGAGAGGGAGATAACTCTTCCGTGGCATATAACTGCCTGTGCGGGTGAGAGAGTTGAGGTCAAGCTCTTTGCTCCCGTCGACGGAACACGCAAGCTTGACGGAATACTTGTCGGCTTTGAGGGAGACGAAACAGATCCCTCGCACCCCGTGCTTGTCGATATAGGCGAGCGTGTGGTCTCCCTGCCCTACGATTCCATCTCAAAGATGAGAACCGTGTTCGATTTCGACAGTCTTGATTGACGGTCGGCGCAAACAGACAATAAGCATACCCCAAAACACTAAAAAGAAAACAAAAAGAAAAGGCGATTTGGAAAGGACAATAATGCAATGAACTCAGAATTCTTTGCGGCTCTTGACGAGCTTGAGCAGAAGCGTGGTATATCAAAGGCATATATGCTTGAAAAGATTGAGGCAGCTTTGGTTGCCGCTTATAAAAAGGAATACGGAAGCGAGGCAGGCGTTCGCATCGTTATCGATGAGAAAAAGAAGGACGTCCGTGTTTACCGTCAAAAGCAGGTTGTTGCAGAGGTAACAGACCCCGAAACACAGATCTCTCTTGAAGAGGCTCGTACACATAACAAGCGTATGACTGTTGGCAAGATCCTTGAGCTTGAGGTAAAGCCCAAGAACTTCCGTCGTCTCTCTGCAGGTGCTGCACGCTCCGTGATCATTCAGGCTATCAGAGAAGCTGAGAGAAAGCTTGCTCAAGAGGCTTATGAGAGCAAGAAAGAAGAGATCATCACCGTAACCGTGTCGAAGATCGACGAGGAAACGGGCGATGTTATCATATTCACAGGCACAGGCAACGCCCGTCTTCGCCAAAGCGAGCAGATTCCCGGCGAGGAGTACATCATCGGTCAGAAGCTCAAGATTTACATTTCCGAGGTCAACCGTGAGGCGAGAGGCCCACTGATTACGATCTCAAGAGCACACCCCGGTCTTGTCCGTTGTATGTTCGAGCTTGAAGTACCCGAAATCAAGGAGGGTACGGTAGTAATAAAGGGCATTGCAAGAGAAGCAGGCTCAAGAACGAAGATTGCAGTTATGTCCACCGATCCCAACGTAGATCCCGTAGGAACTTGCGTTGGAACGAGAGGAATGAGAATTGCCACTATTCTTGAGGAGCTTGGCGGCGAGAAGGTCGATATCGTCAAGTACAGCGAGACACCCGAGGAATATATCGCAGCAGCACTTGCGCCTGCAACCGTTGAGAGTGTAACGATGACGGGCGAGAGATCGGCTTATGTTGTAGTAAAGCCCGATCAGCTCTCACTTGCAATAGGCAGAGCAGGACAGAACGCTCGCCTTGCAGCAAGACTTACGGGCTGTAAGATAGATATCAAGCCCGAGCCTTAAGGCTATGGAGGATCGGAATGGCAAAGGTAAGCGCACAGGCACAAAAGCCAAAGAAAATTCCGATGCGCCAATGTCTTGGCTGTGGTGAGCACAAGCCCAAGGGCGAGCTTGTTCGCATACTTCGCACCCCCGAGGGAGAAATTTTGCTCGATGTGACGGGCAAGAAGTCGGGCAGAGGTGCTTATGTGTGCAAAAGCGCAGCCTGTATAAAAAAGTTGCGCAAAAACAAGCGTGCTGATGCAAATCTTGAGGTAACGATTCCCGACGAGGTCTGGGATGATATCGAGAGAACGCTTGGCGAGGAATGACGGTATGGGCAACACACCAAAGGACAGATTTCTCGGTATGTCGGGACTTGCACGCAGAGCGGGCAAGCTTGTGATGGGCACGCAGAACGTCTGCGATGCGCTCAGTGCAAGACGGGCCGTGCTTGTAGTGATGGCAAGTGGCATCTCGGCGGCAACACAGAAGAGACTTTGTGATCGCACAAGCTACTACGGAATAAAGCTTATAAAAGTCCCGGTAAGTGCCCTTGAAATTGGGGCGGCACTCGGGCGAACGATGGAGGTGGCGGCGTTTGCGCTGACCGACAAGCAAATGGCAGATGCCGTTGAAGATAAGGCTATGAGCCTATGTGAGTATTTACAAAGCGAAACTGAAGAAAAATAAGAAAAGAAAAAGAATACTCCAAAAACAAACGCAAGCAAATAAATTTTTGATATTTTGTATCCGTAAGGAGGATGACAGATAATATGGCAGTCAGCTCACAGTTTAAGGTGAATCAGTTGGCAAAGGACCTGCAGATGAAGAGCAAGGATCTTATAGATCTGCTTACAGCGGCAGGAATTGAAGCCAAAACACAAAAATCTCTCGAAACATTCGAGCTTGATGTAATGTGGGAAGCTCTCACACAGGCGCATCAGATAGTTGGCATCGAGGATTATATCGACGGAGTGACCTCTATCCCCTCCTTGCGCAAGAAGGCAAGCTCTGCTCCCGTGGCAGAAAAGCCTGCCTCTGCACCCACAGCCGAGGAGAAGAAGGAAGAGAGCGCACCTGCCTTAGTGGTCGAAGAAAAGAAAGAAGAGAGCGCACCTGCTCCCGCAGAGCCCTCAAAGCCTGTGGCACAGACTCCTGCAGCAGCTCCCCGTGAGAAGCAGAATGTTGCACGAAGCGCAGGCGAGAGATTTGAATCTCGTATGAGTGCGTCTACCGAGAGAAGCCGTCAGGAGAAAAAGGGTAGCGACAGAGGTTCATCAAAGCCCTCGCAGAGAGGCTCAAGACCCGGAATTGAAATGCGCTCACCCACAAGACCTGAGGGCGAGAGAGAGGTTGTAACGGTTACACAAAGCTCAAAGCGTGTAGTTGATACAAGAGGAACGGCGTCGAGCGTTGACCTCTCGAAGTATGACGACACACTTGATGCATTCATCCCCGATGACGTAAGAGACACAAGAGGCGGAAGCCAGAAGGTCAAGAAGGCGTCGGGCGCACAGGGTACGGATAAGGAAGGCGGACGCACAGGCGGTAAGTCTTCAGGTGGAAAGTCCTCCTCTCAGGGCAGAGACGGTGGTCGTGACGGACAGAGAGACGGTGGCCGTGATGGTCAGAGAGGCTCGCAGAGAGACACAAGAGGCAATCAGCCACAGGGCAAAAATGGTGGAAAGGGCAAGAAGGGCGCAGCAGCAGCTGCACCTGCCCCGGTACCACAGAAGAAGCAGACAGTGCACGCAACTATTCCCGATGAGATCACGGTTGGCGATTTCGCCGCAAGGATCAAGGTTACATCGGGCGAGGTCATAAAGAAGCTCTTTATGATGGGTATGATGGTTACTGTAAACCAGACAATAGATTTTGACACAGCATTCCTCGTAGCAGAGGAGCTTGGTGCTGAGGTTACCAAGGAGGTAGTTGTCAGCATCGAGGACAGACTCTTTGATGAGGCAGAGGACGATAGCGAAAGCCTTGTTGAGCGTGCTCCCGTAGTATGCGTAATGGGACACGTTGACCACGGTAAGACCTCGCTTCTTGACGCCATCAGAAACACCCGTGTAACATCGGGCGAGGCAGGTGGTATCACACAGCACATCGGTGCATACCGAGTAAAGATCAATGGCAAGGAAATCACATTCCTTGATACGCCCGGTCACGAAGCGTTCACAGCTATGCGTGCAAGAGGCGCACAGGCAACGGATATTGCAATCCTCGTTGTAGCTGCAGATGACGGAATTATGCCACAGACAGTTGAGGCTATAAATCACGCAAAGGCGGCAGGCGTTGAGATCATCGTTGCGATCAACAAGATGGATAAGCCGACAGCAAACCCCGACGCTATCAAGCAGGAGCTGACAAAGTACGAGCTCGTTCCTGAGGAATGGGGTGGAGATGTAATGTGCATCCCCGTATCAGCTCTCAAGCATCAGGGTATTGACGATCTTCTTGAAGCAGTTCTGCTCATCGCAGAGGTTAAGGAATACCGTGCAAATCCCCATCGCAGAGCAAAGGGTATCGTCATCGAGTCAAAGCTCGACCGTGGCCGTGGCCCTGTTGCAACGGTTCTTATCCAGAACGGTACACTTCGTGCAGGTGACATCGTTATCGCAGGAACAGCCGTTGGCCGTGTAAGAGCGATGACTGACCACACAGGCAGAACCGTAAAGGTAGCTCCCCCCTCAATGCCCGTTGAGATCACAGGACTTGCAGACCTGCCCAGCGCAGGTGACGAGTTCAACGCCGTTGTCGATGAGAGAATGGCACGTGAGCTTGCAGATCGCCGTCGCGAGCAGGCGAAGGAGGAGACGTTCAGAGCAAACGCAAGAACAAACCTCAACGACCTGTTTGCACAGATCCAAGAGGGTGTCAAGGAGCTCAATATCATCATCAAGGCAGACGTTGGTGGATCTGCAGAGGCAGTTCGTCAGTCACTTGAAAAGCTCTCCAATGAAGAGGTCAAGGTACGAGTTATTCACGCAGCAGCAGGAGGTATCACCGAGGGTGACGTAATGTTCGCAGCAGCGTCCAACGCAATCATTGTTGGCTTTAACGTTCGTCCTGACCGTACAGCTCTTGAGTCTGCCGAGAGACAGGGCGTTGACATCCGTACACACCGTGTAATTTACGAGTGCATCGACGAGGTCAGCGCAGCTATGAAGGGTATGCTTGCTCCCAAGTTCAAGGAGAAGCTGCTCGGTCACGCAGAGGTACGTCAGCTTATTCACGTTCCGAACGTCGGCTTCATCGCAGGCTCGTACATTCAGGACGGCAAGATTACAAGAAGCGCACAGATTCGTGTTCTCCGTGACGGCATTGTTGTTTACGAGGACAGAATTTCCTCCCTTCGCAGATTCAAGGATGACGTCCGTGAGGTTGCACAGGGATATGAGTGTGGTATCGCACTCGATAAGTTTAACGATCTCAAGACAGGCGACATCCTTGAGGCATTCGTTATGGAAGAGATCGAACAATAAGAAAAAGAGGTTGGGTTTCCCAACCTCTTTTTAGTTTAAATAGGTAATTTATTTGTATATATTGCGCAAATATCGGCAAATAAAGGCAAAAAACACAGGCGAAATTAACAAAAAGAAAAGTGCAGATTTGGTAAAAACAACGAAATGACTTAGCCTGACGGAGAGAGGTGTTGACAAGAAAAAATGGGTGTGTTATAATACTAATAATAGCAGATATTCTACTGATTATGGCAGATATTCTGCAAAAATATAAAGAGGAGAATTTATTATGAAAAAGACACTTGTTGCACTGTTTTTGGTTGCAATGATGGTTCTCACAATGATCCCCGTAGGCGCAGCAAAGATCGCTGACGGAACAATGATTTATTATGAGGACTTTGAGGGTATGGCAAATACCACATCGACAGACGCTACCACAGCGGCTCTCGGTTGGAGAGTTCTCGATTCCACAGAGGCCTATAAGGACAATACTGCAATCTGGAAGATTGAGGATGGCAGACTTAAGGTTCACAACTACACAGACGAAGCATTCGACGCTGACCCCATCAGTGGTGGTCAGGACTCCTATATGCTCATTCTTGAGAGTGACGATATGTGGGAGGTTACACTTGATAACGATTTCACAATCCAGTGGGATATGCAGCTGGTAAGCTCAGGTGACGTCAGCCGTTACATTGTTCTTGTTACACATTACAATGCAATGTCAGCAGCGTCCTACGCATCCTTCCACTTCCGTATGAAGGGTTACGCAGACTTCCAGTACCACTTCGGAAACACCTGGTATCGTTTCGACGACAAGAGCAACGAGGGTCTTTACGCATCCGATACAGATGATACAGACTCCACACCTTCTATCTACAAGAAGCTGACAGGCAACGACATCGACACCTCCAAGAGAGTTTGTGCCGGCATGAACGTAAGAATTCGTATGCAGTGCCCCGAGGCTAAGGGACTTGATGTTTACGGCCCGACAGTTTATATGCAGAACCTCGACAATGGTGGCGAGATGATCAAGGTTACCGAGGCAGTTCCGGAAGGCCCTGCATCCGACTACTATGACAAGGAAATCTTTGGTGGATACGGCGTTGCTATCAAGGCCGGTGGCACAATTAACGGTTGGGTAGATAATATTGCTATCTGGACAGGTTTCGGAGATATGCCCGTTAACACCGATGTTACATACGAAGCTCCTGAGTATGTAGAGACAACAGAAGCTCCCACAACCAAGGAAGAGACCACAAAGGCTCCTGAGGATGACGCAACAAAGGCTCCCGCAGATGATGCAACAAATGCTCCTGCAGACGATGCAACAAACGCTCCCACAGATGATGCTACTGCAAGCATCAACGATGGCGACAGCGACGGTGGTTGCGCATCCGTTGCAGCAGCAGGTATAGCTCTCGTAGCTATTCTTGGCACAGCTTTGGTTCTTGGTAAGAAGCACTAAGACATAATAAAACATAAGGGCTCACCTTTCGGTCTGCACTTGTTTTGGAAATATTCCGTTTCCGCCTGCGGAACGCAGTTGCTTAAACTGCGAGGAATATTTCGGAACGGCGTAAATTGAATTTCACTTTACCGCTAACTGTGCACGCCGTTGGGTGAGCCCTTTTTGCACAGTTTTTGTTGACAAGTGTGGGGGGATATGGTAGAATAAAAAACAATGAAAGCGATGGGAGGGATAGTATGAAGAGGTGCAGAGTAGCGTTTAAAATGGTAGCAGTGCTGTTGTTATTGCTTCTGTCCCTGCCACTTTATGCAAACGCCACGGATGGCGAGGAAGTAAAGAAAAACGTGGTATATTTTGAGGATTTTGAGGACACGGCGAGCGAGGGCGATACACTTAAGTCTCTTGGCTGGTCAGAGCTTTCAAATGATGACGGTACAGCAAGAAAGAACTGCACAGCTACGCTCAGTATTGAAAACGGCAGGCTATACATAAATAATACCGAGGAGAGTGGGAGCAACGAATCCTTTCTTCTTGTGATAGGTGGAGAGCAGACGGCTGATATTTATGAGGATAGCTTTACTTTGCAATATGATGTCGAGATTCGGGAGAGTGCAGACAGCGCAAGATATATTGCAATTGCAACGCATTACGAACAATCACCAAGCGCAACATACAGCGTGTTCCATCTCCGTTCGGGTGGCTATGGCGAGAGCAGAATAAGAATGGGCAGAATCTGGCACAACTACGATACAGAGGGCGAAAGCTACGCTCCCGACACATCTGATGGGGACGGAACACATTCCCTGCTTTTCAAGCTCTATGGCAAGGAATATGACGGTACGCCCGCCCTTGTGGGCAAAAGCATTACTGTCCGTGTGGTATACGATAAGGAAGAAGCAGGCCCACGGGTGTATCTCAAGGATAAAGAAAGCGACGGAGAGTTCATACTTGTATCAGCACCAAGCGAGGAGAGCGAGGGAGCAAAGAGCCTTAAAAGTGGCGTGCTTGTCGGTCGGGACGTGGTGCTTACGGTCAGCGCAAGCGTCGGGGGATTTGTTGACAATATCACCCTTTACAGAGGAACGGGCGAGCCTGTCTTTGAGGATTACACGCCACCTGCATCGGACGAGGACAGTGCCACAACTGCCGCCAACTCTTTTGTAGCTTTGAGGGATGCTATAAGCTTAATTGCCTCGGGCAAGAGAGCCGGCGCAGTAATTCTTCTTGGCACTATTGCCTTTGCCATATCTGCCGCCGCATACAGAGTGCGACACACAGAGAAGCAAGACGGAAAGAAAAAGAAATAAAATGGAGAAAAGCGCACAGAAGCAAGAGCTTCTGTGCGCTTTTGTTTTGCTATTTTCTGCTTTTCTTTGCTTTTGTAGTCTTTTTGGGAGATGGGGTGCGCTTTGTGTGGCTATCTTGAGCCTTTCTCTGCCGTCCTCGCTCTCCACCTTTTCCACCGACTTTTTTTCCGGAGTGGTAGCTGTCTCGCTCAGGGCGAACAAGGCAGTCGGGGGAGTTGCCGATAAGGTCGGTGCGATGAGCAAGCGTGAGTGCCTCGCGAACAAGGGACGCATTTTCAGGCTTGCCAAATTGGAGGAGCGCACGCTGAAGCCTCTTCTCTCTGCCGTCACGGGCAACATAGACACTCTTGCCTGTGAAAGGATCGATTCCCGTAGCAAACATAACGGTTGAAGCCGTTCCGGGCGTGGGATAGAAATCCTGCACCTGCTCGGGTGAAAGCCCCTCTCGCTTGAGGTAGAGAGCAAGCTCAATTGCATCATTCAAGGTCGAGCCGGGGTGGCTTGACATAAGATAGGGGACGAGGTATTGCTCCTTACCACACTCACGGCAGAGGGAGAAAAACTTGTCCTTGAAGCGACGGTAGACGGAAAAATCAGGCTTGCCCATATATGAAAGAACGGATGCAGAACAATGCTCGGGCGCAACCTTAAGCTGTCCACTTACATTGTCACGCACAATCTTACGGAAAAAGCTGTCGTCGGAGTCTGCCATAAGGTAGTCAAAGCGAATACCTGAGCGAATGAAGACCTTTTTGATGCCATCAATAGCCTCAACAGACTCAATGAGATCGTAATACTCGCTGTGGTCAACTAAGAGATTTTTGCAGGGACGGGGCGAGAGGCAGCGACGGTCGGGGCAAACGCCGTGTGTCAACTGCTTTTTGCAGGCAGGTGCACGGAAATTGGCAGTAGGGCCGCCGACATCGTGAATATATCCCTTAAAGCCTTCCATCTGAGTGATGTCACGGGCTTCATTTAGTACACTCTCCTTGGAGCGTGAGCGCACACTCCGTCCCTGATGGAACGCAAGCGCACAGAAATTGCAAGAACCAAAGCAACCACGGTTATGCGTTATCGAGAACGCAACCTCTGATATGGCAGGAACACCACCGAGGGAGTCATACATCGGATGAACACGCCTTGTGTAAGGAAGAGAGTAAACACGGTCAAGCTCCTCTCGCTCAAGTGGTGGCATAGGTGGATTCTGCACAAGAATACGGTCACCGTAATTCTCAGTTATAGCTCGTCCACAGACGGCGTCCTGCTCACGATATTGTGCCGCAAACGCATCGGCGTAAGCCTTGCCACCCGCCTTCAGCTCCTCCCAATCAAGAGAGGCGGCAACGGGATAGTGATATTCAGGCTTGTCCGACGGACAGAGGTAGACTGTACCCCTGACGTCACGGATCTTTTTGACAGGCACGCCACGGTCAAGAAGCTCTGCTATGCGAAGCAGAATGTTCTCGCCCATACCGTATGTAAGAATATCAGCTCTGCTGTCGACGAGAATGGAACGGCGCATACGGTCTTCCCAATAATCATAATGCGCAAAACGGCGAAGGGAGGCCTCAAGACCACCTAAGATTATCGGAATATCACCATACGCCTGACGGATAATATTTGAATAGACTATTGTGGCTCTGTCGGGGCGCAAGCCCATCTTGCCACCGGGGGAATAATAGTCAAAATTACGGCGATGACGGCTGACGGAATAGTGGGAGACCATCGAGTCGACATTACCTGCCGTAACGAGAAAGCCAAGTCGAGGCTTGCCGAATCGCTTGAAATCATCTGTGGTGCGCCAATTTGGTTGAGAGAGTATGGCAACCCTGAAGCCTGCTGCCTCAAGCACTCTTGAAATGATGGCAACGCCAAAGGACGGATGATCCACATAGGCATCACCCGTTACATAGACGAAATCAGGCCTGTCCCAACCGAGAGAGCGCATCTCCTCGGCATTTACAGGTAAAAATCGCTTGCCAAGCATATTGACCTCCATATTTTTTGTGGGGGCAAAAGCCCCCACGCTCAATCTTTGTGTTCCTTTTTAATACCGAAAAAACGGCGAAGTATTGATGCCAAAAAGCCCCGTGGCCTCATCAAAAGGATTCTCATACAAATGCCCTTCCTTAGAAACGGAAATCATCTGAGCAACAGAAAGCCTGCACTCAAAAGCACAGCTGCCTCGACAAAGGCGAGAGCTCTGCCCGGAAGGATGAATGAGAGGAAGATCCCTGCCCCAAAGGTCAGCGTCAAAATCCCCACAGTTTGCTTAAAGCTATTGTTTTTTCGCAACACCCTCACCATCCCTTCTTGCTCAATAGAAGTATATGATGCGAGAGTGGCAGTTGATACAGAAATTTTATGCGTCACGGCTCTCAATTATAAATACAGAGCCTTTTTTGAGTGAGATGAGAGCGCAGTTGCCGACGATTTCGTTGCTGACGGCAAATTGTGAGCGACGGTGGAGAGTTGCGTTTTTGAGAGGGTATTTCGCACCCTCAATGCTAAGTCCCTTGACGGTGTCGCTGACGGCAACAACAGAAAAAAACTTGTAGCCACTTCTTCCGATAAGCTCAGAGGATGCAGAGACGAACCTTGCACGGTTCTTTCCGTCATTTATCTGTGCGTACACGCCACGCAAATGCAAGTCTTCAAGTATTGCGAGGTTTGCAATCGAGTGATCAAGCCTGCCCGAAAGCCCACCGATAATGACGATGGATGACGCACCACGCCGGAGCGCAAGCTCAACTGCAACCTGAGTGTCGGTCAGATCTTTTTCGGGCTTGAGCCTTATTACCTCGGCATCACGAGGAAGCTTGTGTTCGGGATAGGAGTCGAAGTCACCAACCACGGTTTGTACGTTTACACCAAGAGAGGCGGCGTTTTTAAGTCCTGAGTCGGCGGCAATAGTGATGTCATCGCCGGATGGACGCTCGGTTATATAGTCGGGGGCGATGTCGCCACCTACATAAATAAAAGCTCTCATAATTCCAACCTTAATTTATTTTTTCTCCCAACGAGGCTTTGCCTTGAGTGTTCTGTACATCGAAAGATAGCTTTCGTGACGTGAGGGCGCGATCTCTCCACGGGCGATGGCTTCAAGTACGGCACAGCCCTCCTCCTTTGTGTGTGAGCAGTCGAGATAACGGCACTCTCCATAGTGGAGAACAAACTCACGCATAGTCTGCGGCAGAGCTTCAAATGGGAAAAAGTCGAAGTTTTCAAAATCTATCAGCGAAAAACCGGGCGTATCGGCAAGATAACCACCACATTCAAGCACAAATAGCTCCGAGAGTCTTGTTGTGTGCTTGCCACGGGCAATTTTTCGGCTGATCTCACCTGCCTCAAGCTGAAGCTCGGGGAAAAGAACGTTCATAAGCGTTGACTTGCCAACGCCCGATGCGCCGGCAAATGCAGCAACACGCCCCGGTAGCTTCTCGTTAATAAACGAACGGAACTGCTCAATGCCATCCATCGTGTAGCAGGAGAGAGCAAAAACAGGATAGCCTGCTTTTTCGTATGTGTCAACGAGAGTGGATGCGGCTGATGGGTCAAGCTCGCTCTTGCCGACCACCAAAGCCGCCTCGATGGAATGATATTCGGCTATGGAGAGCAGCTTGTCGATGGTTTCTGTGGCAGGCGCAGGAGCAGCAGATGCGCAGACGATGATGAGCATATCGAGATTTGCAAGTGGTGGACGGATGAGCGAATTGCGACGTGCCAGTATGGCAGAAATAGCACCATCGGGTACACCTGAGCTGTCGTCACGGGGGGTGGCAACGCCGTCTGTAATTGTAAACGAGTTGTCGGTATAGACAAATTCGGCAACATCGCCAACCTTCAGCTTGCCTGCCGTACCACTTGTGTCGGGCGCGCGAAGCGAGCCTCTTGCTCGGCTGAGAAGAGTTGTGTTTTGTAAGGGTGAGGGAGTGGATGGATAGAGCCTTTCGTGCTCACAAATATCTGCAAGACGAACAAGATAAAGTCCACCAATTCCACGGAGTATTCGGCATTTGGTTTTATATTCCATCATTTTACCTCTCGGTAAGTCCAAGATCAGCCGCCATTATGTATTTAAGATGGATGGAGGCGGCAGTGCTTCTCCTGTTCTCGATAGAAACGAGCAGAGCACATCTTTGGCTGTTGTTATATTCAAATCTTCCACCAAGCCCCAAGCTGTCAAATCCAAGTGAGCCACAGAGAGCGACAGTTGAGCCATCCTCGGTTTCGTGCGTGCCAAACGCCGTGGGGGAGGTCGAGCAGACAAAGGTGCTCTTTCCCATAGCGTCAAGGCAATCGTAGAGATCCGTCAGGTCATCGCAGACCTCCTCGCCGTCAACGATCTTGTCAAGACAAGCGGGCAGGGAGGGCGAGAAAGCAGTAACGGAGGGGATGCGACCTGTAAGCCTGTTTAGAAGAGGAATATCGTTTTCGATGATGTCACAGAGAGCGTACATATCCGTCTCTGTGTCGGCAAAGACAACAAGCGACGTCGCAACACCCTTTTCATCATTGACCCTGAGCACCATTCCGACGTCATCCGTGCCCGTGATGTTTAGCAAACAGCCGTCAAAGGATGAGATCACCTCGCAAACGGTAACACGGGGAAGGGCTGAGTTTTCAAGGTGACCCGGCAGGAAAAGCCAGGGAACATTTCGCTCTGTGAGAATGGATGATATTCCCTGCCACATTTCCGAAAGCTCAGCTCTTGTACTCGCTCCACCGTCGACATTTCCATTGAAGAGAACAACGTCGGGAGAGGATGCGTCAACCATTTCGGAGAGCGCACGAAGAGTGTAGCTGTTGCCGTCTATGTAGGAGACGGTGAGAACATCAAGCCGTCCGTCGCTTAGCGTAATCTCTTCGGAGAGAAGAAGCTTGCCCTCAGGACGCAAATCGCTTCTGCGAAGCGAATTTTTGATTCGATAGTGGTAGCCATCGGTGTAGAAAGCATCTAAAAATGCATCAATTCCCTCGTGAACTCTCTTGGCAGAGGGGGAAAGAATATCAACCTTTGAGACTGATGCGTTTTTGTCAATACCCTCAGCAACAAGCTCTCCGTTTTCATCCTCAAGATATTGAAGCGTTTCATCACTTTCAGGGAGCGAAAATTCTTTTGTGCTAACGGTGATCTCAAGTCCACCATATCCAATGGTGGAGCGTACCTCAAGGTAATTTTTCTCGCAAAGCTCAGTAACGCCAAGCGTCACCGTTACCGTTGGGTCAAGATCATTTGAAAAAACGCTTTCACCTGCGAGATATTGCTTGTCGGATGCAATATAGGCATCAATATCATACCTGTTTTTAAGCGCATCAAGAAGATACATTGCTTCACGCTCGCCCCATCCGTCACGGCTTGGATAGATGATAAGTAGACTAAGCTTGCCATCACCAACAGCACTTCCAAGCACATCGTCACGGTGTCCGTCATTTCTCGTTGACGGAATGGCTGCAAGCAGGGACACGAGCAGAATGGCGAGAAAAACAAGCAACACAATTGGGCGCAGGACTTTGCGCAGAGCAATTTTACTCTGCACACTGTCACTACGCTTTGCTATGGATTTCTCTCGTCTTATGAAGTCAAACATTTGCTACCTATTATTATTAAAGAAATTTTTTATACAGCCGTTGTTTCGTCAACAGGCGAAGTTGTTTCGGCATCACTCGGTGTGGTTGTCTCGTCACCATCGGGCAGAGGCTCGGTATAGTCAGTACCACCACTTATGTAGAGGTCGACGACGAGCTCGTCGGGCTGTCCTGTCAGGGTACTGTCAGGCTCAGCCGATTGACCACATACCGTACCGATGGGAGCGTCACTTTGAATGGTTGTGACCTTGCCAAGAGTGATACCGTACTCTGTAAGAAGAGCCTCGGCTTCGCTCAGAGTGAGTGTCATAACATCGGGAACGGTAACGGTTATGGGAGGTGGCAGATAGTCAGGGCCGCCACTGACAACGAAAACAACATCAAGCACGCCCATCGAGATCTCAACCTCTCCCGGCGCAGGAGTCTGCGAGATAACGGTGCCCTTCGGCGCATCATTTCTTACGTAATTTACAGTAAGGTTGACACGGCACTGACCCTCACAACAGAAGTCGAGGATGGTCTTTGCAACGTCAAGGGGTTGACCTGTAAGGTCAAGCAGACTTATGGTGTTCTTGAAGTCATCACCACCACTGACCGTGAGTATTACCGAGGTGGCATTGTTCTTTACCGTGTCCTCGGCAGAGGGGATCTGACCTAAAATTGTATCCTTGTCCTTTTTATTGGAAATATAGTTTGTGTTTACGTCAAGTCCGTAGAGGCGCAAGATCTCAATAGCTTCCCCAAGTGGCATATCAAGAACATTCGGGCAGATATTGACCTTGAACTCAGGTCCACCACTTACTACAAAATCAATGACCGTGACGTCCTTGTATGCCACATCATCCTCTTTGTGCGAGGTGTCAATTATAGTACCTGCAGGCTTGCTTGAGCGAGTGTAAACGATGTCACCAATGAAGAGGGCATTCTTGTCAAGGAAGCTCTTGACGGCCGTTTCCTTCATTCCGATGAATTTCGGGAGCTTGACGGAGACAAGCTGTGTTCCTGCACTCACTACGATTTTTACATTTGTACCCTGCTCGATCTGTGAGCCGGGGGCAGGAGTGGTCGATATAACACGGTTGATGGGTACGGTGTCACTTTCAATCTTCTCGACAGTAACACCAAAGCCGAGCGTGCGAAGCTCTGCCTGAGCAACTCGCCAGTCAAGAAGAGTATAGTCACCAAGAATGGTATATTCAGGGCCACGGCTGACCGTCAGCGTGACGGCGCAGGGACTCTTTCGTTTTGCGCCCGGAACGGGATTTTGCGCTATGACGTGATCCTTTGGAACGCTTGAGGAGTGAACATATTCGATAGTTACAACATAGTCCTGCTTGTTAAAGCCAAGCTCCTCGACGCTTGTAAGCTGCTTGCCGATAGAATCGGGGAGACTGAGCGAATCAGTTCCGGGGGATGCAATATTGAGCGCATCAAGCGCATAGAACACGGAAACGAGAGCCACGAAGAGAACGGCAAACGCTATACCGAGGATAACGGGTGTCATTGAGCGAGACGGAGGCTGCTGTTTGCGATTTCGCTTTGTTCTCGCAGCACCCTTTGCCTTTTTGGGAGGCATAATTGCAGCTCTCGGTCTGCCGTCAAGCCTGTGCAACTGCGCAAACATCTCACGGGCATTTGAATAACGTTGCTTTGGGTCTTTCTCCATTGAGTAGAGAATGACCTGTTCAAGACCTTTCGAGATCTTCGGGCGAATTTGTCTTGGCGCGATGGGCTTGTCGTGAACGTGCATCATAAGGACGGAAATTGCGCTGTCATCATCAAAGGGAAGCGAGCCTGTCGCCATCTCATACATCATAACACCGAGTGAATAGAGGTCGGAGCGAGCGTCAGCACGCTTGCCCGATGCTTGCTCGGGGCTGATATAGTACACAGTGCCGATAGCCTTGTCCGACACGGTAGCCTTTTTGTTGCCCGGCAGCTTTGCTATACCAAAGTCCGTGACCTTGACGATGCCACCCTCAAGCATCATAATATTTTGAGGCTTGATGTCACGATGAATAATGCCCTTTGAATGAGCGTGGTCGAGGGCTGCAAGTATCTGCTTGCAGTAAAGTATGATCTCGTCAAAGTCGAGCGCACCCTTGCTGTCCATATAGTCACGCAGGGAGATGCCGTCCATATATTCCATAACGAGATATTTTCTCTCGCCCTCAAGAGCGACATCAAAAATTCCGACGATATTGGGATGGGAGAGCATCGAGACGGCTCTTGATTCGTTGGTAAATCGCTCCATCGCCTCTTCATCGTCAGCCATCTCGTCACGAAGCATTTTGATGGCAACGGTGCGATCAAGCTCAAGGTCGAGAGCACGATACACCGTCGACATACCACCTGTGCCGAGAAATTCTTCTATTTTATATCTGCCGTCGATTACAGTTCCGACGAGCTTCTTGTATTCGTTGTTATTACCCATTTTAAAATTCCGTTTATATAGGATTTATTAAGAATAAGCGTGGACTTAAAGAGATGCGATGATGACGGTGATATTGTCAGGGCCACCTGCATCATTAGCTGCACTTACAAGAGCCTCGGCTTTTTCTTTAAGCTCACCCTCGCCCATAACAATGTTGTAAATAACATCCCTCTCGACATAGCTGCTAAGTCCGTCGGAGCAAAGAAGTATGTATCTTGGAGAGGTGGGTGTGCCGGGCGTAGGATCAAGAGAGATGACGTCTGCCTTAACATCGTCCTCAATACCGATGGCACGAGTTATCATATTGCGCATCGGAGATGCCTCGGCCTCCTCGGCTGTGAGCTGACCTAAGTCGATGAGGTACTGAACATAGGAGTGGTCGGTGGTTATCTGCACCATCCGTCCGTCTGAAATTTCATACATACGGCTGTCTCCGACATTGAGCGCATAGGCAATATCGTTCTCAACGTAGAGCAGAGCAACCATAGTTGTTCCCATACCGTCAAGCTTTCCGACGGACTGCTGGGCTTTCTTCCAGACGGCAAAATTTGCCTCGGAGGCAGAGAGATTGAGCGAAAAGCGAAGCCCTGTACTGCCAAGGTCAGCCTCTTCATCGGGCGAGTCTGGCAGAATATGCTCTCTCATAGACTGCGCAAAGGTGTCAAGGGCAAGCCTTGACGCAACAGCTCCTCCGTTAGCACCTCCCATACCGTCGCAAACGACGAGCAGGGTAACACGGGGAAGTAACTCATAAATACCGAAGCAGTCCTGATTTTCGGCACGAACCTTGCCTACATCTGTCTTACCGTAAAATTTCATAGCCTTGCCTTTCTTTGCTCAAAATTTTTTTGGATATGCCACAATATTTGTGTTACTCCACAGGCTGTGCGTGACGGCGGCGGAGCTGACCACAGGATGCGTTGATATCAGGGCCAAGCTTGCGGCGAACTGTTGCCCTGACTCCCCTCTTTTCAAGAGTAGCACAGAATGCTTGTATATCTGCGGCAGAGGGGGGACGAAGACCCGTTTCCTTTACGGGATTTACCGGGATTATGTTGACGTGGATGGGGAATTTCTCACCACGTTTTTCTCTAAGAGAGGAGATGAGCACTCTCGCAAGATGCTCTGCGTCCTCCACGCTTGCGTTGTGACCGTCAATGAGAGTGTACTCAAATGAAATCCTGCGTCCTGTGCGATTGAAGTACTCCTTGCAGGCTGAGAGAAGAGATGAGACGTTCCATCTTTTGTTGATGGGCATAATCTTGTCCCTTGCTTCGTCATCGGGTGCGTGAAGAGAGATCGAGAGAGTTATCGGAAGCTCTTCTTCCATAAGCCTCCGGATTCCGTCAACGTGTCCGCAGGTGGAAAGCGAGATATGCCTGTATCCGATGCAGACCCCACGCTCATCGTTGACAAGACGGAGAAAACGCAGAACATTATCGTAATTATCAAGTGGCTCACCGATACCCATAAGCACAACACCCGACACACGCTCGCCTGTATCGGCCGATGCAATAATAATCTGGGACAGAATTTCACCTGCGCTGAGGTCACGGATCTTGCCACCAATGGTGGATGCGCAAAACGCACAGCCCATTCTGCAACCAACCTGGGTTGAAACACATACGGTGTTGCCGTGATTGTAGCGCATAAATACGGTTTCAATGCAGTTTCCATCGTAAAGACGGAGCAGATACTTCACAGTTCCGTCAACCGAGGAGATGTATTTCTCTTCAATAGTCGGCATCCTTGTTGGCATAGCAGCTTCAAGACGATCTGCTGTCGACTTTGAGATATTGCTCATTTTATGTGGAACAAGCCCACGGTGAAGAGAGGTGAAAATCTGCGAGGCACGATATTTAGGCTCACCAAGCGAGAGCAAAAGCTCGCAAAGCTCACCGTATTCAAGCGACAGAAGATCACTTTGATTGTTAAGAGAGGGCATTTTTCTTTACCTTTCTTATCTTGGCAATAAAGAATCCGTCCCTCTCACGAGAGGGCAGAATGGTAAGCATACCACAGGTGGATTTAAAGATACCAACTGTGAAATCCTCGCAAACAAACCCCTGGTGCGTACCAATAAAACGGCGCACAACTTCCTCGTTTTCCTCGGGAAGAATGGTGCAGGTCGAGTAAACAAGCACACCATCGTCAGAGAGGGATGAGGAAACCGATGCGAGAATATTATATCCAAGCTCCCCAAGTGATGAGAGAGAGGCAAGAGGACGGTATTTTATCTCCGTCTTCTTTGCGACAACACCAAGTCCTGAGCAGGGAACGTCGCAGATTATGCGATCATACACCTCGCCCTCGGGCAGAGGCAGGGATGCATCTCTGACGAGAGTGTCAATGGACTTGATGCCGAGCCTCTCTGCTCCGGTGCTTATTAGTGGGAGCTTTGAGGGGTGGAGGTCGCAGGAGAGAATATGCGCACTGTCAGAAGAGAGAAGTGCCGCAGAAAAGCTCTTGCCACCGGGGCAGGCACAACAGTCAAGTATTCTTTGTGTGGGCTTTGGGTCAAGCACAAGAGAGGCGAGCTGTGAGGACTCGTCCTGAACAAATGCAAGTCCCTCGTCAATGACACGGGGAAGCCCCTGACCACGAACCGAGACGCCAAAGGGCGAGTGCGGCGTGGGCGTAGCCTCAAAGCCATCGGAGAGAAGTCGCTCGATAAGCTCGCTTCGAGTTGTACGAAGAGTATTTACACGAAGCGTAAGAGGAGGGGATTCAAGATATGATTCAAGAATGCTCTCGGTGCGACAGAGTCCAAAGAGGGACAGATATCGAGCACAAAGCTCCTCGGGGGCTGAATATACAAAGGAAAGATAGCGCACCGTGTCGGTTTGCTTGTCAGGCACAGGAAAATCGGGCGTGCGCTGATACTGACGGAGAATGGCGTTTACAAAGCCACGGCTGTACCTGCCTGCAAGCTTGACGGTTTCGTTTACTGCGGCAAATTCGGGAATTCTGTCGAGATAACGAAGCTGATAAATGCCAAGTCTGCAAAGGCAGAGAGGCTCTTTGTCAATTTTTGAGACAGCTCTCTTTGCAAGAGAGGAGATGATGGTGTCGAGAGTGATGCTCCTTTCGCATACACCCGACACAAGTCGGCAGAAGAGCGCACGGTCAGCTCCCTCAATGCCCGACTCTTCAATTGTTGTGTCGATGAGACGGTTTGAATAACCACCGTCGCCACCATCAGCTGCACTTTCCATACGCAGAAGCGTCTTAAATGCCAGCCGTCTTGGGTTTGGTCTGTTTTCACTCATAATAAGTCCTCAGCGTCTGCGATTTGATGTAATAAGCAGAAGCCTGAATATCTGAAGCATTGATGATGCCAGAGCGGCAACATAGGTAAGGGCGGCTGCCGTCAGTACACGGCGTGCGCCTGAAAGCTCCTCATCGGTGTACTGTCCACTTGCACGCAGGGCGGACATCGCACGGCGTGAGGCGTTGAACTCAACGGGGAGAGTTACAAGCTGAAATAGAACGGCGACGGAAAACAGGGCAATCCCGGCGTACATCATAAATAGACCGACAGGACTTTCCGTACCCCACGCCGTCAGAAGAATACCGATAAAGAAGAGCGGCCAGGCAAGGCGTGAGGAAAAATTGCACACGGGAATGATCGCCATTCTTACCTTGATGGGAAAATAGCCCTCGGCGTGCTGAAGAGCGTGTCCTGCCTCGTGAGCCGCAACACCGACAGCAGCTGCACTGGTCTTTGAATAAACAGGCTCTGAGAGATTGATTCTGTTTGAGCGTGGGTCATAGTGGTCGGTAAGACTGCCACCAATAGCACCTATCGTGACATTACGAACACCACCACTGCGAAGCACCTCGGCTGCGGCATCATAGCCCGTCATCCCTCTTCGTGTCAGGAGAGTGGAGTATCTCTCAAAGGTGCTTTTGACAAATATCTGTGCTATAAGCGTTATGAGAAACGCAATTACAATCAGAATATAGGTTGGATCGAAGAATAAAGGCATATAAACCTCCGCTTTTATGCGAGAACATCTCCCACAGAAAGACGTCTGCCACGCAGATAATCCGAGCTGTCCATCCGTCCCTTGCCCTCAGGAAGCAGACGAAGAATAGCAATTCGTTCCTCGCCCAGCTTTCCACAGGCAATAACAAGCTCGCCGTCGGCCGACACAACGCGTCCCGGCGTTGTGGGCGCACCTGATTTTGACGGACGTGAAGCTATTAGCTTGAGCATTTTGCCGTCGGGCGTGTGGGTATATGCGAGTGGGAATGGGGATAGTCCTCTTATTTTGTTGTGAATAGTATGCGCATCGAGAGTGAAATCTATGAGGCATTCACTCTTTTCGATCTTTGCGGCGTAGCTTGGAGTGACCTCTGAGAGAGCTTGCGGGATGCGACGAAGAGTGCCGTCACGGAGAGCGGATAGCGTGTCGAGCATCAGCTTGCCACCAAGTGCGGCGAGCTTGTCGTGCATCGTCTCGAAGTTGTCATCCTCGCCAATTGGGATAGAGCCCGAAAGAAGCATATCTCCCGTGTCAATACCCGAATCCATAAACATAGTGGTGATGCCTGTAACGCTCTTGCCGTCAATGATGGCACGCTGCATCGGGGCCGCACCACGGTATTCGGGGAGAAGTGAGCCGTGAACGTTTATGCAACCGTACTTTGGGTATCCAAGAACATTGTCGGGAAGTATCTTTCCGTATGCTACAACAACAATAAGCTCAGGGGAGATGCTGTCGAGAAGAGAAGCGAAGTCCTCGCCTTTGAGGGTAGTTGGCTGGTAGACCGGGATGGAATGCTCCTCTGCATACACCTTGACGGGCGACGGAGTCAGCTTGTAGCCCCTGCCGACAGGTCTGTCGGGGAGGGTGATGACTCCGACTACATTCTCGCCGTTTTCAACGAGAGACGAGAGGGTTGCAACGGCAAAGTCGGGAGTTCCCATAAAGAGTATTCTCATTTAATCAGTCCCCTTTTACTCTCAGTCTTCTTGCGTGACGGCGAAGACGGGGAGATGGCTGTTCTTCCTCTTCCTCACTCTCGGTATCGTACATATAAAGAGCAATATCAGTATAAAGCTTGCCGTCAAGATGATCTGTTTCGTGGCAGATGGCACGGGCAAGAAGCTCTGTGCCCTCAAGCACGTATTCTTCACCGTGTCGATTAGTCGCACGCACACGAACACGCATCGGTCTGCGAACGCAGCCACTGCGTCCGGGTACGCTGAGGCAACCCTCGCTACCCTCCTGCTCACCCTCAGTTTCGATGATGACGGGATTTATGAGCTCGTGAACAACCCCCGGCTCAGTTTCGATAACAACAACACGGAGAAGCACGCCCACCTGAGGTGCGGCAAGACCGACACCGTCGGCGTCTCTCATAGTCTCGATCATATCGTCAAGAAGAGTAATAATTCTGGGTGTGATCTTTGCGACGGGACGGCAGACCGTTCTCAGTGCGCTGTCTCCATCAGTAACAATTCTACGCTTTGCCATAATAAAGCTAACCTGTGCCTTTCGATAAAAGATAATAAAAAGATAATAATAAGAAAATATGTAAAAATCAAATGCTTGTCGGGTTGAAATCCACCGTCAGAAGCGGCGAGGAGCTGCTCTTGGGCGAGAACTCCGACAAAATGGTTGCGATAAGCCGTCTTGTGTCTGCGCAGAGACGGCATTTAATAATAATGCGCATACGGTATTTGCCATCGACACGATAGACGGGAGCTTCAAACGGCCCGAAGAAGATAAAGGGCAGATCCTTATATCTGTCCTCACCTGCAAGAGCTTGCAAGCGTTGGTTCAGCTCGTTTGCAACAAGCGCGCAGTCTCGCTCGTTTGGAGAGGTCACCGTCAGAAGTGCTATATCGCAGAAGGGTGGGAATGTGAGCGCACGGCGAAGACGCACAACCCGTGAGTAAAGCGTCTCATAATCCTGCGCCCGTGCAAGCTCAATAACCTCGTGGTCGGGGTTGTTGGTCTGTATAACTGCACGACCGGGTCGCTCGCGTCTGCCCGCTCTTCCGATAACCTGGGTAAGCATTGCAAATGTGCGCTCCTCGGCACGATAATCGTCAAAATAAAGTGAGGCATCGGCAAGAAGAATGCCGACAAGAGTAACATCGGGAAAATCGTGTCCCTTAGTAACCATCTGCGTTCCAAGCAGAATATCTGCCTCGTGGCGTCGGAATTTGCCGAGAAGCTCTCGGTATGACGCTTTGTTTTGTGTTGTGTCGGTATCCATTCGGAGAATTCTTGCCGTCGGCAGAAGAATGGACAGCTCCTGCTCTACACGCTGAGTGCCGTATCCCATACGGATGAGATGCTCCGAGGAGCAGGACGGACAGCTCTTGGGCAGAGGCATTCTCCGTCCACACCAATGGCATACAAGCACGCCGTTTTCATAATCGCCCCTCTTTGTGTGGTATGTCATCGAGACGGAGCAGGACGGACATTTTACAGCCTCACCACAAGAGGCACAGGATACATAATTGTTGTATCCTCTGCGATTGAGAAAGAGAACGGATTGCTCTCCTCGCTCAAAGGTCTCGGTGAGCAGACGGGAGAGGGTTTTGCCGATCGGCGTAAGGTTGCCGGTTCTCGGCTCAGCTCTCATATCTGCAACAATGACCTCGGGCAAGGTTGCCTTTCCGTATCGTTTGGTAAGCCTCAGAAGAGTGTATGCACCGTCGGCCGCTTTCTTGCGACTTTCGATCGACGGCGTTGCTGAGGCAAGCAGAAGCAGAGATGACGTTTTTGCACACCTGAAGCGCGCAATATCTCTTGCGTGGTATCTCGGCGAGGTGTCGGATTTGTATGTGTGCTCCTGCTCCTCGTCGATTATGATAAGTCCAAGCTTGCAGACGGGCGCAAATACTGCACTTCTCGTTCCAATGACGAGATGGGCCTCGCCTCGCTTGATTCTGTTGTAGGAATCCTGTCTCTCACCTGCGCTCATCGCAGAATGAAGAACGGCAACAGAGCTTTGGTATCTTGATGAAAAGATGGCGAGTGTCTGTGGTGTCAGCGCAATTTCGGGCAGCAGAAGAATAACATCACGTCCCCCCTCAAGCACACGGTCTATGATGGCAAGCATAACGCTCGTTTTGCCACTTCCCGTAACACCCTCAAGCAAAGCAGCCTTCGGCTCACCTGACTCAAACAAAGACAGAAGAGCATCGTAAGCCTGTGCTTGCTCGTCACTCAAAACAACGTCAGCCTGCGATCCTTCGCCCTCGCTTGCCTCAATAATTGTGGCAAGGTCACGCATTATGGGCGTGCGACTTTCTGTCAAAAGCCCTTTTTTGATGAGTGCGCTTACAGTTGCCTTTGTGATGGAGAAGGACTCAAGCTCGGTGGACGAGATCGCCCTTTTTTCTTCCATAAAGGTGAGCAGAGCCTGCCTTTGTGTCTCGGAACGAAGCTTTTGGATCTTTTTTCCGTCGACGCTTCCACCATCAAGATAGATTTGCAGCTCTTCTGCAGGCAAAGCTATGGCATAGTACGACTCCGTCTTATCACGCGGAGCTTTAAGCTCAAGCTCACGGGCTACATAACCAAGCCTTATGAGCTTGTCAAGAGGCGCGCGCATATTTGAGGAGAAGCGATAGCGCAAAGCGTCCTCACCAATGCGACCTCTTGCGACGATGTGATTGTAAATCATCATCGCCTGTGTGTCCTCGGATAATGACGCGCTCGGCGTCTTTCCCGTTGGAACATAATGCTCCTCAAGACGAGACATAGCGGCGGACGGAATCATAGCGTGGATGGCGTCAGAGGTTGTGCAGAGCGTCTGCGAGCGCAAAAACTGCCAGATATCGAGCAGCTCACGGCTGAGAGACAGCTCCCGTCCACAGACGGACAGCAGAGGCTTTACCTTGTCTTTTGGCGTTTTTGTCGTATCCCTGACCTCGCTGACAAGAGCGAGCAGGTGACGGTTTCCGTTCCCGAAAGGCACGCCGACAAAATCCCCTGCCTCGACATCCATTGTGTCGGGAATGAGGTAATCGTACTGCCTGTCGATATTGAACGGCACATCAAGAAGGTACACGCCTGCGTATTTTGTTTTCATTTGCGCACCCTCCTTTTTTACCGTTTATCTAAAACTTGTATTCGTATTAGTTTTCGTTTCCGTCGAAGTTCATACCCGACTCGGTAGCGTCATACATAACGTACTCGCCCGAATCGATCTTGTCAATTGCGATCTTAACAGCCTTTCTGTCTCTGTATTCGGGATTTACAGCACTTTCCATCATAGGACGGTCAATATCCTTGTTGCCTGTGAGCTGCTTTTCAGCCTCACGACGCTGATAAACATACTCGTCTGTGATAATTCTTGCACACTTTGCTGTTGCAACTGCAAGCTGATAACGGTTGTATTTGCCCTGTGTGAGCTTTGCGATGGTAGGATAAATCATTGTTTTGTCTCCTGTTTATATAAGATTTTATTATATTTACTTGATTTGCGTGTTGTTTATTCGTCCTCATCGTCCTCGTCCGACTCGTCGGATTCAAGGCGATTGGCGATGGTTTCTGCCTGAAGAGCAGAGAGAATGACGTGCTCGCTGTCGGTTATAATAACTGCCCGTGTTCGTCTTCCGCAGGAAACGTCAATAACACGTCCCTGCTCCTTGGCGTCCTGAATGAGCCTCTTGACAGGCGCACTCTCCGGGCTGACAAGCGCAACGACTCTCTCGCTTGCCACAAGGTTTCCATACCCAATGCTGATAAATTTCATTTTTCGCTCCTTATTCTATGTTCTGGATCTGCTCACGAATTTTTTCAGCCTCGTTCTTCATCTCAACAACGATGGCGGCGATAGCAGCATTCTGGCATTTAGAGCCTATTGTGTTGATCTCACGGTTTGTCTCCTGGAGCTGAAAATCAAATTTCCGTCCGATAGGAATATCAAGCTCTGCCATACCAACAAGCGCATCAAAATGCGAGCGCAGACGAACAAGCTCCTCGTCAATTGCAATTTTGTCTGCCCAGATGGCACATTCTGTAAGTATACGGTTCTCGTCAACAGTTATCCGATTGTCTGCAAGAATTGATTTAAGCCTTGCACGAACTCTCTCCTTTGCACCGGAGATGTCGGCAGCCGAAAGCTCTTCGACTTTGTCGGCAAGCGTGCGAAGACGGGCGATCTTTGAGAGCAGATCTGCACGAAGATTTTCGCCTTCACGGATGCGCTCGGCGCAAAATTCATCCACGGCAGAGTCAAGTACAGGGAGCAGAACGTCCCAGACCTCGTCAAGATCCTCGCTTATCTCATCACTCTTGAAGATGTCACGGTTCGCTGCAACGCTCATAACCGTGATGTCATCACTAAGACCGTATTTATCACGTAGAGTGTAGAGCGCATCAAGGTAGCCTTTGAGATAACCCTCGTCAAGCGAAACGGTGAGATCTCCCGAAGAGGTGCGATTGTAGCTGATAAAAACATCTATGCGACCTCTCACGATTCCGTGTGCAAGCACAGCACTCTTGATCCTCGCCTCAAGTGGAGCAAGATGGCGAGGCATCTTAATTGACATATCGAGATTTTTGCTGTTCACACTTTTGATCTCAACAACGATCTCAGCTGTGTCGGTCGAGACGGAATGACGGCCGTATGCGGTCATACTTTTAAACATTTCTCTCTCCTTATCTGTCATTTTTCTGTCAGTTCAAATAAACACTTTTCCATTATGACATATATATTTAATTATACTATATTAAATAAAAAATGTCAACTCTTTTTTTGTGCCACTAAAGCAATATATATAATATATAATAAATACATAAAAATCGGGATGACTTTTGTCATCCCGATGCGGATTTTTATTTGAGAGCCGATAGCTCTTTGTTGATGGCTTCTGCAAGTCGCAGATGAGCCTGTGCGAGCGTCTCGCCGCCCGATGCAGAAAGTCCGATAGCCGTCTTCAGCTCTTGAAGAGATACAGAGGCTTGCGAGAAGAGAGATGCGAAGTCGGGCGAAATTCTTTCGGTAAGAATTTTTCTCAGAACAAGGCAGGAGTCGTTGTCTCTCAGATACTTTTCGATGGCAACGGCGAGATATTGATCACGCATCCAATCGCCCGATGCGGCGTCCGCCGCCTGTATCCAAAGCGTTGTAAGCTCATATTGAGTGATGATGGCAGGGACACAGATGACGGGTATATCGTCCGATGTTACGCCCCGTATCTCGCCATCGCCTGTTTGAGGCAGGGGCAAAAGTCCCCACTTCACAGGCTTTGCGTAGAGAGAGGTCATCTCGTTGAGTGTTCCGAAATAGAACAGAGCCTCAGAGTCGACAAATTTGTCAAATGCACGCCTATCCGTGCCCTCGGAGAAGTAGAAGCTGCTTTGGGTAAGCGACGAGATGAGGTTATCAAAAGCTTGCGCTTTTTCGAGCGTAAGCGTGACCCTCGGCTTGTCCTTTTCATTGTCTGTAACAATAATAACACCCTCGCGAATAGCCAAACGCTGTCCAAACTCGCTTTTTGAGAGGTCGGTCGAGAACGCTGAGAGCGACTCTGTCTGAACCTTTGTGTAAGCCGAAAGGAGCATCTCGAGGCTGAGCGAGCCACCGATAGCAGCATCGGCAAGCTCGGAGGATACCACGTCTCCAAGAAGAGTGCGATTGAAGAAGATTGCGCCAAGGTGCTCGGGCGTGTCCGTTGCGGCGTTTGTTACAAAATATCTGCTCTTGCCGATATTTCCGGAGGTGTTGCCACTCTCCGTGTCGGTGAACGGAAGCGAACGCAGGTCATAGAGAAGACCACGAGTGTAAAACTCGCCTGCCCGATTTGCCGGAACAACAAGAAGACTTGAATAGAAGTCTCCCTCTCCTGTTTTGAGCGCAAGCTCAAGGGATCTGAGCAATTCGTCCGTTGTGAAATAAGCCGTAAGCGTTCCACATCCGTACTTTTCCTCGATCATAACGTTTCGGTTGGTACGTGGAGCGTAGAGAGGATCTTCACTTGTCGGGAATATTACGTCCGTGGTGTCCGTCGATACCGTCACAAGCATATCAAACTCCGAAAGATCGAGATCGATAAGCGCATCAAGGCGTGCCTCGGCCTCCTCGAGCCTTGACGGAAATACAACGGGAGTGTGCATTTCGTGCGTAAAGTCGGGCGAGGTGGTGACGTCTTCGTGACGAGGTATCGTTATCGTCGCAGCATTTCCTGTGGTGTTGTCTGCGGTGGGATCGTTTATTATGATTATTCCACAACCCGATAGCAGAGACAGAACAAGAAGAAGCGAGAGGACGGATAGAGTGGTAGTCAGGTGAAGCTTGTTTTTAAACATTTTTGCAAAATGGTAAGCTATTAAGAAAGCTTAACTGTAACGATATATCCGCTGTAATTGTTGCCCGAGATGGTGTAGTTGCCCGAAACGGGAACAGGAACGGATGTGGTAGCACCTGCCGATGCAGGAACGAAATAAACCTCGTAAACTCCGCCCGAGCCATCGTTGATGTCAAGGTGGCGTGAGCCGTGCTGATATGCATTTTCAAGCAAGGCGAGGTATTCCTCAAGGCATAGATTGTTGGTGCTCATATAGTATGCGTGGGGATAACCGACATAACGGTAGTGCCAACGGTCGGAAGAAATGCCCGTGATAGCGTCCTTGTCGGGTGAGAAACGGCGAACAAAGCCGTATTTGTATGCGTTTTCTGCAATCCAGTTGCGAATTGGTGCGCAAGCAGCATAGCTCTCGTCAAGAGTGTAGGTGACACCCTTTTCGTTGTCCCAGATCTTGAGGTCAACTCCAAGTGCTGTGTGGTGCTCGCTGTATCCGGGAACTGCAGCTGTTGTGGGGTATCTCGAATAAAGATCCTCCTGTACCTCCCTTGAGCGATAGCCGTCACCAATGAGGATGTTGCGATAGCCTGTGTCAGCGAGGATCGCGTTGCACATATCAAACAGCGCACGCATAGCTGTTGCGTTCAGCTGTGTGCCACCCATCTGATAGAGGGATGCGATATTGTTCGATGCAACCTCGTTGTAGAGGTCAAGAATGCTTGCAGGATCGTGCAAGAACTTATAATCATATTGGGAGTTAACAAGAATGAGGTCACCGATGTTGAGCGAGGAATTGCTCACACTTGCGTTTGTGTAGCCACTTGGAGGAGCAGTTGTCTCGTCATCGGGAGCTTTCGTGGTCGTATCGCTGTCATCGGGAACGCCACCGATTGTCTGACCTGCCATAGCACCTCTAATTGTTGCAGCTGTGCCAAAGGAGTCCTTAACGGTGATTTCGTTGATGGCGAAAAGAACATCTGCGCTCTCGCTTATCATAATTCTCAGGTGAGAAGCATAGAGGGGCTCAGAGAGAGTGATGGATGAAGCATCAGTACCACTGCACTCGCCAACAGCCGTCCAATTTTTGTTGTCGGTCGAGAGAGCGACAGAGGCACGGCGAATATAGTAATCGGGATTGCTTGAAACTATTTCGATGCTTGAAACGGAAACTTCATTTGTAAAGCTTACGGTGAAGTAAACGCCCGCCGTCTGCTTTGATGCGCTGAGATAGTATGTCTCGCTGTTGCCGTCATAAGCATTTGTTGACGGATGGGAAGCTGTATCTGTGATAGGAGAGGAGGTATCATCGGGTGCTTGCGTTGTATCATCGGGGAACGCTCCTGCAAGATCGGCGATTATATATCCGATAGCACCGAGCAGAAGTGCGGCGATAAGTATTATCACAGTAATGAGAATGATTCGCTTTGTGCGATGACGGCGATCAATTCTGCTGTGAGTTCTGCGCTTCGCAGATGGGAACTTGCGTGTGCTTGAATTGTTATTCATACAAAACCCTCCTTATTTGTCAGTTTGTATCCATTTACAGTTAAAGACAGTGTTATTGCTGATTATTGCACAAACCCGGACGGCATTATTCAGCCAATCCGGGCAGTGCATCGCCTGCCACACGGAGTGTCAAGGCTGTATTTTGTTTTTACAAATAAGGACGGATTATTTAGCGTCCTTGATGGAGAAGTCCATTCTGCCCTTCTTGTCAAGGCCGATGTACTTAACTCTTACAACATCACCAAGGGAGAGAACATCCTCAACCTTGTCAATGCGATGGTCGGCAATCTTGGAGATGTGAACCATACCCTCCTTGCCGGGAGCGTATTCTACAAAGCAACCGAACTCCTTGATGCCTGTAACTCTACCTGTGTAGATAGCTCCAACCTCAGGCTCAAAGCAAATTGCGTCGATTACAGCCTTAGCAGCCTCAGCGGATGCACGGTTGACAGCTGCGATATATACAGTGCCGTCATCCTCAATGTCGATCTTTGCGCCTGTGTCAGCTGTGATCTTCTGGATAACGCTTCCACCCTTACCGATAACCTCACGGATCTTGTCGGGGTCGATCTTGATCGTCATCATCTTGGGAGCAAACTCATTAACCTCAGCTCTGGGAGCGTCGATAGCCTTGAGAATTACCTCGTCGATGATATAGTCACGGCCTGCGTGAGTGGACTCGAGAGCAGCCTTGATGATCTCGGGAGTAAGACCGTCGATCTTGAGGTCCATCTGGATGGATGTGATACCCTTGTGAGTACCTGCAACCTTGAAGTCCATATCACCATAGAAGTCCTCAACACCCTGAATGTCGATCATTGTCATCCAACGCTCACCCTCGGTGATAAGACCGCAGGAGATACCTGCAACAGGGGACTTGATCGGAACGCCTGCATCCATAAGTGCAAGAGTAGAACCGCAAACGGAAGCCTGGGAGGTTGAGCCGTTGGAGGAAACTACCTCGGAAACGAGACGGTTAGCATAGGGGAATTCAGCCTCAGAGGGAAGAACGGGAACGAGAGAACGCTCAGCAAGCGCACCGTGACCGATCTCACGACGGCCGGGACTACGGGATGCCTTAGCCTCACCTGTGGAGTAGCCGGGCATATTGTAGTGGTGCATATATCTCTTGGATTCTTCCTCGTCGATGCCGTCAAGCATCTGAACCTCAGCGAGCGTGCCGAGTGTTGCGATGGTAACAACCTGAGTCTGACCTCTGGTGAACATACCTGAGCCGTGAACTCTCGGAATAACGCCAACCTCTGCTGCGAGAGGACGGATCTCGTTCATAGCACGGCCGTCAACACGCTTGCCGTCTTCAAGAAGCCAGCGGCGAACAACCTTCTTCTGCATCTTGTATACAAGCTCGGGAAGCTGTGTGGGAAGATCGGGATACTCCTCGGAGAACTTCTCAAGGATAGCATCGGTGATCGGAACCATACGCGCGTCACGAACATTCTTGTCATCTGTGTCAAGAGCAGTCATAAGATCAGCCTCGCAGAAAGCGAAGATCTTGTCAAACATATCGTGGTCAAGCTCGCAAGAGGGATACTCAAACTTGGGCTTGCCAATCTCGTCAACGATAGCATCAACGAACTTGAGAAGATTCTTGATCTCCTCGTGAGCCTGCATAATAGCCTCATACATAACGTCGTCGGCAACCTCGTTAGCACCTGCCTCGATCATAACTACCTTGTTGGCAGAAGCTGCAACTGTAAGCTCGAGATCGGAAACCTTGCGCTCTGCAGCTGTTGGGTTCATAATGATCTTGCCGTCAACAAGACCTACGTGAAGACCTGCGATAGGGCCATTCCACGGAATATCGGAGATGGAGAGAGCTACGGATGCACCGATCATAGCAACGACCTCAGGCTCACAGTCGTAGTCAACGGACATAACTGTAAGGGAGAGAGCAACATCGTTGCGAAGATCCTTGGGGAAGAGAGGACGAACGGGACGGTCGATAACACGGGAAGAGAGGATAGCATTCTCGCTGGGCTTGCCCTCACGCTTGAGGTAGCCACCGGGAATCTTACCTGCAGCATACATTCTCTCCTCAAAGTCTACGGAGAGGGGAAGGAAGTCGATACCGTCACGGGGCTTCTCGGATGCTGTTGCAGTACAGAGAACGGTTGTGTCACCGTACTTAACGAGACAGGAACCGTTAGCAAGACCTGCCATCTTACCTGTTTCGATGGTGAGAGGACGGCCTGCAAGGGTGTAATGGAACACTTTGTGCTGGTCAAAGACCTTAGCGGAGCTTTTGATTTCGTACATTTTGTACCTCCAAAAAATTATTTAATTTTCCTCCCGCAAAGGTTTAGCACTTAACGGCAAGCTCGAAGTGCGCCTCAAGCGCACTGTTAACTGCTAATCCGTAACGGGACGATTTGTTTTTGATGTGGAATTTAAATAATACGATAGGGCAGGGAGGGACGGAGCAAAATCGCATCCGTCCGTTCCTGCCCCATACGTATTACTTTCTGATATCGAGTCTTGAGATGATCGAACGGTAACGCTCGATGTCGACCTTCATCAGATACTTGAGGAGATTTCTTCTGCGTCCAACCATTTTAAGAAGACCACGGCGGCTGTGATTGTCGTGTGTGTTCTGCTTAAGATGCTCGTTGAGCGAGTTGATTCTGTGTGTAAGAATCGCAATCTGTACCTCGGGCGAACCGGTATCACCTTCGCAGGTTGCATACTCGGCGATTATCGCCTGCTTTTCTTCTTTTGTCATGCTTTTTCACCTCATGAAATATTTATGCGCAAACACAGTATTCGGCGGGTGAAGTGCCGTACGGCCTTGTATCCGAAAACCGAGCCTACGTCATTTGATGAAATTATACCACAGAAGAAAGAAAAAGTAAAGAGCATTTTCATAACTTTTTAAATCCGTTCACAATTTTTTAAATATAATGTCTCGAAGGCACGTAAAAATCTAAATTTTGTTACAATCTTGTAACCTAACGGATTAAAAGATATAATATAATTATTGTGGTGCAAAATGCAAAAGCTTACGGGCGTGTTGAATTTGTCGCTCGCAGAGAGGTAAAAATGAAAAGAGTGGTAAAGGACGGAGAGTCGGGACTTACGCTTCTGGCGATCCTTCGCGGAAAAATGAAGCTGTCGCAGAAAACGCTGCGTCACTTAAAGCAAAAGGACGGTGGAATTTGCGTCAACGGCACACAGGTCACTGTCAGATATATCGTAAAAACGGGCGACGTAATAGAGCTTCTTATTGAGGACACAGAAGAGGAAGCATCGGTGCATATCGTGCCAAGAGCACTTCCGTTTAAGCTCTTGTATAAGGATGAATATATCACGCTTTCAAATAAACCTGCGCATATGCCGACTCATCCATCACACGGTCACACGGATGACACACTTGCCAATGCGCTGGCGTATCTGGCACAGAGGCGTGGCGAGCCATTTGTCTTCCGTCCGCTTACAAGACTTGACGGAGACACAAGTGGAGTGGTGCTGTCGGCAAATGACAGGCTGTCTGCAAGCCGTCTGTTTGTGCAGATGAAGAACGGGAACATCAAAAAGACGTATATCGCAATAGTCTGTGGCAGACCCGAGTGCGACAGTGGAATTATTGACGCACCCATCGAGAGAGCGGACGAGGGGATACTGATGCGCACCGTCAGGGAGGACGGCAAGAGTGCGCGGACGGAATACAGGCTGGTCGACAGCGCACCCGACGGCAGCTTCTCTCTTGTGGTGCTTCGCCCACTTACAGGAAGAACACATCAGCTGAGGGTGCATATGGCATATATCGGCACGCCGATTTTGGGCGATTTCCTCTACGGAGAGAGAAGCGAGCACATTGACCGTCACGCACTCCACGCTGCACGCCTTGAGTTTGAGCATCCCGCAGACGGCAGACTCATTGTAGCAACAGCACCCCTGCCCGACGATTTCCTTGAGGCTTATGAAAAACTGATTCGGAGCAAACAGAATGATTGAAAATTTTGAAGCTGAAAATTACGAAAGCAACGAGAATAACGAAAATAATGAAGCAGAAAATGCTTCCGTCGCAGAAAGCGAGAGCGTTGCCGTGGCTCGGGTGACGGTGAAGAAAAAGAAACGCCTGCCACTTGATTTGCCCCTCTATGTCTGGATTTTATATGGTATCGCTGTATTTTCTGCACTCGTGATGCTTGCATACACGCTCTCTGAGGATTTTGCAAACTTCTATAATGTCTATCCGGCGTCACTCGTGCGTGGTGCGCTTGCCTGGATGACCTCGCCAATTCCCGCATCGCTTGCAGAAACGGCACTTATGTTCGTTCCGTTTGGCATAGTAGGACTTGTTGTCTTTGCAAACAGGAGATTTGCTGACACCTGGCGAAATGTTGCAAGATTTGTCATAAGCATCGTGTCCGTCGCAAGCATAGTCTTCTCGATTTTTGCACTTGGCTTTGGCGCAGGCTATCGCACAAGCTCCGTTGACGAGCTGCTTGAGCTTGACCGAAATGACGTCAGCGCAGAGGATCTCAAAAACACGGCTCTTATTCTTGTCGAGGAGATAAACAAATGCGCTCCCTCGCTTGTAAAGGATGAGACGGGAGCAAGCGTTATGCCGTACAATTACGATATTATGAGCAGTAAGCTTGTCGATGCATACGATAAAGTGTGCGATGAGTACAGCTTTATATCAAGACTTGATTCAAGAGTCAAGCCCGTGTTTTTGAGTGAGCCGTGGACGTATACGCATATTGCGGGAGTCTACACTTTTTTCACGGGAGAGGCGAATATCAACACTAATTTCCCCGACTACACTCTGCCGTTTACGGCGGCGCACGAGCTTGCACATCAGCGTGGAATTGCCCGTGAGGATGAGGCGAATTTTGTCGCATTTCTCGTCTGCATAGCGTCCGACGATGAATATATCAGGTATAGTGGATATCTTTCGGTTTACGAATACGTAGCAAACGCACTCTACCGTGCAGACAGCGAGGCGTACGCAGAGGTGCGTGCAAAGCTTGACGGTGCGGCGAGAGTGGAGATGAGTGCGTACAGCACATTTTTTGAGAAATACCGTGTATCCGTTGCCTCGCAGATATCGGGTGTGATAAACGACACATACCTCACCTTGCAGGGAACGGCGGGAACGAAAAGCTACGGAATGGTGGTGGATCTTGCCGTTGCGTACTACAAAAAGTAAGAATAAAACAGAAAACTTTCTGAAAAGTTACACTTTATTTGTAAAAGTACTTTTATTTTCTGCAAATTTGTGATATAATACATTATGTGTGACTATATGCACACTACATTATCATCAAACACAAGCTGTGTCTTACAAGGGGCATTACTTTATGAAGAAAATTGTGATACGTGGCAAACGGCCACTGTATGGTGACATAAATATCAGCGGTATGAAGAATGCCGCACTTCCGATTATATTTGCGAGCATACTGACCTCTGACCGTTGCGTTGTCGAAAATATGCCTGCCGTAAGTGATGTTGAGCTTTCACTTGATATACTTGCGAGTATGGGTGCTGTGGTTGAGCGAATTGGCGAGACTACGGTTGCTATTGACACAACGAATTTCAGGGGTGGTTGTGCTCCTGTTGACAAGGTTTCAAAGCTCCGTGGCTCAACATATCTGCTTGGAGCAGAGCTTGGTCGCTTTGGAGAGGCAAAGGTCGGATTTTCAGGTGGCTGTGATTTCGGATCAAGACCGATAGATCAGCACAAAAAGGGCTTTGCCGCACTTGGCGCAAAGGTTGAATCAACAGATACATACAATTATGCCAAGGCGGGAGAGAGTGGACTTCACGGCGCACCTGTTTATTTTGATATAGCATCCGTAGGTGCAACAATAAATGTTATGCTTGCCGCAGTTCTTGCACCGGGCAAGACTACCATTGACAATGCGGCTCGTGAGCCCCATATAGTTGACCTTGCAAACTTCCTTAATATCTGTGGCGCAAGAATTTCGGGCGCAGGCACGTCGGTTATCAAAATCCAGGGTGTCGAATCCCTCCACGGCTGTAATTACACCATCCTCCCCGATATGATCGAGGCGGGAACGTATATGGTTGCAGCAGCGGCGGCAGGTGGACGTGTAAATGTCAGAGGCGTTATTCCAAAGCATATGGAGAGCGTGACCGTAAAGCTGCTTGAGATGGGCGTCGGAGTTGACGTTGGTGACGATGTTATCACGGTTTACAGGAATGCACGCCCCACCGGTACAAATGTAAAGACATATTTCTATCCCGGCTTCCCCACGGATATGCACCCACAGTTCAGCGCACTTCTTGCAATAGCAGATGGCGAGAGCGTGGTGACGGAGAGCGTTTGGGAGAACAGATTTAGATACGTTGCCGAGCTTTGCAAGATGAATGCCTCCATCGAGGTGTCGGGCAATAAGGCAATAATCACGGGAGTTGAAACGCTTACGGGAGCTTGTGTTGAAGCTGTTGACCTCAGAGCAGGTGCAGCGATGATAATTGCAGGACTTGCGGCAGAGGGAACGACCACCGTCACGAGAATTGAATCAATTGCGCGAGGCTATGATGATATAGTAGGTAAGCTTCGTGCCATCGGTGCTGATATCGAGCTTGTCGAAGAATAAGAAGAATAAATAATAAAAGCTGTTGCGACGCAACAGCTTTTATTATTTCATTGTAGAGATTTATTCATTTTCTGCATTACTCAAAGCTTGAGACTTGCGTTTGCGCCACTCACGGTATATAACGGTGGCGTCACGGGAGAAAAATATTATTGTTACGGCAGGGACTGTCGCACCGATGGCGAGCAGAAGGGACGTAAACAGCTGTATGCTCAAAAAGCCTGAAACTAACACCACAAGCTGTGCTAAGTTTAAGAGACACGCACCGATGGCAAGGAAGAGGGCGGCGTTTATCAGCACGCAGATATAGTATCCCCGACTCAGCCTTCTGTGCGAAAGCACATCAATTACAAGCGAGAGTGTGTAGAGCAGAAAGATGGGCAGAAAGGTTACAAAGTAATACATAGCGAGGATGAGGAATGAACCGAGAATGGAACGAACGGTCCCCGCTTCCTCGCTGTTTAGGAATACTGCAACGCTTATGAGAGTGAAGAGCGAGACGAGTGCGGCGAGAAGAGCGAGCGCAAGTGAGACCACCGTTGCTACCGAAAACGAGCGGGTGCGCCTCGGCTTTTGTTTCTTTGTATTGTTCTTCATACCGTCTTGCATTTTATTTCTGTAATTCCTGCGCCCACTTGATAGCGAGAGCGAGCCAACCCTCACAATGAGGAGAAACCCAGCTGCCACCGTTGGGAGCGGTGATCTCGTTGCAGAGAGCAAGTCCGTGTGGGCCTTCGGGATAGATGTGAAGCTCGAAGGGAACGCCGTGAGAGGCAAGTGCCCCTGCGTAGAGAAGAGCATTTTCTACGGGAACTGTCTTGTCGGTAAAGGTGTGCCAGATGAATGCAGGCGCAGTTGTGGAGTCAACATTCTTTTCAAGCGAGAAAGCTGCTATGACCTCGTCGGTGACGGTGTCGCTTCCACTGACGTTGACAATTGAGCCGTTGTGTCTCTTTTCGGTTGCTGTAATTACGGGATAGGAGAGAATTGTGCCGTCAGGACGGTTGATGCCCTCGGGAGCACTGCCATCGGTAATGCCAAGCGCATCACGGACAGGCCCTATGTTCCAAAGCGTTCCTGCCGATGCAGCAAGATGTCCACCTGCAGAAAATCCACAGATGAAGACGTAATTCGGGTCTGTATTGTATTTCTCGGCGTTTTCCTTTACATATTTAATAGCCATAGCTGCCTCAATGAGAGGCGCATAGTCTTTGGCAAGGGGCTTGATGCTGTAACGGAGGAGAAAAACATTGAAGCCTGCCGCAAGGAATGGGAATACTATCGGCTCAGCCTCTCTGTCAGAAAGGAAATGATAGCCACCACCGGGACATACAACAACTGCTCGTCTCGGATTCATCTTAAGCTCCTCGGTATTGCTTATGCAATATGAGGTAAGAGTAGCCTCGGGATGCTTGTCCCAAAGAGAAATAGTCTCAAAAATCATAACAAGTCCTCCACAAAACAAATGGTTTGGTAATTTATCTATATTGTAGCACTTTTTTTGTGACTTGGCAATACGCTTGCTTCAATTTTTCAAAATATAATTTGCATCCTGAAGAGAGAAAGCACTTGACTTTTCTTTCAATGAGAGATAGAATTATAGCAGTATTTTTCTCCGAAAGGAAAACAGACAGATGAATATTCAAGGCTTTAACAAGCTAACCTTGCTTGACTATCCCGGGCGTGTTGCCTGTACGGTTTTTGTAGGTGGATGCGACCTGCGCTGTCCTTTCTGCCACAACTCCTCACTTGTCCTCTCTCCCCGTGAGAACACACCAATAAGCGAGGAAGAGGTGCTTTTGCATTTGCGCCGTCGCCGTGGAATAATTGAGGGCATTACTGTAAGTGGAGGTGAGCCGATACTCCAGAGCGATCTTGAGGACTTCCTAAAAAAAATAAGGGAGATTGGGGACTATGCAATAAAGCTTGACACAAACGGCACACACCCCTCCCGCCTCGCCTCAATTATTGACGCAGGACTTGTCGATAAGGTTGCTCTCGATATAAAAAACTCCCCCGAGCGTTACGCCCTTACCGTCGGCATTCAGAATTTCGATGTCACGCTTATCAGAGAATCACTCTCCTTGATCCTATCTTCAGGCATTGATTACGAATTGCGCACAACTGCCGTGCGTCAGTTCCACGATGCTGAAGCTTTCGCTTCAATAGGAAAATTTATTGAGGGATGCGGCGATTATTACATACAGAACTTCGTCGATTCCGGTGCTGTGATGGCAGATGGACTTGGTGGATTTGATAAGGATGAAATGGAGAGTTTTGCCGAAATCGTAAGACCTTTCGTATCTCGTGTTACGCTCCGCGGAGTCTGAGCTTTCGCATTGGGCAAACTAAACAAAATATGAATGAAAGTTGTAGATATTGTGCCGATTTTTTATAAAGAGGCACAATATCTTGTTTTTGTTGTTGACAACAACCACAAGATATAGTATAATTAGTCTCGCACGGCAAAAACGAGTTTTATATAAATGAAAGGAAAAAAACAATGTATCAGGTAACTAAAAGAGATGGTAGCGTAGTAAGTTTTGACATCTCGAAAATCAGCAAGGCAATAACGCAAGCATTCGAGGCCTGCGACAAGAAATACAACCCCGATGTGATCGATCTCATCGCACTTCGTGTCACATCCCACTTTGAGCCCAAGGTAAAGGGTGACTTGATAGCTGTCGAGGATATTCAGGACAGCGTCGAGACTGTTTTGGCTCAGGCAGGATATGAGGATGTTGCAAAGGCATACATCCTCTACCGTCGCCAGAGAGAAAAGCTCCGTAAGATGAAGTCCACGGTTCTTGACTACAAGGCACTCGTTGACTCCTATGTAAAGAGCACCGACTGGAGAGTTAAGGAAAACTCCACGGTTTCTTATTCCGTAGGTGGACTTATCCTCTCGAACTCCGGAGCCATCACAGCAAACTATTGGCTCTCCGAGATCTACGATGATGAGATCGCACAGGCTCATCAGAACGCAGATATCCATCTGCACGATCTGTCTATGCTGACAGGCTATTGTGCAGGCTGGTCACTCCGTCAGCTTATTGAAGAGGGACTTGGAGGAATTACAGGTAAGATAGCATCTGCACCTGCAAAGCATCTTGCAACACTCTGCAACCAGATGGTAAACTTCCTCGGTATTATGCAGAACGAGTGGGCAGGCGCACAGGCGTTCTCCTCCTTTGATACCTATCTCGCACCTTTCGTTAAGTACGACAACCTCAGCTATGAGCAGGTTAAGAAGTGCATCGAGTCCTTTGTTTACGGTGTAAACACACCATCCCGTTGGGGAACACAGGCCCCCTTCTCGAACATCACACTCGACTGGGTATGTCCTCCCGATATGGTTGACAAGCCTGCAATAGTTGGTGGTAAGCCCCAGGACTACACCTACGGCGAGTGCAAGGCCGAGATGGATATGGTAAACAAGGCATTTATCGAGATAATGATTGAGGGTGACGTAAACGGACGTGGCTTCCAATACCCCATCCCCACATATTCAATTACCCGTGATTTTGACTGGTCGGATACAGAAAACAACCGTCTTCTCTTTGAGATGACAGCAAAGTACGGTATCCCCTACTTCTCCAACTACATCAACAGCGATATGGAGCCGAGCGATGTTCGTTCAATGTGCTGCCGTCTCCGTCTTGACCTGCGTGAGCTTCGCAAGAAGTCGGGTGGTTACTTCGGTTCGGGCGAGAGCACAGGTAGCGTTGGTGTTGTTACCATCAATATGCCCAGAATCGGCTATCTTGCAGAGAACGAGGCTGATTTCTATCGCAGACTTGACAAGCTTATGGATATTGCAGCACGCTCACTCAAGATCAAGCGTGACGTTATCACAAAGCTTCTCGCAGAGGGACTCTATCCCTACACAAAGCGTTACCTCGGTTCGTTTGATAACCACTTCTCAACCATCGGTCTTGTTGGTATGAACGAGGCTTGCCTCAACGCAAGCTGGCTTGGTTGCGACCTTACAGACGAGAGAGCGCAGAAGTTTACACAGGATGTTCTCAATCATATGAGAGAGAGACTCTCCGACTATCAGGAGATGTACGGCGACCTCTACAACCTTGAGGCAACACCTGCAGAGTCCACCTCTTACCGTCTTGCAAAGCACGACCGAAAGAGATATCCCGACATCATCTCGGCATCCCAGGGTGAAACACCCTACTACACCAACAGCTCGCATCTCCCCGTCGGCTACACCGATGACGTATTTGCAGCTCTTGATATTCAGGACAAGCTCCAGACACTCTATACCTCGGGAACAGTATTCCACACCTTCCTTGGTGAAAAGCTGCCCGATTGGAAGGCTGCAGCAGCTCTCGTTCGCAAGATTGCAGAGAATTACAGCCTGCCCTACTATACACTCTCTCCCACATACTCCGTATGCTCCGACCACGGATATATCGCAGGCGAGCATTTCGCTTGCCCCACCTGTGGCAAGGCAACCGAGGTTTACAGCCGTATAACAGGATATTACAGACCCGTTCAGAACTGGAATGACGGCAAGAGCCAGGAATACGTAGAGAGACTTGAGTACGATATTCCCTCCTCGATGGAGAATTATGACGTAAGAGGTCACGGTACTGCAAATAAGGGAAGTGCCGACTGCGAATGCACAACGGTAGAATCCACCGACGGCAGAGTAGTTCTCTTTGCAACAAAGACCTGCCCCAAGTGTAAGATCGCAGCATCCCTGCTTGAAAAGGCAGGAATAGCCTTTGAAAAGATCTACTTTGAGGACGATCCTGATTTTGCAAAGAAATACAATACACGCCAGGCACCCACACTTCTCTATTTCGTGGGAGAAGATGTAACGATCTTTGCCGACATCACAGGCGTCAAGGAATTTATCAGAGCAACAACAGAGGAATAATCCTCATAAATCAAATCGGGGTGCTGCACGCAACACCCCGATTTGTGACATAGGAGACAGAAATGAAGGATATTATCATAATCGGAGCAGGCCCGGCAGGTCTTACTGCCGCAATTTACGCAACAAGAGCGGGCAAGAGCGTTACCGTTATTGAACGCTCAACTTTCGGTGGACAGATCACATTCTCGCCAAAGATTGAAAATTACCCGGGCTTTTCGGAGATTTCGGGTAACGAGCTTGCAGACAAGATGGTTGAGCAGGCACTCGCACTCGGTGCTGATATCGAGATGAGCGAGGTCTTGAAAATCGAGAAGACGGACGGGGGCTTTGAGGTGAAAACTGCCGACGGCGATTTTGCTTCCAAGTCGGTAATTGTTGCCGTAGGCTCAAAGCATCGCACGCTCGGACTTGAGGGAGAGGTGGAGCTTATCGGTCACGGCATTTCGTTCTGCGCAGTTTGCGACGGTGCGTTTTATGCAGACGAGCACGTAGCCGTCATAGGTGGAGGAAACTCGGCAATAGTTGAGGCAAATATGCTTGCAAAAACTGCAAAAAGCCTGACGGTAGTGCAGAACCTTGCGTTCCTCACAGGCGAGAAGAGTGCCGCAGACGAGCTTCTCAGTAATGAAAACGTAAGCGTTCTTTATAACAGCGTGCTTGAGAGCTATCTCTCCGAGAACGGCGAGCTTGTCGGCATCGAAATACGAAATACAGAGACGGGCGAGAGACGCACGCTTTCGGTAAACGGCGTCTTCCTCGCCGTAGGTATGAGCCCTGCAACGGGTATTCTCGAGGGTCTTTGCGCTCTTGACTCATACGGCTACGCCGTAACAGATGGCGATGGAGGCACATCAACCCCCGGCCTCTTTGTCGCAGGCGATTGCAGACAGAAGACGGTTCGCCAGATCTCTACGGCAACGGCGGACGGTGCTGTATGCGCACTCGCCGCTTGCAGATATGTGGACTCGGTTAAGTAAAATACAGATAAAAACAAAACAGCCACCCACAGGGGTGGCTGTTCTTTCTAAAAATGATTATTCAAAGCGAAAAATTAAAAATATCTGTCGATAACGGCAGCCTCAGCCTTGGCAAGACGGCGCAGGCACTCCTCGCTCTGCAAAAAGAGGGAGTCCTCGGGGTTGGTGTGGAAGCCGTGCTCAACAAGAAATGCTCTCTTGCAGCCGGATGCGGCAGAGGCACGAAGCACGCCGTAATAGTCAATGCTTTCGTTTTCGGGATGACGACGGGTCTTAATTCCACGGTCAAGTGAATCCATAACCTCAACAACGGCACAGTTGAGTGCCTTTGCTATGGGTGCGTTGCCCTCGGCGTCACTTACGGAATAATATGTCTCAACTCCACGGACGGTTGGATAATGTGGGTCTGATGGGTTGCCGCCCGGTGCGTTTGAGTGCAGGGAGAGGAAGAGGATTGCACCGTTCTTTCCTGCAGACGAGCCACGCTCTTCAAGCGAGGGGTTGTCCTCGACGGCATTTCTTGTCATAATAACCTCAAAGCCGAGCGAAACGAGCTCATCCCTTAGAAAAGTGCCGAGAATGAAGTTCTGCGTACCCTCATAAAAGCCGTCACGGGTGGTGTGCTTGTTGTTAAACTGTCCGTGTCCGGGATCAATAATTATAATTCCTCTGCTTTTGTTTTCCATTTGAGTTGTTACCTTTCTTATTAGTATATCTTAATCAAGAGCTGTTGCGGAGCCGAGACGGGCAACAGCCGCCGCAAGCTCGGGGTAGCCCTCAAGCGTTGGGTCTTCTGCGAGAAGCGCACGCGCGTCCTCGGTTGCCGTGGTAAATGCCAGAGCGTCCGAACCGAGATCGGAAAAACGGAACTTGATTCCTCCACTCTGCCTTACCTCAGAGCTGCCTCCGCTAAGAAAATCACCGGGTCCTCTCGCCTTTAGGTCTGCCTCGGCAATTGCAAAGCCGTTTTGGTTGTCCTTCATTACGGAAAGCCGTGTCTGCGCAGTAGGCGATGCGTCATCCGAGACGAGCACGCAATATGATTTTCTTTTGCCTCGTCCAACTCGCCCACGGAGCTGGTGAAGCTGTGAAAGACCAAAACGCTCTGCGTTCTCAATTATCATAAGCGTGGCGTTTGGTACGTTGACGCCGACCTCAATAACCGTTGTCGAGACAAGCACGTTTATGTCACCACACTCAAAAGAGTTCATAATAGCTTCCTTTTGAGATGATTTGAGCTTGCCGTGAATGAAGCCGACCACAAGCTCAGGCAGCCTCTTTGATAGCTCGTCAGCATAGCTGACAGCCGCCTTAAGTGGTGGCTTTTTGCTTATTCCACCGTCCGTGATGTCGCACAGATCAACCTCGCCACCGTCACTCTTTCCACTTTCCTCAACGGAAGGGCAGACGATGTAGACCTGTCCACCCTCGCTCACCGACTTTCTGATAAATGCAATAAGTCTCTCACGGTAGCTCTCGTCAACAACGAAGGTGTCGACCGTCTGCCGTCCGGGTGGTAGCTCGTCAATAGTGGAGATGTCAAGGTCGCCGTACATTACAAGAGCCAGAGAACGTGGAATTGGCGTTGCGCTCATCGCAAGCACGTGCGCTCCCTCTGCCTTGGCTGCAAGTGCGCTTCGCTGACTCACTCCAAAGCGATGCTGTTCGTCAGTTACAACAAGACCGAGGTGCGAAAACTCAACGCCCTCCGAGATAAGTGCGTGAGTACCAATAACGATTTTAAGTCTCGTGTCGACATCCCCGTCGGAAAGGGATGCATAAATGCGCCTTTTCTCTGCTGCCGTGGTCGCTCCAACAAGAAGCTCACAGGAAATGCCCATCTCGGAAAAAATGGGAGAAAGATCATCAAAATGCTGTCTTGCAAGAATTTCGGTCGGTGCCATAAGTGCCGCCTGGGTGCCACTCATTACGGCAATCAGAATTGCGGCGGCGGCAACAACGGTCTTGCCACAGCCAACGTCACCGATAACAATACGGTGCATAGGAACAGCCTTTTTCATATCTGCGGCAATTTCGGTAATTGCTCGCTTCTGCGCACCCGTCAGCTCATAGGGCAGGCAGGCAAGCAGGGGGGAGATGTTCTGCTTTGTGCAGGGCGTTGCGTTCTCCTCTCTCTGCAGGCGTTCCCGTTTTGACATAGCAAGCGAGAAGAGGAAAAACTCTTCATATATAAGTCTGCGCTTTGCAGTGTTGATTGCCGCAAAGCTTTCGGGATTGTGAATGTTTCGCAGGGCGTACGACTTTGTGCAGAGAGAACGCAGACGGCGAATTTGGGGTGGAATGACATCCTCAGCTCCGTCAGAAAGACGGAGAGCATCTGCGATATTTGAGGCAAGCACCTTCTGCGTCAGACCCTCGGTCAGAGGGTAAACGGAGATAAAATCCCTCATTCCGTCGGGATTGTACGGCTCGTATGCAGGAGAGGAGAGCGAATATCTCATTCCACCTCTCGTAAGTTTTCTTTCGACAACGCCAAAAAAACGCCATTCAGTCCCCGGCAGGAAGACCTGCTTTAAGTATGGCGCGTTGAAAAATGTTATATCAGCCACTCCACTTTCATCAAAGGCACGGAATTTTACAATTACCATCCGTCCCTTAAGGCGTGCAGCTGTGGGGGCGGTTGCTATTGTCAGCACAAGCGAGCTTTTGCTTCCGTCCGTCCGTGAGCCTTCAAGCGTCAGCACATCACCACGGTTTTCGTATGCGCGCGGAATGTGATGAAGAAGATCCTCGACGGTTTCGATACCAAGCCTCGCATAAGCCGCTACCTTCGCAGGCCCAACTCCCGATAGATAGCTTACGGGGGAGGTAAGCGTTGCTCCCCCGATCTTTTTGTTAGCCATAACGCTCTCCTTTGAGCGAAAAGTTATTCATTACATAAAGCCCGTCTTATGTCAGCGTAGGTAAAGCCCTGGCGCAAAAGATAGGCTATGCATTTCTGCCTCTCACCCTCGTCGCTCGGAAAAACACGGTATTTCTTCTCAAGTGAGCGTCGGCAGAGAACTGAAAAGTCAATTTCCGATAGGTATTTTTTGACTTCTGTCAGTGAGTCATCAGTATATCCACGGTTCTTCAGGTACAAAATTATCCTCGATGCGCCAAGGTTCTTGCCAAGCGCAAGCTCGCAAAGTCGCATCGCATCGGCACTCTCGTCCATTCCACTCTCGCGCACGAGAATATCAATGGCGGGAGATACAACGGACGGCGAAAAACCCTTTCGCAAAAGCTTTGTTCGCAAAGCTTTTGCTGAATTTGCACCGTAGGCAAGCGTGCGCCGACCTGCTTTGACAGCCGATGCCACAGCATCAAGATGAGTTAGCGTGTCAATAAACGAGTCGTCGTGTTCGCCAGTGGCGAGAGAGAGGCTATCATACGAGCTTTTTAGCAAGTAAAAGGACAGCCTCTCGCCATCAGCACTTAGAGCTGTGATTCTGACAGCTCCACCACCGTCGGCACTTTTTATGCTTATAATTTGCATACCTTTTAATTAAAGATCGTCGCCGAGAAGATCAATGTCGAGATCATCGTCCTCGTCAAGCTCAAATTCGGCGTCCTCGCTGTCAGCAAGCTTGTCACTCAGCGCACGAATCTTGTTTTCGATCTCTTCAAACAGAGCTGCGTCCGTCTCAAGAAGCTTGCGTGCGTTGTCACGGCCCTGACCGATTCGCTCGCCGCCATAGGAGAACCAAGAGCCACTCTTCTGGATAACTCCGAGAGCAACGCCCATATCAACAAGCTCACCTGCTCTGGAGATGCCCTTGCCATAGAGAATGTCAAATTCGGCAGTTCGGAAGGGAGGAGCAACCTTGTTCTTTACGACCTTGCACTTTACACGGTTGCCGTAAATATCGTTGCCCGTCTTAAGCTGTTCGGATTTGCGAACATCAATTCTGACGGATGCGTAGAATTTCAGCGCACGTCCACCTGTGGTAACCTCGGGGTTGCCGTACATAACTCCGACCTTTTCACGAAGCTGGTTGATAAAGATAACAACGCAGTTTGACTTGGAGATGGCGGCAGAGAGCTTTCTCATTGCCTGCGACATAAGTCTTGCCTGAACACCGACCTGGGAGGATCCCATATCGCCCTCAAGCTCCTGACGGGGAACGAGAGCTGCAACGGAGTCAATAACGATGATATCAACTGCACCTGAGCGGACGAGCGACTCTGTGATGTCGAGCGCATCCTCGCCACAATCGGGCTGTGAAACAAGAAGATTGTCAATATCAACGCCAAGAGCCTTTGCATATACGGGATCGAGAGCGTGCTCTGCATCAATAAACGCCGCCTCGCCACCACCCTTCTGCACCTCAGCTACAACGTGGAGCGCAACGGTGGTCTTACCCGATGACTCAGGGCCATAGATCTCAATAATTCTTCCTCTGGGCAGTCCACCAATACCAAGCGCAAGGTCAAGGGAGATGGAGCCTGTGTGGACAGCCTGAACCTCCATATGCGCATTCTCGCCAAGACGCATTACAGCTCCTGTGCCAAAATCACGCTCGATCTGCGCGATGGCAGTCTGCAACGCCTTCTTCTTTGCGTCAGCGTCTATGGTAGTGGGTGCTTGCGTTTTCTTTGAAGTCTTCATATATATATACCTCACAATTTCTCTGTTTGAGTACATTATACAACGCAGTCGGGCGTTTGTCAATAGCTTTTGAAGAAAAAATTCCAAAATCGGAAAAATAAAAGTATTGACCGATTTATAAAATCGGTCAATACAATAAAAATTCCAATAATGGAACAATTCTATTTCTTTTTCTCCCTGTATTTAGCAGAAATGAAATTATATAGCCATATTCCGCACAGAGAGATCACACCCGTGATAACGAGGATGATGGCCGCTGTCAGATAGTCGCCCTCTGCGATAAAATGCCCACCCACAGTTGAGGATACAATTGACGGAATGCGAGCGATGAGCGAGATGAAGAGAAAGTCGGGGAGGGTGATGGATGTAAGTCCAACAAAATAGGTAAACAGATCCTTGGGCGTTCCCGGGATAAAGAACAGCAGAAAGATGAGACGGCGAAGCCTTTTTTCGTTGTTTATAAACGCAAGGGAGTCGATTTTTTCGCTGTCAACGAAGATGTCGACGAAGCGTCTGCCAAATCGCCGTGTCAGAAGAAAGACTGGAATTGTGCCAAGTGCAACGCCGAGCAAACAAAGCAGAGTTCCACCGACGTATCCGAAGGTGTAGCCGATGCCTATCTCAACGACCTCGCCCGGAATGAGTGCCACTATGACCTGCAAGATCTGAATTGCTACTGCAACAACGTATGAATAGACGCCGTAGGAGAGCAGCTTGTCCCTGAAGGCATCGGGCGAGTCGGCAAATGCCGAAAGATTCTTCCATAAAAAATATGTGACGGCGGCAAGCAGAGCGAGGAGAATCGCAAAGAAAACCGCCGCACGTATTCGTCTGGGTGTAAAATAACGGTCTTTTTTCATTTTTGTCCCGTTTATGAGATTAGTGAATGTGCCTTTGAGATGAGAATTTCGCAAGCCTCGGATATTGAGCTTGCACAGATGGTACAGCCTGCCGCCTTAATGTGACCTCCACCACCAAATGTAGCGCAGAGGGCAGAGACGTCGGCGTTGGAGTTTGAACGCGCAGATACACGGTACGCACCCTCAGCCTCCTGTCTGACGGAGAACGCAATTTCGACACCTGCCACAGACCTTGCAATATCAATGAAGGCGTCAAGATCCTCGCCTGCAAGGTTTTTTGCCTCCATTTCTTCAAGAGTGATTGAGCAGATGGATATCTTTCCGTTCTCGTGAAGAGAGAGAAGCTCAAGAGCTGTTTGCTCTGCCGCAAGTCTGCCGGGAGTTTTGGTATCAAAAAGCAGACGGTCAATGTCATAATGCTCCGGTACGATGGTGACAAGCTGTGCGGCAATACGGTGGGTTGTCGGTGTTACATTGGAATACCTAAAGCAACCTGTGTCAGAGCTGATGGCAGCGTATACGGCAGAAGCCATACGGGATGGGATTTCCTTGATATACCCCATACGCACCCATTCTCTTGCGATTCTCCAAACTATTTCGCCCGTTGCTGATGACTCAGGGGAGAGGTATCTGTCACAAAACGGGGTGCTTCTTGCGTGATGATCAAAGGAGAGTGCAACATTGTAAACGCCCTCAAGTGAGCCAAACTGCGCAGGTGCAGCGATGTCAAGAGCCACGGCGTTTACTTGCTTTGGTGAATAATCGTCGGGGATCTCGGTGGGTGTAAGAACTGTTGGCAGAGAAGTCATTTGTGCAATAAACGCCAGGCGTTTGGGAAGTGGATCGGCACATATGATGCGGCTTTTGCAGCTCACGGACGAAAGCAGAACCGAGAGCGCATAGGCTGAGCCGATGCAGTCACCGTCGGGGCGAGCGTGCACAATGATGGCGAGCTTTCCGCTGTATGTCAGCTCATACAGCCGTCTGCAAGCAGTTTTGAAGGTAAGATCACGCATCCTCATCAACCGCCTTTGTTGTGCCGTCGTCCTCGTCACTTGGGGCAGGGCTGTTTTGGCTTACGCTGTGGAGCAGGGAGGAGATGTGCGCACCTCTTGCGCCTGAACGGTCGAGAATAAAGGTAAGCTCGGGCGTCTGTCTGAGGTCGAGCTCGTGTGCAAGGCGGCGACGAATAAAGCCTGTGGACGAAACAAGTCCCTTTGCCACCGTTTTTTCGGCCTCTCTGTCTCCGTCAACGCCGAGCAGGGAGTAATAGATCTTTGCGTATTTAAGATCGGGAGTCACATCGGCAGAAATAATGCTGATAAAAGAGTTGCTGACTCTCGGGTCTTTTACCTCACGAAGAATCACGGAGAGGGCGTTGCGCACCTCATCGTTGATCCTTCCTCTTCTGTAATTTGCCATTTTAAGTTTCCTTTTCGTTACTAAAAAATAGTATAGTATAAATTTTCTCAATTATACTATATCACACTAAAAGAAAAAAGTCAAGTGAAAAGAGAGTGGAGTGAGGGCACTTTTTCTTCTTTCTGCACGAAAGGGGGAAATGAGAAGAAACGGCAAATTGTCAAAAAAGTATTGACAAAGATAGAAAAATATGCTATAATCATTAGCACACGGTGTGCTGTATCGAGGACGGTTTCCTTTCTTTTTGGCTGTCTGCAGGATGGCTTTTTCGTGTCCTCTGCGGCACACTTGTGTATCCCACAACGAGAACGATTGCTTCAGGTAAAAAAGAACGACCTGCGGCAATTTTGTGCTGTCTGCACGTTTTTGGGGAGATGGGACGGCTTTAAATGCCTAAAGACAGTAGATAAGCCCACTATCTACTGTGAGTAGAGTGGGTAAACTGACAGAAGAATGGTATTCTATTCTTAGTGTAGTCAATAATTTATATGGTTTATTGACAAGAATAGGGGTTTTTAATATAATATTAGCGACCCTCAGTTAGTACTAAAAGATCAAGCTTTAGCACAAAAAGGAGAAAAACAAATGGATTATTGCTTTAAAAACGATGTCGCACAGTATTCGATAGTATGCGATTCTGCTTGCGATATGGGTGGCGAGCTTCTCAGAAAATGGGGAGTGCCGTACGTTGATCTGACTTTGAAATTCACGGATGACGATAAAGAATACAAGGACACGGATATTGACCCCAAGAGCTTCTACGAGAGAATGCGTGCGGGAGCAAGTGCAAAGACGAGTGCCGCAAACCCCGGTGTATTTACTCCCCTGTTTGAGTCGATACTTAAAGAGGGGCGGGACGTTCTCTATCTCGGCTTTTCCTCGGGGCTCAGCACAACCGTAAACTCCGCCAGAATTGCCGCAGAGGAGCTGAGTGAGAAGTATCCTGAGCGAAAGATTATTGTAATTGACACTCTCTGCGCATCTGCAGGCTTTGGTCTTCTTGTATATCTTGTGCTCAAGAAACAGGCAGAGGGTGCTACTCTTGACGAGGCAGCCCTCTACGCACAGAGCATAGTTCCGAGACTTTGCCATTGGTTCACGGTTGATGATCTTGAATACCTCAAGAGAGGTGGAAGAATAAGCCCTACCGTTGCATTTGTTGGTGGTCTGCTTGGTATCAAGCCTGTTTTGCACGTTGACAATGACGGTCATCTTGTAAGTGTAACAAAGGCAAGAGGCAGAAGAGCATCCATAAAGATGCTTGCCGATAAGCTTGGCGAGAGCAAGGTTGACCTTAAGAGTGGTGACATCTTTATCTGTCAGGGCGATTGTATGGAGGACGCAGAGCTTCTTGCGAGCTTCATAAAGGACGGATACGGACTTGATGTTGACGAGATAGTTTACACGGGCCCCGTAATCGGTTCACATTCAGGCCCCGGCACACTTGCTCTGTTCTTCGTAGGCAAGGAAAGATAATTATTTGGAGAGCTTGACGAAATGGAAAATAAAAAAGAGTTTGTTTTAACTGCACAGATGTTCGCCGATATGATTCGTGCGGCGGCGTACAATCTTCGCTCACACGCATCGGAGATAAATGATCTCAACGTATTTCCCGTTCCTGACGGCGACACGGGAGACAATATGCTCTCGACGCTTGCAGGTGGAGCTGAATGTGCTCGTGCAGAGGATTTGACTCTGGGAGAGGTTGCAAAGCGTGTATCCGACGGAATGCTTCTCTCTGCAAGAGGAAACTCCGGAGTAATCCTTTCGCAGTTCTTCAGAGGAATCGCAGAGGGACTTGCAGGACTTAACGAGGCTGATATGCGAGCACTCGGACGTGCATTCAGAAAGGGTGTAAAGCGTGCGTACAGCGCAGTTATGAAGCCCACCGAGGGAACAATTCTTACGGTTGCAAAGGACGCAACGGAATTTGCGTGCAACGGAACGGATGCGGCAAGCGTTGTGTCTTTCCTCACCGACTTTGCAGATGAGGCACGCCGCTCACTCGACAGAACTCCCGAGCTTCTCCCCGTCTTAAAGGACGCAGGAGTTGTTGACTCAGGTGGAGCCGGCTTGCTTTGCATCGTTGAGGGAATGTGCATCGCTTTTGACGGTGAATATCCCATTGAGGAAGAGGTAGTTGCAGAGACAGGCAAGCAGACGGCAGAGATTGATATTGATGCTTTTACTGAGAATGACATACTCACTTTTGGCTATTGCACAGAGCTTTTGGTTCGTCTGCAACGCTCAAAGACGGATATAGAGAGCTTTGATCTTGACTCCTTCCGTGCAACACTTTGCACTCTTGGTGATTCAATAGTTGCTGTAAAGTCTGACAGCGTTCTCAAGCTTCATATACACACAATGACACCCCACAAGGTGTTTGAGCTTTGCCAACAGTACGGCGAGTTTCTAAAGGTTAAGGTTGAGAATATGTCTCTCCAACACAACAGCCTTGACGAAGAGGTACAGGCTGAACCACAAAAGGACAGCACCGAGAGTGCAGAGCCTAAGAAGCCTTACGGCGTTGTGGTCGTTGCATCGGGCGAGGGCATCAAGCAGACCTTTGTAGAGTGTGGAGCCGATGTTATCGTTGAGGGTGGACAGAGCTGTAACCCCTCGGCTGAGGAGCTTTTGGCGGCGTACCGAGCAGCAAACGCCGAGACTGTGTTTGTGTTCCCGAACAACGGCAACGTAATTTTGGCCGCAAAGCAGGCAGGCAATTTCTGTGACGATATTTCTGTCCGTGTAATTGAGACGAGAAATGTCGGAGAGGGCTATGCGGCACTTTCGATGGCTGACTTCTCGTCGGACAATGCCGATGAGGTAGAGAAGATCCTTTATGATAATATGAAGGGTGTGCTTACGGGAGAGATCGCTATGTGCGTAAGAGACGCAGACATTGGTGATGTCAGCGTCAAGGAGGGCGACTATATAGGATATGTAGGAAAGAAGATCCTCTCGCACGACACAAGCAGACTCGAGGCGGCAAAACGCCTTGCTGACGGACTTTCGCTTACCGAGCATTCACTCTGTCTGCTCTTTTATGGTGAGGACGCAGATGAGGCTGAATGTGGAGAAATCGCTTCTTATATAGAGAGCAAATACCCCACCTGCGAGGTTTATGCTATCCGTGGTGGTCAGGCAATTTACAGCTATATTATGGTTGCTGAATAATAGAAAATGGCAAGGAAAACAGTTCCTTGCCATTTCTTATTTAGTTGTGATAGAGCTTTTTTGTCTGATAGAACGGCTCGTATGTGATGTTTACACCGAGCTTTTTGAGCAGGTTTTCGTCCGTATGCGAGAGAATGACGGTTGAATGTGCATCGCAACCACGGAGAGAGGCAAGCTGTTCGATGGCAAGCTCGGCCTCAGGAGAGCTGACTGCGCAGACCGAGAGGGCAACGAGCACCTCGTCTGTGTGAAGTCGGGGATTGTGATTGCCAAGATGAGCTACCTTTAGATGCTGAACAGGCTCAATGACGGACGGTGACATAAGATGCACGCTGTCATCAATTCCTGCAAGTGCCTTGAGTGCGTTGAGGAGCATTGCTGATGTTGCGCCGAGCAGCTTTGAGGTCTTGCCCGTAATAATTCTTCCGTCGGGAAGCTCTATTGCGGCGGCAGGCTCGCCCGTCTGATCTCTCTTTGCGATAGCCGCACCGATAACAGGACGGTCGGAGGGTGAAATTCTCGCCTGCTTCATCTGAAATTCGTGCTTGAGAAGCACCTCGGAGGGAAGCTCGCCACGGCGAACTGCTACAAGGGCGTGATAATATCTGCGAATAATTTCTCTCTGTGCGGCACGTCTGACAACATCCTCATCGGTGATGCAGAAGCCCGCCATATTAACACCCATATCCGTGGGAGATTTGTAGGGACAGGTGCCGTAGATTCTCTCAAAGGTTGCGGCGAGAACGGGGAATACCTCAATATCTCTGTTGTAGTTTACAGCAGTCTCGCCATACGCCTCAAGATGGTAGTGGTCGAGCATATTGACATCATTGAGATCACTCGTTGCAGCCTCGTATGCGATGTTGACGGGATGCTGGAGGGGGAGATTCCACACGGGGAAGGTCTCGAATTTTGCATAGCCTGCCCTGACACCTCTGCGGTTTTCGTTGTAGACCTGCGAGAGACAAACTGCCGCCTTGCCGCTGCCGGGGCCGGGAGCAGTTACAACCACTAGCTTTCGCTCGGTTTCAATAAATTCATTTTTGCCGTATCCGTCCTCGGAGACGATGTATTCGATATTGTAGGGATAGCCCTCGATGGGATAGTGACGGTAGACACGGACGCCCAGCGACTCAAGCTTTGCACGGAACGCACGGGCGGCGGGCTGTGACTCATATTTAGTCAGAACAACACTTCCGACATAGAGCCCGAAATGCCTAAAGACATCAATAAGGCGGAGCACATCAAGGTCGTAGGTAATGCCGAGGTCTCCGCGTTTTTTGTTCTTTTCTATATCTCCTGCGCTGATGACGATGACGATTTCAGCCTCGTCCTTAAGCTCAAGAAGCATCTTCAGCTTGCTGTCAGGCTCAAAGCCGGGAAGCACTCTGGATGCGTGGTTGTCATCATAAAGCTTGCCGCCAAATTCAAGGTAGAGCTTACCGCCGAAACGGTCGATTCTTTCTCTTATATGCTGTGATTGCAAACGAAGATATTTTTCGTTATCAAATCCAATAGGTCCCATACTGCACCCCACATTGCAAAATACAATATAAATTATACAACAAAAACTCGATAAATTCAATAGAGCTGCAGAAATATTTTTCCACTTAGGAGAAAAAATTCCGAAAAGCGCAAAAGTGAGAAAAAATTGGCGTAATTTTTTAATATTTTTGCGCCAATCCTATTTACAAATGGGTGTGAATTTTGTTATAATATTATTTATAAATTTTGTGAACACAAACGCTCACACAAAAAGCAAAAAGGAGTTAATATTATGCCTACGCTTATTTTACTTGTAGCACTCGGTGCGGCCGTGGCTGCTCTGGGCTTTGCCGCCGTCAACTTCTTTGGTGTAAAGAAGCTTGATGAGGGAACTGACAGAATGAAGGAGATAGCCTCAGCTATCCGTATTGGTGCTAAAGCCTTTATTGAATACGAGATGAGAATCATCGTAGTCGTTGCCCTTGTGGTTGCGGCAGTGCTTGCATTCCTCGTTTCCTGGCAGGCTGCAATAGCCTTCCTCATTGGTGCAACAATGAGTGAGTGCGCAGGATATGTCGGAATGAAGATAGCTACTTATGCAAACGTCAGAGTAACAAACCGTGCTCGCACAACAGGTGACCTCGGTCAGACCCTTAAGGTTGCCTTTAAGGGTGGTAGCGTAATGGGACTTTGCGTTGCTGGCTTTGCCCTTCTCGGTATCTTCATTGTCTACATCGTTTTCGGCATCCTGCTCGGTCAGCTTGACGCAATAGTTGACAGCGCACACGGCACACAGAACAGCCTGCTCTCTCTCATTGTTCCGTCCTATCAGCTCAACACAGGCTTTACAATGACAATTTCGGGCTACGCTCTCGGTTGCTCGCTTATCGCACTCTTCAACCGTGTCGGTGGTGGTATCTACACAAAGGCAGCAGATATGGGTGCTGACCTTGTTGGTAAGACTGAGGCGCACATCCCCGAGGATGACCCCCGTAACCCCGCAACAATAGCTGACAATGTCGGCGACAACGTCGGTGACGTTGCAGGTCTTGGAAGTGACCTGCTTGAGAGCTATGTTGGAGCAATTCTCTCGTCGGCGATTCTTGCCGCAGAGCTGTTTGCAAAGAACGTTTTTGCCAACAGCGAGCTGCTTCGAACAATGCTCTATTTCCCAATAGTGTTCGCAGGTGTCGGACTTATCGCCTGCATCATCGGTATTGCATCCCTTCTTATTAAAAAGAAGCTTTCAAGCGATCCCCACCGTGAGCTTAACCTCTCCACCTGGATTTCCGCAGGTGTGGCAGTGCTTGGCGTGTTCGGTCTGTCCTATTTCTTCTTTGGTGGATACGATGCAGAGGCACTCGGCACAGTTTCGCTCAATCTCGGCTGGCTCTCGCCCGCAGTTTCTGCAACTATCGGTATAGTTGCAGGCATAGTTATAGGTCTTATCGCTGAATATTACACAAGCTACGATTTCAAGCCCACAAGAATGATTTCGGTAGCGTCCACCAACGGCCCTGCTCTCACAATAACAAAGGGTCTGGCACTCGGTATGCGCTCCTGTATGTTCCCCTGCGTAGTGCTCGGCGTTGCTATTTATGCGTCCTACCTCGTTTCGGGAATGTACGGCATTTCGATTGCCGCACTCGGTATGCTCTCGTTCGTTGCAACCACAGTTTCCGTTGACACCTACGGACCTATCTCCGACAACGCAGGTGGTATTGCAGAGATGAGCGCACTCGATCCCTCCGTTAGAGAGATTACAGATAAGCTTGACAGCGTTGGTAACACAACTGCCGCAATAGGCAAGGGCTTTGCCATCGGTAGCGCAGCACTCGCAACACTTTCAATGATGTCATCCTACCTCTTTGCCGCAAGCGACAGCGTTGCAGAAGCAGGAGAAGGCGCACTTGACATCATCTCGCTCAATATCATCGAGCCCATCACTCTTGTTGGTGCAATAGTTGGTGCGGCTCTCCCCTATCTCTTCTCAGGTATGCTCATTGATGCAGTTGCAAAGGCGGCTCAGAAGATGGTTGATGAGGTTCGCCGTCAGTTTGCTGAGATTGAGGGACTTATGGAGGGCAAGGTTCTGCCCGACTACAAGACCTGCATCAGCATCTCCTCGCAGGGCGCACTCCGTGAGATGAAGGTTCCCGCAATTATCGCAATAGCATTCCCCGTTGTGTGTGGATTTGTATTTGGCGCAGAGTTCGTTGCAGGTATCCTTATAGGCGCAACCGTCTCGGCAATTATGCTTGCAATCTTCTCAGGTAACTCGGGCGGTGCTTGGGATAACGCAAAGAAATATATCGAAACAGGTGCAGTTGAAGGTCACGGCAAGGGAAGCGAAGCGCACGATGCGGCCGTTGTCGGTGACACCGTCGGAGATCCTCTCAAGGATACCGTAGGCCCATCCCTTGATATTCTTATCAAGATTATGTCGGTAGTATCACTTGTTACAGTTGTTGTATTCTCCGAATACAATCTGCTCGATATTATCGCAGGCTTATTCAAATAATAAATGAGATGATAAAAATCAAAGCCGACAGGGGACACCCTGTCGGCTTTTTTGTTATATTGCTTTCTTTGAAAATTTCATCGGTCTGAGTGTCCTTGGATCGACAAGGGGACAGAGAATAGCAAGAGCGACGGCGGCAATTATTGCGTTTGGGAGCATATAACCACCGTTGTAGATGAGTGAATAGAGCCAAAGACTCATACCCTCAGGGCAATAGGAATCCCAAAGGACTATGCCTGAGATGTAGCTGAATATAAATCTCAACGCCGATGCGCCGAATGCGCCGACGACGTAGCCGACAAGACGGCGTCTGCCACTTCCGTTTGAAAAAGGAGCGGCAAAGAGGGACGCAGTACCAAGGAGAGTGAATGCGATGATGTAGTCAAGCAGAATGCAGAGAAATACTGCAAAGAGGGTGTTGGCAGGTGGCGCATAGAAGCCTGTTATCATCTGCACAACGGCAAGCACAAGACCTGCTCCAATACCCCATCTCCAACCACGCCTGTATGAATAGTAGAAGAGAGGGATTGAGAAGAGGCTTATTGAGCCACCGTATGGAAATACGGACGGTATGAGCTTGCACAGGAGATCGAGAACGATGGCGAGAGCCACCATCATCGCACCCTCAACGAGTGCGAGAAGATTTTCACGTCTCTTTGCACGAGGGCTTTGTTCATCGTGTTTTTGTGTGTTCATTTTTTTGTTTTCCTTTCGGTATATTAGCACCGAAATAAAGAAAGTGCCGCACATCCCCTGCAGTGAATGTGCGGCACCCCCGAAATTTCGGTAAGCTTTTACTTCCTTCGCCGGTATTATCCGTATCAGGTTCAAAGGGTTCGGTCAAAGACCGTCTCAGCCGCACGGCACCCCTGTACTCGATTATTAAATTTTTATCGGTAGAAACGGCAAATCAGAAATAGTAATTTGCCTTGACTGTTGAAAGCTTAGTCTTCTTTAGAAGCTCCTCGTCAATAATGATTATGTCCTTGTACTCGTCAAGCTTTGCCTCTATATATTCAAGGAAAAGAGGGGTACGGATGTAGTAGCCGAACTCAACGTATTTTTCAAGCTCAGCATCGTAGAATGTAAAGAAATCGGAGTTTGCCTTTGCATTGTATGCACCTGCGTCAAGGGGAAGCTTTTCGATGATGTGGAGATTGTTCTCGGTCTCGATCAGCTTGATCTCACCGACCTCCATCTTGCAAAGCTCCTCGTAGATCTTGTCAAGAGCAGCGTCAGTTCCGATAGCAGAGTCAGCAGACATATAAAGTCCACCTGCATAGGAATCGTCGGCTGTGTTTTCGTCATACTCGGTCATAACCGTAGCAAAGGTCTCGCCTGCCTTCAGCTTTTTGAGAGCCTCCTCACAGCGTTCACGTGCCTCCTGTGTCTCGGCTGCTGTCATATCACGGTATTTGGTGTGACCCTCGGAGTCGGTGACGTATTCACCCTTATCGTCGACTTCGGGACATTCGTTGATGAAGAAAGCAATCTGTCTCATACGGACGTAGTGGCTCTGGTAATAAGCCTCTTTCTTTGCGTCGGTGATAGCCTCAGGGCCACCGGGACTGTAAAGATAGTCCTTGAGATAAGCAACCTTTTCATCAATGAGGTAAAGCTCACGGAGAATATCGTAGTTTATGCCGTAGTCGGAGAGGATGGCGTTGAACTCGGACTTCGAGCCGTACGCAAATTCCTCAAGCAGAGAGTCGAGATACTCGTCAACCTCGCTTACGGTTTCGCTTGGAAGCGAGAGCTTGTAGTAGTTGAAGAGATATAGCGCACAGAGATAGGTCTTTGCGTTATCGTAAATATATCCCGACATAACATCGTCAAAGGTCTCGCCGGTGTCCTTGTTTGCAGTCAAAGCCCAAAACTGATCGATGCTTGAAAGACCGTACTGCTTGGCAATTGCGCTTCCGTAATAATGCTCAAACTGTGCTTTGTAGCGAGCAAGCCAGAAGCCGACCATATTTTGGGTAATCTCCGTTCCCTCAATTTCCATAACGGGAGTACCGAGGTTTGAGCATCCGCAGAGGGTGGCTGTGAGCATCACAAGAGTGAGCAGAACTGCCGTAATTCTTATTTTCATCTTCATTATAATATCATTTCCTTTTTTGACTTTCGCCTTGTAATCATCGTTTTTGCGATAAAACATAACAAACAAGTATATTATACACCATTTTTTCCGTTTTGTCCATCACTTAGGGGAAGATATTTCAATATATTTTTTGAACAAATCGCAAAGAATTGCAATCGGGTCATCGTTTGCCCTCAGCGTTACCACTAAATATGGATACTCGGCAAGGACAACACGAATCTTTACGGGCAGAGTGTCTGTAAGCTCGCTCCATACGTCGATGTCAAGCTTTACGGGAACAATGGTTATCTGCCGACCCTCTTGGGTGATGCCGTGGATACCACAGCGTTCGGCGTATGAACGCAGAAGCGAGACGTCAAGCAAGAAGAGCGCGCTCTCGGGAGGCTCTCCGTAACGGTCGCAAAGCTCCTCGTATATGTCCTCGGTATCGGTCTTATCACGGATGTGAGCAATTTTCTTATACATCATCATACGCTCAACGGATGACTGAATATAGTCATCGGGCAAATATGCACTTACGGCGAGATTTACGGTGCAGTCGGTCTTGCTCTCGCTTACCTCTCCACGCTCCTCAAGGATGGCCTCAGAGAGAAGCTTGATATACATATCGTATCCGATGGCGTCAAGATGACCGTGCTGTTCTGCACCAAGCACGTTTCCCGCACCTCTTATCTCAAGGTCACGAAGAGCAATTCCAAAGCCTGCTCCAAACTCCGTATATTCACGGATTGCCTCAAGTCGCTTCTCTGCAATCTCCGTCAGCGCACGCCCACGGGGGAAGGTGAAATATGCATAGGCACGCCTTGGCGAGCGTCCTACTCGTCCACGGAGCTGATGAAGCTGGGAAAGTCCCATCCTGTGCGCATTCTCGACAATGAGAGTGTTTGCATTGGGAACGTCAACGCCCGTCTCAATAATGGTGGTGCTTACAAGAACGTCTATCTCACCCGAGATCATATCACGCCAGATGTCCTCAAGCCTCTCCTTGTCCATCTTGCCGTGTGCTGTTACAATTCTTGCCTCGGGGAAAGCCGTGCGCAGCTTTGATGCAACGGAGTCGATGGATTCAACGAAATTGTAGAGATAGAACACCTGACCGCCACGGGCAAGCTCACGGCGAATGGCGTCAAAGATTATAAGGTCATCGTGCTCAAGAACATAGCTCTGGACGGGACGGCGATCACCCGGTGCTTCATCAAGAAGCGAGATGTCACGGATTCCACTCATAGCCATATTGAGCGTTCTCGGAATGGGCGTTGCGCTGAGTGAGAGCACGTCAATATTTCCCACACGCTGTTTGATTTTCTCTTTCTGGGCAACTCCAAAGCGTTGCTCCTCGTCAACAACGAGAAGTCCGAGATCCTTGAATACGATGTCGGAGGAGAGAAGACGGTGAGTGCCGATGATGAGGTCAACGTCTCCCTTTTCGATGTCGGCAATTATCTTCTTTTGCTCCTTTGGCGTGCGAAAACGGGAGAGCATCTCGATGTTTACGGGGAATGAGCGCATACGGCTCTGCGCAGTTTGGTAATGTTGGAGCGCAAGAATGGTTGTCGGAACGAGCAGAGCAACCTGCTTGCCGGACAAAATAGCCTTGTATATGGCCCTGAACGCAACCTCGGTCTTGCCGTAGCCAACGTCTCCACAGAGCAGACGGTCCATCGGTGTGGATTTTATCATATCTGCCTTGATCTCGGCTATTGCGTCAAGCTGTGCCTCCGTCTCGTCATATTCAAACGCCGCCTCAAAATCCCTTTGGAAATCATCGTCGGGTGAGAATGAGAAGCCCGGTCTGCGCTGACGCTCGGCGTAGAGAGCAATAAGCTCCTTTGCGATATCACGCAGGGTTGATTTTGCCCTTGCCTTTGTCCGTCCCCACTCACTTGAACCGAATTTTGAGAGACGGAGAGTGCCGTCATCGGAATGCGCTCCGATGTATTTTGACACTCGGTCGAGCTTTTCAACAGGCATAAAGAGCTTGTCGCTTCCTGCGTATTGAATGGTTATATAGTCACGGGTGACCCCGTCAAGAGTCATCGTTGTAAGTCCCATATATTGACCGATACCGTGACTTTCGTGAACTACATAGTCACCCTCACGCAAATCGGCATAGGATATGATCTTGCTTGCGGCGTTGGATTTCTTGCCAACCTTTGTATTTCGACTCTTGGCTGTCTTTGCTGTCTCTGCGTGAGTCAATGAAAGGATGGCAACTCTCGGAGACGGAAGCTCAAAGGGAGAGGTGGGTGAGACGGGGAGAACCAAAATCTCGCCACGGGTAAGGCGGGAAAGCTCACCGGGTGTGACAGATAGAACGGCACGGGCGACAATACCCCACGACTCGCTTATCATACCGGCATAATTCTTCGCACGTGTCTCGTCACCTGCCATAATGATTATGCGATATTTGCTGTCTGAGAAGCCCTCAAGCTCCTCACGCAAAAGCTCATCATTGTCCACGGCAACAAGCGAATGCTTCGTTCTGAAGCCGAAAAGTCCACCAAGCGCACGCCCTGAAAGACCTTGAACGAGCGAGTCGAGCATAATTGTTGTGTGCTCGGCACAAAAACGCTCATAGCGTGACTTTGGAGAGGAGAAGACGGCGTGCTTGCCGTCAAGAAGCCCCGACTCCACGATGGCAACGCTTGCCTGCTCGGCACGATATTCTGCCGCAACAAAGGCATCCTCAATTGACGCCGCACTGCGAGAGATGCACAGTGACATACTTGAGAAATAATCAAAAATTGTGGCGTTTTCGGGATATACAAGGGAGATGTATTTGTCAAGAAAATGTATCTCGCTGCCACTGCTCTCGTAGAGTGTGATGGCAGAAAGCTCACCGTCAAGAGTCGCCCGTCCCTTTGCGTCACGGCATTTCTTCGCTTGAAGAGCAATAGCGTGCTTGATCCTGTCAAGTGCCTCTGCGTCGGCAACTATCTCTCTTGCGGGAGGGATTATGATCTTGTCGACGTTCTCGACAACACGCTGAGTGACCGTGTCATATCGTCCCATTCGGTCGATCTCGTCGCCAAAGAATTCAAGACGGACGGCATCAACCTTGCCGCCTCTGTAAAAGCAGATGTCTACAATGCCGCCACGCTGTGCAAACTGTCCTGCGCCCTCAGCCAGAGAGGAGCGAACATAGCCTGCTTTGAGAAGAGAGAGGATAAGCTCTTGGGGCGAGATTTCGGAGTCGAGTGAGAGACGAATGGTGCTCTCGGTAATATATGAGAGGGGCATTGTGTGCGAAAGAGCCGCCTCAGGTGTGGTGATAACTGCATCAAGCTCGCCGAGTCTGAGCGCAAGAAGAGCTGAAAGCCTCTGCTGTTCAAACTCTCTTGAAGCAGATATATTATACATATTGAAGTCACGCATCGGGAAGTATGCGACACGAAGAGAAAAAGAGGTGAGCGTGGAGAGCATTCTCTTTGCAGTTTTCTCGTCAGGGCACAGCAAAAGCACCGGAAGTCCTCCCGGCATATCCTTGCATATTGCCGCCGCAATCGAGTCCCCGGCTCCCTCGCAAAGTCCCGATACAACAATGGGCTTGGGACGGCCCCGCCTCTGCGCCTCTATGGCGTCAAGAAGCTGACTGTATTCTCCGTCACACCTGATCGCATCAAGAATGATGTCGGACGGTGTGAGGGTGGTTTCGTTTATGTTTTTCAAGCGCACGCTCCTTATTATTGAAGCTTGAATGAGTTTGTGGTACGCACAGCTTCCTCGGTTTTGCCACTGATGTAAAGCTCAACGCCTTCGGCGGCAACACTAAGTGCCTTCTCGAGATCGGACAGCTCTCCGTCAGTAAAGCGGGAGAGCACCCAATCAACAAGATCCATATCTGGATGGGGCTTTTCTCCTACTCCAATGCGAATGCGAGGGAACGCATCGCTCTGAAGATGATAGATGATACTGCGAAGTCCTCGCTGACCTCCGTCACTGCCCTTGGCTCTCAGACGAAGCTTGCCGATGGAGAGACAGGTGTCGTCCGACAGAACAAGTATATGTGAGGGGTCAATTTTGTAGAATGCCGCCGCCTCACGAACAGCCTCGCCCGAAGCGTTCATAAAGGTCTGCGGGAGCATAAAGAGCACACCCTTGCCTGCGATCATACCCTCGGCCGTAAGTGCGTGAAATCGACTGCGATCACAAACAACGGAAAAACGGCGTGCGATGACGTCCATTGCCATAAAGCCTGCGTTGTGACGAGTGCGGACATAGTCACGACCGGGGTTGCCAAGTCCGACCACTATCCACTCAATAGGTGCTTTGGCTCTCGGCGTCTGCCCCCCCTTCGAGATCTGTGCGAATAAATCAAATATATCAGCCATTTTTATACCTCTTTTCTGTAAGAAAGCTACCTCGTTTTGCCACAAAAATGCAAAGCGAAACACCTCGCCGGGAACGATCCGCCGAGTTATACATCAATTATAGCTTGTTTGCTTGCTATATTATATATTATTCGTGCCAAAAAGTCAATAACCAATAGCTTGACACAGCTCACCTTTTTACCTCGCACAAGCTTGCGTTTGGCACACATTCTGCTGTTTTGTGTCAAGGAAAGAGCATAAAAAGGGTTGTATTGCACCACAAACTGCCGAGTTCACAAAAAATTTACTTTTTTAGGCTAACAAATTTTGCCTACATAATAGATATTTTATAGAAAGTGTGGTATAATATCGGGTGGTAATTGCGAATACCGAAAATTACCTTGAATAAGTTGAGTTAAAAAAATATTTTCCATAGGAGGAATTTTAAATGGCAAAGAAATATTGCTATCTCTTTACCGAGGGTAACGCAACAATGCGTGAGATCCTCGGCGGCAAAGGCGCAAACCTCGCAGAAATGACCAACATCGGTCTTCCTGTACCCCAGGGCTTCACCATCTCCACTGAGGCTTGTACTCAGTATTATGAGGATGGCAAGACCATCAACGAGGGCATCCGTGCTGAGATTATGACTTATGTTGCCAAGATGGAAGGCATCACCGGCAAGAAGTTCGGTGACAAGACAAACCCCCTGCTCGTATCCGTTCGTTCCGGTGCTCGTGCATCTATGCCCGGTATGATGGACACCATTCTTAACCTCGGTCT
>JAZPXL010000042.1:0-4920 GCA_045543615.1 Eubacteriales bacterium
TCATTTGCGCAATGCGCAACATCTTGCGGAGTTGAGCACAACTATTGCCGTGACTCCGACGTCTGCAAACACAGCAAGCCACATTCCGGACAAGCCCGTACTCAGAAGCACAAGCGAGACGAGCTTGACGGCTATTGCGAAAGAGGTGTTCTGTCTGACAATTTTCATACATTTTCTCGAAAGTCTGACTGCAAAAGCAAGCTTTGATGGGTCATCATCCATTATGACAACATCGGCAGCCTCAATTGCGGCGTCACTACCCATCGCACCCATAGCAATTCCAACGTCAGCCCTTGCTATGACGGGCGCATCATTGATGCCGTCACCCACAAATGCAACCGGTCGTCTCTTTTTGCGTGTGTTTTTGCCACCGTCCACGCCCTCTTGCATAAGAGTTTCAAGCACCCTGACCTTGTCCTCGGGCAGACAGGACGCAAAAACCTCATCAGCTCCCGTCTCTGACGCAACGCTCCTTGCGACATCCTCACGGTCACCTGTGAGAATTACGGTTTTCTTTGCACCAAGCGCACGCAGAGCGTCAAGCGCACTCGCCGAGGTGCTTTTTATTTTATCATTAAGCGAAATTCTTCCCTTGTATTCTCCATCAATTGCAACGAAAACCGTGATGGAAGCACCGTCCTTGTCGGTTGCGTTTTCGGTATTAATTCCGGATGAGCTCAACAGTTTTTTGTTACCGATAAGAACCCGTCTGCCGTCAAATGTGGCAGAGATGCCCATTCCGCCGTGTTCGGTAATATCGCTCACACGTTCTCTGTCGATCCGTCCACCAAAGGACGCAACGATACATCTGCTGATCGGGTGCAAAGATGCACTTTCTGCGTGTGCAGCGACCCGCAGCAGCTCGCCCTCACTTATGCCACCGCCAAATGTGACAATCTCTCCAAGCTCAAGCTCGCCCTCTGTCAGCGTGCCCGTCTTGTCGAATACGAATGTTTGGGTGCTTGCAAGTGCTTCAAGATAATTTGAGCCTTTTATCAGCACGCCACCCTTGCACGCTCCACCGAGCGCACAGAAAAACGAGAGTGGAATGCTTATCACAAGTGCGCAAGGACAGCTTGCGACCAGGAAAGAGAGCGCGCGGTACAGCCACACGGAAATGTTTGCGCCGTATCCGAGCAAATAAGAGACGGCAGGGGCGAGAGTTGCAAGCAAAAGCGTAGTCACGCATACAGACGGCGTGTAGTATTTTGCAAATCTCGACACAAAGCCCTCAGCTCTCGACTTGTTGCCACTTGCGTTTTCCACAAGCTCAAGCACTCTTGTCGCTGTTGACTCTGAAAACTGCTTTTCGGTACGAATATTGAGGGGCGAGGTTGTGTTGATGCAACCACTGTAAACAGCGTCACCTACCGAAACATATACGGGCATCGACTCGCCTGTGATGGCACTTGTGTTGATGCTTGACGAGCCGTCTATCACAACGCCGTCAATGGCAATTCTCTCGCCGGGGTAAACTATGATAGTCTCACCGATCTCAATTTCGTCGGGATTTACTGAAATGATCTCACCATCTCGCTCCACGTTTACAATGTCAGGGCAAATATCGAGCAGATTTTTGATATTCTTTCGACTTTTCGACACGGCACAGCTTGAAAACAGCTCGCCCGCCTGATAAAAGAGCATTACTGCCACGGCCTCAATGTAGTCACCGCTGTATATAGCACCTAAAACAAACGCACCTATGGTTGCAACTGCCATCAGAAACTTCTCGTCAAGCACTCGCCCGTGAATAATGCCGTGAAGAGCACCGATGAGCACGTCATAGCCGACAATTATGTACGGCACGAGGTGCAAAACGAGTGAAATATATCTATCCGTCTTAAAAAACTGCAGAATGACAATGAGGGTGAGTGAGAGGAGTATGCGAAAAAGTAATTTTTTCTGCTTTCTGTTCATTACTTGAACCCCAACAAGACGTCAGCAAATCTCAAAATCACGGTCGATCTTGCGACAGGCCTTTTTGATATCCCTCAAAAGAGCACTCTCGTTTACCGTGTCGGCGTATTCAACAGTCAGCTTCTGAGCCATAAAGTTCAGCGTAACGCTGCAAACTCCGTCAAGAGCTGCAACAGCCTCTTCTGCAAGTCGAGCACAGTTTGCGCAATCTATCTCAATTCTGTATGTCTTTTTCATAGTTTTTCTCCTTTTTGGTTATATTCAAACCAACACTTGATTGTTGTCTAAATTATAATACACAATCAAACGATAGTCAATCTGTTGGGATAAAAGCGTGCTTTTTGGACAATATATATTTCCAAATGGGATATTTTTATGCTTTGGGTATTGATTATTCAATGTCCAAATGGTATAATATTTTCGGAGGTGAGGGAATGGAAGAGAAAATTTTACCGCATAGTCACGGAGAGGGTCAGCGTTTAGCTCTCACAGGATTACCGAGGGACGAGGTATTTTTTATGATAAGCGAGCTTTTCCGTGTTTTTGGTGACGAGAAGAGGATCAAGCTGTATTGGATACTGCTTCACTGCGAGGAATGCGTTGTTGATTTGTCGGCAATGATGAATATGAGCAGCTCGTCAGTCTCGCACCACCTGGGTCAGCTGAAGCGTGCAGGGCTTGTGGTAAACAGGCGAGAGGGCAAGGAGGTATATTATACAGCCACGCCGTGTGACAGAACAAGGCATCTGCACGATATTATTGAGAGGCTGGCAGAGCTGTCCTGCCCGACGGAGACGATAAGCGCACCGAATACGGCAGAATACGACACGAATGCGCAGACGGTGGTACAGGTTCACGATTTTCTGCTCGAAAATATCGGGCAGAGGTACACGATAGAAGAGCTGAGCGAGCGATTTCTAATAAACAGAACAACGCTGAAAACGAGCTTCAAGGCGCAGTATGGCGCATCCATCGGGGCATATATGAAAAACAAGAGGATGGAGAGAGCGAGAGAGCTTTTGTGTTTGACGGACGCAAGTGTCGGAAGTATAGCACAAGATGTCGGATACAGTAGTGGAAGCAAGTTCACAACGGCGTTTAGGGAATACACGGGTATGCTCCCAAAGGATTACAGACGAATTAATAATGAGAGAAGAAAATGAAGACACACTCAAAAAAGGAGACAAAATGACAACATTTAAACTTGCAAGCTTCAATATTTGTTCAGCGCATTTTAAGGATGGCGTTTATAGTGAGGAGAATTTAGCTCTTCTTGCAGAAAAAATAGTGGAAAGTGGGGCGCAAGTGGTCGCTCTGCAGGAGGTTGACCGTGGTGCTATGCGCTCTTGTGGCGTTGATATGCCAAAAAGGCTTTCGGATATGACGGGACTTGAGTACCATTATTTTATCAAGATCCGTGATTTTCAGGGTGGCGAGTACGGAACTGCTATACTCTCATCGTTTCCCATAAAGGAAAGCCGTACGCTGAATTTCCCCGTAAAGATCGCAACGCAGGGGACATCCTGTGGCTATTGCGTGCTTGATGTAGGCGGGTGCGAGGTAACAGTATTTAACACCCACCTTTCAATTGAAAACGAGGAGTCCAACACAGAATGCCTTGTCTGCCTTGGCGATATACTCAGGAAATATCACGAGGAGAGGGGCGCATTTATCTGTTGCGGCGACTTCAACACACAGCCCGAAAAGGTGCGCAATTATATTCCGTGGGTGGAGCTTGCGCACAACGGTCTTCATACATACGCAGACCGTTCAATAGATCACATTCTCTACACAAGTCCCATCAAGACCACAGGCGCACACACAAGGGACACACAATCAGACGGCACAACGGATCATAATATGGTAGTGGTGGAAGTCGAGATATAAAGAATAATCATTATTAAATAATAAAAATAAACAAAGGCGTTTCTCCCGAAACGGCTTGGTTCTTTTTCATTTGCACCGAAGGTGCAACATAATTTGTGCGGCAAGGCACAACATCATTGGGCGTAAGCCCACATCATTTGCACCGAAGGTGCAACACCTTCCCCTCTCCGTCACGGCTTTCGCCGTGCCACCTCTCCCTGTGGGCGAGGCTTTCTTTTAGGTAGCGTTTTGGTATTCTGTATATTGGCAAGTGAAAAATCGTAGTTTTTCAACAATCCCTCCGTCACGCCGATGGCGTGCCACCTCCCTTTACACAAGTGAGGCTTTCTGTTGTCCACCGTTTCGGCGTTCTTTTATAGTGTAACTTTTTGATTTTATATTTACTGAATCACACCTCATCCACCGCTCTCGCGGTCCCCCTTCTCCAACTGGAGAAGGCTAACTTTGGGGCATCGCTTGGGGGATTCTGTATATTGGCAAGTGCCAAACATTATGTTTTTAGCATAAGCGTTACCTTTTCAGCCGTAGGGACCGGGGTCCCCGACGGTCCGGGAAATTATATTTTTTATCCCTAATGGAATACAGAAATCCTGACATTTTTGAATATCGTACCACTATCCTATACATTATTATAATTTTGCCTAACAATACGGACCGTCGGGGACGCCGGTCCCTACGGGTTTGGAAAATGCTTTTTTGTTTTGGTTTTCTGTATATCGGCAAGTGCTAAACATTATGTTTTTACCACAAATGCAGGTATTCCATATATTTATTTAAAAAAATCACAAAGGCATTTCCCCGAAATGCCTTTGTTTCCACAATTATTCATTATTCATTTTTCATTATTCATTAAAAGCACCAAAGCCGTTTCTCCCGAAACAGCTTTGTTCCTTTCCATTTGCGCCGTCAGGCGCAACATCATTGATGCGAAGCATCACATCATTTGCACCGAAGGTGCAACATCATCACGCCGAAAGGCGTGTATGTAATCAATGCGTAGCATTGTATGGCATCCGCAGCTTGCCTGCGGTATGGAATCACGGCAAAGCCGTGTATGTCATCAAGGCGAAGCCTTGTATCTCTTATTCTTCCATAAGTGGTGCAAGGATTTCTCCA
>JAZPXL010000043.1:0-1591 GCA_045543615.1 Eubacteriales bacterium
ACCGTCCTTTTCAATACGGTGCCAACGCATCGGGGTCTTGAATACGGAGTTGCAGGTGTGACCCCACCAACCGTATGCGCCAAGGTGACCTGTTGTAGAACCATCGATAGCGATGATTGTTCTGCCATCCTCGTCGGTGGATGTTACAAGGTTTTCGCCCATAGAGAAGTAGAAACCGGACTGACGGTTGTCGGACTCCTCATCGTCAAAGAGAGCCTTCAGAGTAAATGTGTACTGATAGGGGTTGCCGGACTCATCGTAGCCCCACTTAAGGCCGTCGATCTTGCCGCCGTAAAGAAGGTTACCGTAGTTGTCGCCCTCTTCGCCCTGATCGTCATAGAACATATTTACGCTCTTGCCGTCCTCAGAAACGGTGATAACGGGTGTGCAGTGGTAACGAACACCCTCGTGGAGGGTCTCGTCTGCAGAGTTAGCGAAAACGATGGGCTGATATGCGCCTGTTGTCTGACCAAAGAGAAGGTCGATGAGCTTGTCGCCGTCTTTTGCAGCTTCGTATGTATTGAGAAGCTCATTTTCAAAAGCAGCGGATGTGCTTACTGTCATAGGTACGAGCATAGCTACAACCATAGTGAGCACGAGAAGGATAGAAAGTGTCTTTTTCATTGCTTTATTCCTTTCAATATTATATATTGGTACTTGCATTATATCACAAAGGAATATTGTTGTCAACTGCTTTTTTTGATTTTTACATCAAATTCTGCGCTATTGCGTCACTTGTCTTAATTGCACTTCTCACAATTTTTTCACCACGGCATATCACACAAACAAGCTCCTTTTGCCATCAATACCAATACAAAAGCCACCCACAAGGGTGGCTTTTGTTATTATTAATCAGAGATTAGTGTCTCTTCTTGAAAACAATTGCTGTTCCAAGGATTGCTATGAGAGCGATACTTGCAGTTGCTACGGAAGCACAACCACCGTCTGTGGTGTTACCTGCGTTGTTGCCTGCTGTTGTAGCGTCATCTGCGGGAGCGTTTGTTGCATCGTCAGCAGGAGCCTGTGTAGCGTCATCTGCAGGAGCGTTTGTCGCGTCATCTGCAGGAGCGTTTGTTGCGTCGTCCTCGGGAGCTGCAGTTGTCTCGTCCTCTTCGGGAAGAGTTGTGGGAGCGTCGGTGTAACCGGGAAGGTCAAGGCCGATGCCCTTGTAAACTGTAACGTCCTTCATACTAAGGTTCATTGTTTCATTGTAAAGTCTGCCCATAAATGCAAGATCGTAAGAATCTGCACCGTCTTTAGCAACGTACTCGGAGTGATCATAGAATACGTCTTCCTGTCCCTCACCAAGACCGAGCTTCCAGCCGTTGAATCTAATCTGCATCTTGTAGCCGTCGATCTCAACGCAAACGTTGTACCACTGACTTACGCCATCCATAAGACCGATCTTGAAATCAGCAGATGTGAAGTCATCAAGCTTTTCGTTTGTCATACCGTCCTTTTCAATACGGTGCCAACGCATCGGGGTCTTGAATACGGAGTTGCAGGTGTGACCCCACCAACCGTATGCGCCAAGGTGACCTGTTGTAGAACCATCGATAGCGATGATTGTTCTGCCATCCTCGTCGGTGGA
>JAZPXL010000044.1:0-12481 GCA_045543615.1 Eubacteriales bacterium
CTTTCAAAAAGGTATTGCAATTTGAGATAAGATGTGATATAATATCAAAGCACCGAAAAACAAGGCCCGTTGGTCAAGCGGTTAAGACACTAGCCTCTCACGCTGGGAACATGGGTTCGATTCCCGTACGGGTCACCAAACGTAACAAATCCGAACTATTTCGTAAATCGAAATTGGTTCGGATTTGTTTTTTACTATAACTATTCTAATTAATAAATGAACCGCCGCTGAGAAATCTCACGAAACCTCAGCGGCTTTTCTCATTTCATCACCTTGATAATCTATCAGATCCAGGGTTTGTATTCGTCGAGTTCCACTTTATGATACACTTCACGATATTCTTTCAGGCGCTGTTCTTTGCATCTTTCCCATATGCTGTCGTCATAGAAATCACGAATCAGATGATATGCACGCTCGATCATGGTATCACACTCTTCTAAACGTCCGAGTTTGTACAGACATCCGGCAGATGCAAGTCTGGCAAGTCCTTCCGCTACATACGGTCCTTGTAATAGTGCATATTCATTGGAAATTTTTCTATTCCAGAAACGCTCGATCAAATCTGCAGCTTCTTCAAAAGACCAAAGCGCATTTTCGTAATCGCCGACCGCAAAAAAACTGTATCCTTCTGCTTCACATACCATGTGCAATTCCTGATGCGCCCACCGTTTCCATTCTCTTGTTTCATGCAAACGATCTTCTTCACTCAAAAACATCGTGGTACAGCGCATCCGATCATAAATATCCAAATGATACCGATATGGCATGGATTCGATTAGCTTTTTTCCTTCGTTATATCGACCGGTTGTGATATAGATATCTGCCATATCGCCCATTACACCGAGATAGATAAAGGAATCCTCACATTCTTCGCAGATCTGTTTTCCGAGTTCCAGCGCTTTTTCCACAAGATCAGTTCTGCCATGTGCCCGGATCTGTGCGGCATACCTCTCCAGCAGTTCGCGTTTCAGAATATATCCGGTTGGATAATCGGATATTCCTGCAAGAAGGATTTTTTCAGCCTCTGCAAACGGGCGTCCGCCTCTGGAGTTATACAGTACATTCATAATATTTTCTTCCAGTTTGTCCACATCATAATTGAACAGCGTATCCATGCTTACACCAAAATACCCCGCAATTATCGGAAGCATGGCGATATCCGGATATCCTGTACTCATTTCCCATTTAGAAACCGCCTGAGAAGTGATACCAAGGGCAGAAGCCAATTGTTCTTGGGTGATTCCTTTTTTCTTACGCAATTCGCGTATTTTATTTCCAATATTCATTTCCATTGTTATTGCTCCCTTCGGAAAATTCAGCGTAGGTACCTTGCTTGATTATAGTATAACATACATTTATCAATGAATCAACAACCGCGTTTTTGAAAAAATACAACGGATAGTTGGATAATATGGAAAGGATAATTAGTATTAATAAAGGTACAGCCGAGAGCAACCAAACGGTTACTCTCGGCTGTGAACTTTATTGGTTTTCGAAATAAGGCTTTGTTCGGTTACAGGTAAAATTGTAATAACGTTGTCTTGCATTGATAAATTGGTACGCCATTATCAATAACGGACGGATTTCGGGATTGCTCCACTTATAATACACCTTGATTATTCTATCATCCAATGTTAAGCTAGGGCAAATTAAAAAGCCGAGAGATACCATTATAGTTACTCTCGGCAATTTTGAATTGTCACATTAGTACTAATCACTAATGGGTCTAATTTGGTATTTAGTCCTCAAATCATGATAGTATGAAGGATGAATCATTTTTTCATTTATCAATCGTCCAACCACTATGCCGGGATGAATATCTATTGATCTTGCAAACGAAACGATGCTTGATTTTGTGATTCTACTTGTTTGTATGTACTTATTAAACTTATCAGCCGGTATCAACGTGTTTCTTGAAAACAAATTTGCTTCATCTTCTAAAGTAGCATCAATATCTGTTTGATAAATACCACTTATGATTGTTTTCGTAATTTTCTTTTGGAGAACGTGTTTAATTTCATGGAATAACGAGAACCAAAACACATCTGCATAATGCATTCGATCATTAATTGCAAGAACTACTTTTTGCTTATTGATCCACTTAACAGCCCCATTAATACCGCAATTCTTTAACTGTGGCAATAACACAAAGCATATTCCACAATCCTTAAACATCTCAACCAATCTTGGATAAAACTCTCGTGGAGATTGCAATGTCATCGATCTAATTTCAGGAATGTATGATTTAAGTTTCTGTTCATTGAAATCACCGCAATCCATATCTCGTCCAATGTTGACAGCGGTTTGCAACCATGCATTTGCGTTTATTATGTTCTTTTCTTCTATAGTTTTTATTCCAGTTCTAAAATTAGCTAACAAATCCGGTTCCTTCAAGGTTGTCAAATTAGACACCTTGAAGTATGAACACAAGTTTTGGATTTTTTCCAGGATACTTGAGGTTTGAGGCAGAATGCCAAGTTTGGTGAAAAATGAATAATCAATAAGAGATGCAATTTCTTTTTGTTGATCAAAAACCTGCTCTTTTTCAATTTCCAAAACTTTCTTTGAGTATTCTTGTTGTAGGTTTAGCCAAACGTCAATACTCATTCCAAACATATTGGAAAGTTTCAATGCCATATCTTCGGACAAATCGGTTTCTCCACGAACAAGCAAGCTAATTGTTTTGGCAGACACTCCCATGCGAAGAGCAAATTCTTCTTGTGTAATCTCCAATTCGTCAATTAATTGATTCACATAATAGCCCGGGTGAAAAGCATACAAATCTTTGTAATGTTTACTATTCATAATGCTTACTAACCTCTTCTATTCTTAAAATTCGTATTTGCTTACATTTACTAAAAAATTTATCGTCTTTAACTACAATGTTTTCGGAATCATCGAGTGGAACAACGATTAACCGATACATATTTTTTCTTCCGGATATATCGAGTCCGAAACTGTTCTTTATATAAAAATCAGTTGGATGAAAATGCAACTGAGGAAAAGCAATAAGATCTGACAAAACCGGAGAACGGTCAATAAGGTTAATGACACCTTGCAAATCCTCAAAATAACGCATATCGTTGAAGAACTTTTTTGCCGCTTTTTCAGTAGTGCAAAGGTTTTTAACAGATGCGTCTTTGTATATAATTTTCATTAATGCAGCCAAGCCCTCCTTAAAATAAATTACCAATTAGGTAATTTATTTTAACATATATTCCGGACTTTGTCAATAGGCTCACATTATTTTATCATGCTTTTCTTGAATTTTTTGTCTCATTTAGCGTTTTATTGATAAGATTATTCATCTTCCATTCTTTAAACTCTCTCTGCCCTTCCTCGGATTCAAAGTAAGCAACGATATCCGGCATAAGACAACGTGCGATCTCTTTGCGGATGTGTTCCGGTATTTGCGGAATGTGGCTCTATCCGCGTGCGCTGCGGAAAGCAAATTCGAGGCGCAAAAGGAAGCGTTTGAACCAACATGCATTAATATATTCTTCACGCAGAAACCAAGTGGCGAGGATTTCTTGTTCTTTCCTCTGCCGTTCCGATTCTATCTCACGCTGCTTACGCTGAACTTCTTCCCAATCCTCTATGTTCTCTCCCTCGCGAAGAACAGTGCGGTTATCGTGAAGCAGGGCGTTTGCTCGCTTCAAGAAATTCTTAAAAGTCATCTTAATTTTTCAACCTCCTCGTAATTATTTGCAAAAACTTGTTGTTTTACAAAAAACTTTTCAATCAATGCGCAGAAAATCGAAGCATTTTTATAAAAAATATTTTAAATTGCTTCTAGAACAATGAGAGAATACTCAAAAAAGTCTCTCAAAAACACGTGCACACGCTTTTTGAAATTGTGCACTCATGTAACGCGCGTCGAATTTGATAAAGCTCTTCAAATCGCCTTAAATCTCGCTCAAGCTTGCGAAGGGCGTTGCCAGTCGCTGTGATAGGCGAGCGAATGAGCACGCCTTTATCCTGCTTTGAAATCGGGAATCGGTGATTTTGAGCATCTCCATGAAAAACCATCTCAATTTCCACTTTTTATTTGTTTACTGCGTAATCGTTTTTGCATGTTGAACAAACATACTTCAAGTCGATTTCCAACCATCTTTGGTATTCGTTATTATAACATAATGATATTGTATTGTCAATAGGAATATATAATATTTTTGGAGTTTCTATTGACAAATACAAGTTTGTATGGTAAAATAGATGCGTAATACACTTGGAGGTATATCCGTATGAGCTTTATTGGTGAACAGATAAAGAAGTACCGTAATATAAAAGGCATGACTCAGCAGGACATTGCTGATGCACTCGGTGAGAGCTCTGGCAGAGTGATCTATAACTGGGAGAAAGGTATCGGTCGTCCTGATTGCGATAAATTGGCGAAGCTTTGCGACCTGCTCGGCGTATCTGCGGATGAGCTTATCGGATGCAAGTCCATGGCGCAACGCCCTACGGCTACCGAGTGGAGCACATTACAAAAATACCGCGCCCTTGACGAGCACGGTAAAGAGGTTGTTGATTATTTGATCGACAGCGAATATAAACGTGTGACGGCACTGACAAGAAAGCCCAAGCCGAGAATGCTAAAGATTGATTGGTTTACTCTCCCTGCATCCGCAGGTACAGGCAATATCCTTGACAGTGAGCTGGCAGAGGAACTTCTCGTTCCCGAGAGCGCAGAAGCAGAACAGGCTGACTTCGTTATATCGGTTGGCGGCGACAGTATGGAACCTACCTATCACGATGGTGACAAGGTCTTTGTTGATAAGTGCGACTCAGTCGATATTGGTGAGGTTGGTATCTTCGTTGTGAACGGTGACGTTTATATCAAGGAACTTGGTAGCAAGTGCCTGATCTCGCATAATGAAAAATATAAACCCATTCGCATCGGTGAGAACGATAGCGTTTACTGTTGTGGTAGGGTTATTGGAACAGTTGAATAATTAAAGGAGATCTCGATCGATTTGATCGAGATCTCCTTCTTTATTTTAATCTACAAATAACTTCCTATACTCCCTCATCACGATCTCGTTCATCTGCTCCACGGAATCGGCACAATTATTATCGTGCCAAGTAGTGATGACGGCGCGGAGTCCGTTGACAAAGAACGTGATTTTATAGTCGCCGGTGGAGTTGTAGCTTTCGGTTTTGAAACGAGCGCGGAGCTGCTCGGCGTTGGTTTTTACATAGTCAAACACCCAAGTGAAGTCCTCGGCGGTATCGCACAACTCGGTGACGGTTGCATCGTCCGAGAGCATTTTCATAATAGCGTTTTTGATTTCAATTTTCATATTCGCACCTCATTTCATCAACTCGTCGGTCATGCGAATAATCTCGGGGCGAGCTTCTTGCGTTTTGCCATTACGATAGCGTTATAGATGGGATAGGTGAGGCTTGCGAGAATGCCACCGACGATGCCGATTGTAATACCGATAACCATAGCCATATCTTTGTATGAACCGAGGATTTCTCCGAGGTCGGTCATACAAAGGCTCATTCCAAAGCCGAGGATCAATGTTCCGATCACACCAAAAACAAGTGCTACCGCCTGTGCGGTATTGGTTACACTTGCATCCAATCGGCGCAGGCGAGCCATCTTATGATGCTCGAAGATCTGCAAGCTCGCTTGCAAGGCGTAGGGCAAGCAAATATTCGCCGTAGGCGAAATTCCCGTGTTGTGTGTGGTGTTTTTTGATTTTCATACAATCCCTCTGTCACACCGAAGGTGTGTATATCATCAAGGCGAAGCCTTGTATCATTTGCGCCGTCAGGTGCAACATCATTTGTGCCGCAGGCGCAACATCATTGGGCGTAAGCCCACATCATTTGCACCGAAGGTGCAACATCATTTACGCCGTCAGGCGTGTATCCCCCCCCTCTCCGTCACGGCTTTCGCCGTGCCACCTCCCTTTACACAAGTGAGGCTTTCTTTTATCCACCGTTTTGACGTTCTTTTATAGTGTGACTTTTTTATCAAATTTCGGCTAAATCACACCTCATCCACCGCTCTCGCGGTCCCCCTTCTCCCACTGGAGAAGGCTAACTTTACGGCATCGTTTGGGGTGTTCTGTATATTGGCAAAACGAAAAGATTTTCCTTTACGGACCGTCGAGGACGCCGGTCCCTACGGGTTTGGAAATAATTTTGAGTTTTGAGTTTCTATATATCGTTAGTTATAAATGAATACCAAACATTATGTTTTTCAGCAAAAGCGTAGATTTACAGAAAGGCTCGCCCTTTGGGAGAGCTCCCGACGTAGTCGGGTGAGAGGGTATATACACGCAAAGCGTGTATATATCAAGGCGAAGCCTTGTATGCAATAACGCCGTCAGGCGTGTATGGAATCAATGCGTAGCATTGTATGGCATCCGCAGCTTGCCGGCGGTATGGAATCACGCCGAAGGTGTGTATATCATCAAGGCGAAGCCTTGTATCATTTGCGCCGCAAGGCGCAACATCATTTGTGCCGCAGGCACAACATCATTGGGCGTAAGCCCACATCATTTGCACCGAAGGCGCAACATCATCACGCCGTCAGGCGTGTATCCCTCCCTCTCCGTCACGGCTCTCGCCGTGCCACCTCTCCCTGTGGGCGAGGCTTTCTTTTGGGTAGCGTTTTGGTGTTCTTTTATAGCACAACTTTTTTATCAAATTTCGGCTAAATCACACCTCATCCACCGCTCTCGCGGTCCCCCTGTCTCGCTGCGGCTCGGTCACGCCTCGGCTCTGACATCACACTGTGATGTCATTCACTCCCTCGGCGTCGCTTCGCTACCCACTGGAGAAGGCTAACTTCAGGGCATCGCTTTGGGTGTTCTGTATATTGGCAAAACGAAAAGATTTTCCTTTACGGACCAGTCGAGACATTTGCTTCGCAAATCGCCGGTCCCTACGGGTTTGGAGAATACTTTTTTGTTTTGGTGTTCTGTTTATCGGCAAGTGAAAAATCGTAGTTTTTCAACAATCCCTCCGTCACGGCTTTCGCCGTGCCACCTCCCTTTACACAAGTGAGGCTTTCTTTTATCCACCGTTTCGGCGTTCATTTATAGTGTGACTTTTTTATCATATTTCGGCTAAATCACACCTCATCCACCGCTCCCGCGGTCCCCCTTCTCCCACTGGAGAAGGCTAACTTTTGAGTATCGTTTGGGGTGTTCTGCTATCATCAGCCCGTTAGGGCTGTATATCATCAAGGCGCAAGCCTTGCATATCATCAACACGAAGTGTTGTATATCATCACGCCGTCAGGCGTGTATGGAATCAATGCGTAGCATTGTATGGCATCCGCAGCTTGCCTGCGGTATGGAATCACGCCGTCAGGCGTGTATATCATCACGGCAAAGCCGTGTATCTTTTTCCTTGCTCTCTCCAAAATAAAGTTCAAATTTAGTATAATAATTCATATTTTATCCTTGTAAATATCAAAATTATATGGTATAATATATAGTTGGATAGTATCGTGTTCGGTTGGCGACCGTACATTTTTGAATTGAAAAAATTACAGGAGGTCTGATTTGAAGGAAAACATCAGACTGCGCAGCGGGGCTACAGTGCCGCAGGTTAGTTACCGTGAAGCGCAAGCAAAAAATTATCTTGACCGTAAAACTCTCGGTCTTCTCCACCTCTCTCCCGCAAAAGCTCCCGTTGCTTTCTCCGAGGCTAAGGAGGGCGGCGTTGTATTCTGGTTCGACCCTGAGGCAGTTGTCGAGACCGATCCTGATCTTTGGTATGCGCCTGACGCTCGTCAGGAAACACTTATTTTGCCATCGGGTACGGAAATCGGACGTATGTCTCTGCGCCGTGCCGCTACATTTGGTTATTACTCGGCTGAAAAAATTGCCGCTATGCATCTTCAAATCATCGAAGAGCCCGTTGCCTTTACTCGTCGCAAGGACAAGAGCATCATATATTTCTATGACAAGGCTACTACTCTCCGTATGCCGCTTATGTGTGTTCGTTGTGGTAAGGATGTTCGCTTCAAGCGCAAGCTCTGCGCATCCTGCTACGAGGAGGATCTTGCTATCCGTCGCCGTGAGGGTGACGAGCATCGCTCTGCCTACTATGGTATGGATCGCTCCCGTGTTCTCTTCTTTGACCTTGAGCTGACGGGCTTCTACGATCACGATGAGATCATCTCCATCAGCATTTACAATGCACACGGCGAGCAGATTATGGACACCCTTGTTCGTCCTACCCACACAAAGAGATGGAAGCGCACCGAGAAAATCCACGGAATCACTCCCGAAATGGTCAAGGATTCGCAGACTCTTGAGGAGCTTACACCTCGCATCAAGGAGATCTTTGAGAACGCCGACAACATTATTGCTTACGGTGTTTCCACCGATTTCAGCCACATCAAATACATCTACAAGACGGAAAAAGAGCGTGAGGAGCTTCACAGCAAGATCCGTTGTTGCGCAAATGAATTCGTCCGCTACATACACGAGCATCGTCCCGACATTGAACACGCAAGCCTTACTGACGCTATGGCGTGCTTCGGTATCGAATGGGACGGCATCGCCCACACCTCTATTGCCGACACCATCGGCTGTATGAAGGTCTGGGAGAGACTCTTCCCCAATTATTACAAAAGTGAGGACAGCGAATGAAAAACATCTTCCGTCGCCCAACTGCAAGTGAGGCAGTAGAGAGCGCAAAAGAGATAAGAGACACACAGAATGAAGAGGTCGAAACTGTTGAGGGTGAAGCCGATGAGGCCGAGCTTAAGATAATCGAGAACGACGGCGTAAGATTCGCCCTGCTCATCACAGCTACCAACAACTCCGAGGAGGCTGTTATTGAGAGCATTCTGCGTTCAGAGGGTATTCCCTACATCGTCCGTGAGAATGACGGCGAGAGCTGGATGCGTGTGTTTATGGGCTTCAACTTCTACGGAACTGATTTCTACGTTCCCGAGGATATGCTTGACGATGCCGCAGCCCTTCTCGTTCCCGATGATGAGACAGACGAGGCCGGGGATAGCGACGAGTGTGACGGTGAATAATATGCGTGAGATATTTCTTTGCAAATACGGCGAGATTGCGCTGAAGGGAGCTAATCGCTCGACCTTTGAAGCTCTGCTTTGCCGTGAGATAAAATTCAGGCTTGCACAAATTGGTCATTTCAAGGTGACACGCTCGCAAAGCGTCATTCGTGTTGAGCCGACCGAGAGCTATGACACAGCCGTACTTGACTGTGCATTTGCCACTCTTCGCAAGATCTTTGGTATCATCGCAGTAAGCCGTGTTGCCGAGACAGAAAAGAGCTTTGATAGCATTTCTGCATTGACGGTTGAATACCTGCGTGATGTTCTTTTGAGTGCCAAGACCTTCAAGGTTGAGACAAAGCGTGCGGACAAGCGTTTTCCGATGAAGTCGGACGAGGTATCAAAGCAGCTTGGTGGTGTTATTCTCTCCCATTTTCCACATCTTAAGGTTAATGTTCACACGCCCGAGGTGCTTGTCAAGTGCGAGATCCGTGACGATTTTGCATATATCGGTTCGGGACAGACGCACGGTGCAGGTGGTATGCCCGTTGGCTCTAACGGAAAGGGTATGCTTCTTCTCTCGGGTGGTATTGATTCGCCCGTTGCAGGCTGGATGATGGCAAAGCGTGGCGTCAAGCTTGACGCTGTTTACTTTGAGGCGTTCCCCTACACAAGCCTTGAGGCGAGAGAAAAGGTTATTAAGCTTGCAGAGATCGTTGCAGGCTGGGCGGGCAGTATCCGTCTTCACATCGTCTCGCTGACGGAGATCGAGGAGGAGATCGCCAAGAGCTGTACTGAGGACTATTTCACCCTTCTTCTGCGCAGGTTTATGATGACTATTGCCGAGAGACTTGCCGTGGACGGTGGTTGCGGTGCTCTCATTACGGGCGAAAGTATGGGACAGGTTGCCTCGCAGACTATGCAGGCTTTGGCTGTTACCAATTCGGTTACTACAATTCCCGTGTTCCGTCCCTGCATTGGACTTGATAAGGAAGAAATCGTGACTTTTGCACGCAGAGTGGGCTCTTTTGAGACGTCCATTCTTCCCTTTGAGGACTGTTGCACAGTCTTCACACCAAAGCATCCAAAGACAAAGCCCGAGCTTTCCAAAGTTATAGCCGAGGAAGAAAAGCTCGACTTTGACGCTCTCGTAGAGAGAGCAATTGCGACAGATGAGGTAATCTCCGTCAGAGGAAATTACTCGTCACTTGAATAATTACAGAAAATCTATTTTGCGAAAGGCAGGTTTACAAATATGACCTACAACAAGAAAACCATTGAGGATATCGTAGTATCCGGTAAGAAAGTTCTCGTTCGCTGTGACTTTAACGTTCCGCTTAAGGACGGCGTTATCACATCCGATAAGAGAATCGTTGAAGCACTCCCCACAATCAAGTACCTTCTCGCACAGGGTGCCGCTGTTATCCTTTGCTCCCATATGGGCAAGCCCAAGGGTGAAGTTAATCCCAAGTTCACACTTGCTCCCGTAGCAGCAAGACTTACAGAGCTGCTCGGTCAGACCGTTACTCTCGCTCCCGACACAATCGGTCCTGAGACAAAGAAGCTCGCAGCCGAGCTCCAGTGTGGTCAGGTTCTTCTTCTTGAGAACACCCGTTTCGACAAGAGAGAGGAAAAGAACGATCCTGAGTTTGCAAGAGAGCTCGCTTCTATGGCTGAGATCTTTGTAAATGACGCTTTCGGCGCAGCTCACCGTGCACACGCTTCCACAGCAGGCGTTGCTGCATATCTCCCCGCAGTTTGTGGTTACCTCATTCAGAAGGAAATCGGCGTTATGGGTAAGGCTCTCTCCGATCCTGCTCGCCCCTTCGTTGCTATCCTTGGTGGTGCTAAGGTTTCCGACAAGATCGGCGTTATCAACAATCTTCTTGAAAAGTGCGATACAATCATCATCGGTGGTGGTATGGCTTACACATTCTTCAGAGCTCTCGGCAACGAGGTTGGTACTTCCATCTGCGAAAATGACAAGCTCGACCTCGCTCGTGCAATGCTCGCAAAGGCTAAGGAGCGTGGAGTTAACTTCCTTCTCCCCGTTGACAACGTTATCGGTAGAGAGTACAAGGAAGATACTCCCTTTATGAGAGTTTATTCCGACTCCATTCCTGATGGTTGGATGGGTCTTGACATTGGTGATAAGACACGTGAGCTTTATGCTAAGTCCCTCATCGGTGCAGGCACAATCGTTTGGAACGGTCCTATGGGCGTTTCTGAGTGGGCAAACTTCGCAGCAGGTACTGAGAGCGTTGCAAAGGCAGTTGCAGAGAGTGGCGCAATCTCCATCATCGGTGGCGGCGACAGCGCAGCTGCTGTTGAAAAGCTCGGTTATGCTGACAGAATGACTCACATCTCCACAGGTGGCGGCGCATCCCTTGAGTTTCTTGAGGGTCTTGAGCTTCCCGGCATCGCTTGCCTTCTTGACAAATAATTAAAAAAAGGAGACAGACGATGAATCCCGCAAAGAGAAGAACTGTTATCGCAGGAAACTGGAAGATGAACTTCACTCCTGCCGAGGCTAAAGAGTTTATTTCAAACGTTGCTCCCCTTGTAAGTGGCAAGGACAACTGTGACATTATTTTCTGCGCTCCCTATGTTACCATCGCAGCAGCTATGGAAGCAGCAGAGGGCACAAACATCAAGATCGGTGCCGAGAACGTGCATTTCGCTCCCAAGGGCGCATACACAGGCGAGGTTTCCGCAGAGATGCTCAAGGCTATCGGCGTTGAGTACGTTATCGTAGGCCACAGCGAAAGACGTCAGTATTTCGGTGAGACAGACGAGACTGTAAACCTTCGAACAAAGGCAGCTCTCGCTGCAGGTATGAAGGTTATCCTCTGCCTTGGTGAAGTTAAGGAAGAGAGACTTTCCGGCATTACCGACGAGGTTGTTGGTATGCAGACAAAGCTCGACCTCGCAGGTATCAGCGCAGAAGAGCTTAATAACGTTATCATCGCATACGAGCCTGTATGGGCAATCGGCACAGGACTTACAGCAACACCCGAGCAGGCTGAGGAAACCTGCGCAGTTATCCGTAGCGTAGTTGCAAAGCTTTACGGCGAGGATGTTGCAGAGAGCGTAACCATCCAGTACGGTGGCTCTATGAACGACAAGAACGCATCCGAGCTTCTTGCAAAGCCCAACGTAGACGGTGGCCTTATCGGTGGCGCATCCCTCATTCCCGAGAAGTTTGCAGCTATCGTTGACGCAGCACAGTAAGCAATAATAAAACACAAAGCCGTTTCGAGAGAAACGGCTTTGTTGTTTTTAATGAATGATGAATAATGAAAAATGAATAATGAATAATTGTGGAAACAAAGGCATTTCGGGGAAATGCCTTTGTGTTTTTATCAGTCAATCGACTTATCTATGCTGAAGCGTGTGATTTTTCTTGATGTGTTCTTTGTAAACTCGGTCTTACGGATCTTGACAAGTCCGACCTTCTTATAAGGTGCCATTCTGTTATTAGCA
>JAZPXL010000045.1:0-4146 GCA_045543615.1 Eubacteriales bacterium
CAAGCTTCAAAGAGACGGTAGGAAATTTTTCTCGTTCGATAAGGTGATTGAAAACCGAAAGATCCCTTGTGCCGATATACTTGTGCAGGCCCTTCTTTGTGAAAGAGCACGGCAACTGGCCATTGTCGGTAGTGAAGAGGCACTTGCCAATCGACAGATTGTGCAGGCAAAAGAAGACATGGTACGGACGGCAGGGGTATCTGTGTTTCCACCAGACAAATTGAATCAATGTGGACGAGAAGCAATAACCGCTGCAGGTATTGACGAACACTTAATCAGATTGCCAGGCGGCGATGACGGTATCATCGAGGTTGACTTGAATAAATACCATGGCGATATTTTTAAAAGAAACTACGAGCATTGGGCAAAGAACGATCTTCGATGGAAAGAAGGGGAGATTGCTTATGTGTTGGGGAGAACTCCTAAAGATGTTTTTTCGGACAGATATGAGCATTTTGAACCTTCAATGTCGCAGCATATTCTTTTGAAAAAGCAAGGTAGTATTGCGGCAGTATTGTTAGATGAAGCGCCTTTGGCAGTTCGCGACCAAGTAAATTGGGACGACACTATTTCGGAAAGTGCAAATGAGACAACTTATCGCACGCCCATCAGCAAAACTCGCAGGACTCAAACAACCATAGACCTTTCGACAGAGGCGCAACACAAAGAGACACGTATGATTGTTGAATGCGAATACGGCTATGATATTATTATTACGGAGGTGGGGTGATAAAATGAAAATTTTGAATTATGCTTGCCTCCCTAGAGAAACCCGTAGTGGTGAGATGAATTTTATAGGTGCTGTAATGGCGTTCTTCGATGAGTTTGCCTCAGATTTGATTTGCGATGAGCACACGAAAGGATTATATATCAGCAATTACAACGAGACGATATTTCCTATCGTTGATCTGGATCTTCCTATTGCGGAATATAACAGGGATGTTTTAAATGAACTGGAAGCTCGTTTGCAGAGAGAAAATAAAATTGCTGACATAACGATGAGGTCTCGTTATCACCATTTGATTTTTGCCCCCTACAAATCATACATCGAGTGGCTCCTTCCGGAATGGCATCGGAAAGCAATTGGAGCGGTTGGAGATGACCTTATTTCTGCCGGAGAGCGACTGTTAAAAATTCCAAGAACATTGACACCGAAACAGGAGTTGATTGCGTGCCTGCGATTATTGGGAGATCCAAAAACAAGTGACGGAGTGCGTGCCGGGTTAGCGGAAATGTTTATTGTAGCTTTAAGAAATAGTGAAGCTTGCGGACTGAATTTTGGCGATATGAAGGAATTGACTGAACATCCGGGGCGCTATTATCTTGAGGTATACGAGACAACGATAGGTAACAGAAATAAGACTCAAAGCGGGGGAAAAACTGGAAATGCACCCCGAAGAGTCCCTATACCAAGGGTGTTATCAGACTTCATAAAGGCACGTGAAGAGTTCGTTTCTTCGCAGGTTTCGTTCCCGTGTCAAGATAAGCGTGGCAGAAAGTTCAATTCAATTAAAGACCTCCCCATAGCGTGCAGAGGTACGGATTATGCAGAGCGGTGTGGCGCTGGTGACTTGACAGAGGCAGGGAAGCGATTTCTGTGTGAAGAGCTGCGTTTTTCTGAAGAGAAGTTAACTGCGTTGAGCGAGATTATTGCAGTATTTGCTGATGTGAGTGAGGCTATCGAAGACCGCGAACCCACGACCTACATTTTTAGACGCAATGCAGGTACGCACCTGTTCCAGCTTGGGTTTACGTCTCTTCAGATTTATGCTTATATGGGTCATGACCTCCGAGATGAGCTTATTGAGAGGTCGGACTTGGATGACGAGATTCTATACGAAATGAGTTGCCTCCTTGATAACCATCCTTTGAATCCAAAGAGGGAGCGAGAGGTTATCAATATGACTAAGGAAAGGTCTGTGTCGCGAGAAAACGTGACGGACCTTGAGCTTATCCTTCCGGCAGGAAAAAAGTATCAGATTTTTGTTAAAAATCGTGAGACGAACGACGCTGTTGAGGTAACCATCGAAGGAGGTAGCGGAACTGCGGTAATCACTACTACCAATGCCTTGGAGCCTCCGAGCGCAGAGATTAATATCACGAAGGCCATAAGGCGTTATTATGAAAAAATTGAAAGTGAACTAAAGGGAAAATGACAGATACCCCCACAAGCGTTATGCTTGTGGGGGTATCTATGTGTTGTGTTCGTCTAGCGAGTTAGTCGATAAAAGCATAGCAGCGCGAATTGATCTCCGCATAGTATGCGTGCAGGGGACAGTTAGGGAGACGCATCCATTTTCCTAACAGCACAATGTGCTTGTGCTTGCTACCGATCCCAGTTTTGCCAGCGGCCAAATCACGAAACTTTTGGTTTTGCGTCGGCTCCAGCAGGCGCACTAGAAGAAAGATGGCATCAGCGTTATTGCTAGTAGAAATCTCTTTAAACACAAGGTATCCACGCCGGGGTAATGAGGGATCGATGTCCCCAGGATGGTAAACGCGTTCTACAACAAGAAGGCGCGTCTCACCGTCGATACCGCGGTCGCGACAGACTTCAAAATTGCTTTCGTCGATGAGAAGATCACCGACAGTGAGCGTGCCGTCGAGGTTGAGGGGTTCGTCCTTCGGAAGGTCCTTGAGGTGCTTATAGATTACTCCGGCGTTACGCAGCGCCAGAGGTCCTGCACGGAAAAAATCTCCTCGTCATCATCAGGTTCCGGTTCTCTATTCGGTTCCTCTTCGTCATCCGGCCCAGGAGGAGGGGGAGGCGGAGGGGGGACAATGGGGCGATCCTCGGCGCCGAGGATGGTATCCAGCGGTACCTGGAAACCGTCAGGGAGGATGATTGTTTTACCGCGACTGACGGTTGCGATGTCGCATCCCGCGTTGTGGCTTCCGCCGAAAAAGTAGTTTCCCTTATGACTTTTCCTCAGCGTCATAGGAGCATCGCAAGAAGGGCAGAAAAAAGAGAGACCGTAGTCGGCAGATGAACAATTCCTCGCGAGGACGTACTTTTCTTCGCCGGTGTTCGGATCGCGAAATAATGCAAAACTTGACATGTGTACCTCCTGTCTATTTTATGCAATCATTATACTGCGGGCAGTGTGTTGACTTCAAGTGTTTTGGCGTGAAATATTCGATAATTTACACATTATTCATAATATACATATATAATTGGTGCGTTTGAGTACTTAAATCAAGTACTGTGAGCTGCTTGTTATTTGAGTGTTACAAAGGGAAAATATACATCCTGATCATAGAAATCCGACTTTTTTTGCTGTCAAATTTTAACGCTGTTTCAATAGGAACGTGCGTTGTGAAACCTGCTTCCGACTTTTGATGAAGTAAAAACTGTTCTTTTGGGGAACACAAAGTGTGCAGTAAACTATGTAGAACGCATTGCCCAATTCGCTTGGGCCGTGTGTGACGGTGTGCAAGGGTTTTGGATAAGAATTTGTAAATAGTATGACACCATATACAAAAAGCGAAAGAAATCTTTGTATATGGTGCCAATTGCAATATATGGTTGCATATCGTATAATGGGGACAAGAAAACAAAATAACGGCAGTGCAGGGGAGCGCCAACTCCCATGCACCTGCGCAGGTGGTAACAGCACCTACACAACGGATAAAATCCGCACCGTTAGGAGTAGTATATCTGTTTGCGTCCTTATTTGCAAGCATTAATTCTTCCAACGTGCGAGAACCGTATTGTCGATCAACATCGTGTAGGGTAACGATACCTGCACGATGTTTTGTTTTCCAAATCTATATTTGGAGGTTCACTATGGACAATCGGTTTCTCAGAGTGGAAGAGGTGGCAAGGTATATGGATATCTCCGTTCCTACCGCCTACAAGGTAATTCGGCGGCTTAACGATGAGCTTCGTGAGATGGGCTACTTGACGATCTCTGGCAGGGTCAGCAGAGTCTATTTCGAGAAGAAGCTTTATAGCGGCGAGTGTGCGTGAGAGGAGGTGCGATATGCCTGTCTATAAAGATGAACAGAGAAAGACCTGGATGGTAAAGCTGAAGTATAAAGATTGGCAGGGGAATGCTAAGTGGCGTACTAAACGTGGCTTTGCAACGAAGAGAGAAGCCCAACAGTGGGAAACCGACTTCCTTGCCACCCGGCAGAAAGATTTGA
>JAZPXL010000046.1:0-33243 GCA_045543615.1 Eubacteriales bacterium
CTTTGGTAATGTAAAGGTAAATACCGCACCGTGCGGCTTGTTGTCGGTCACGGTGATCTCACCACAGTGAGCATTTACAATGGATTTGCAGAGCGCAAGTCCAAGACCGAGACTTCTGCGGCTGTCGGCAATTTTTTCAGCACCCGTGTAGAACATATCGAATACACGGGGCTTTATCTCGTCTGCAATTCCGTGTCCGTTATCCGCTACGGTGATTGCAATTTCATTGTCCTTCTCGACTGCCGAAATCTCTATTTCAGAACCACTCGGTGTATATTTGATCGCATTATCAATAAGGTTTATCAACACCTGAACAATAAGCCTTGCATCCATCCGTGCAAGCAGTATTCCATCGTTTTCCTTGACGGTGAGCTTATGCTCGCTTGCATTTTTCTCGGTGCGTCTGACTGCTTCATCAATAACATCGGACACAAGCTCGGCGGACATTCGTATATCGCTCTTACCATCTCCCACACGGGATACCGACAGAAGATTTTCCACAAGGCTGATGAGCCATTCGGAATCCTCACGTATATCGGTATAGATTTGTCGGCGTGTTTCTATGTCGAACACCTCATCATTTGCAAGCAGATTGTCTGCGTTGCCGGATATTGAGGTCAAAGGTGTACGAAGATCGTGGGATATGGTGCGGAGCAGATTTGCGCGTAGCTTCTCTTGCTCTGCAAGGATCGCAGAGGCTTCCTTCTCTCGCGCGTTTCTCTCGCTTTCAAGTGCCAAGGCGCATTCTCCAAGGATCGAAAGCAAAATACTGTTTTCAAAGGCATCGACAGTTTTAGTGCTTTGTATTCCGATCGCTCCGTAAACCGTATTGCTTGCGTGTATGGGATAATAGGTGCAGGACTCGCTTTTACAGAGGCTTGTGCCTGTGATGCCGAGCTTTGACAGGTCATTATCACGAATCGCAAAGGCATCAAGTGCTAACAGCTTTTTCGTTTGCGAGGCAGCTATTTCAAATATCTCGTCTGAACTCTTTGCTTTAGCAAGCATTTGGTTGGTGTCAAGCAGTATCTTCGTTCTGTACGCCGTCTGTGACGATTGCTTGGCGTGGCTTTTCATCCTCGCGGCTATACTACCCGTTACCAATGAAGCGACAAGCATCACAAGAAATGTTACGGGATAGCCCTTGTCATAAGCCATCAGAGAGAACTTTGGTGTGGTAAAGAAGAAATTGAACAGCAGAACACCCGCAGCAGAGCTGATAACCCAACAAAATCTATTATCGGTCAGCACCGATATAACGAGAACAGCGAGAATATATACCGTGATGATATTGGCATCGGTAAAGCCCATATAATGCAAACCAAAGGATATTCCCGATGCGATTGCCAAAATGAGTGCACTGATCCCAAAGTCCTTAAGCGTAGACAAGATTGTTCTCTTACCGAACAACCGAGCCTTTTGCTCCTTCTGCTTGACAGTCATATCGGGAATGATATGTACATCAAGATTCGGAGCAAGTGCAATAAGCTGATCTGTAAGCGTTTGCTTTTTGAAAAGCCTTTTTTTAGGAGCTACACTTCTTCCAAGAACGACCTTGGTAATGCCCGACAACCGTGAGAACTCTGCAATCTGAAAAGCAACGTTATCTCCGATGACGGTTGCCACATTTGCTCCAAGTGACTCGGCATAGCGAATATTATCTGCAAGACGAGCCTTATCCGCATCAAGCATAAGCTCGGAGGCAGGTGTTTGTACATACAATGCCGTAAAGCTCGCTCCGAAAGCTTTTGCCATTTTTGCTGCCGTTTCTATAATTCTCGCATTTGACGGGGCTGAGGAAAGGCATACGAGAATATGCTCTTTCGGATTCGTTTTTTTCATAAGCCCTTCCTCCTTCTTTTAGAATGGTTATAAGGATTATACCATATATTTATGAAAAAATCTACCGTTTTCCGTCAAACAGCTCGTCGTACAGCTCATCCTCGTCCTGATATAAGGTGATATAAGCATCTCCACGCTGTTTTTCATATGTACGAATATTCTTTATTAATTCTTCATCCGTCATATCGGTGGTAAGCATAACGCAGGACGGCTCTTTTTCCTTTTCTTCTTGTTCAATGCGTTTTCTGTTCTCGCCAAGGAATTTGTCAAGGCGTTTCATTACAAAAAAGCCGAAAACCATTACTCCGAGAACCACAACTACTAATATAATATCCCGAACTACCATTATGCCACCTCCTTTTTAGATTCTCGATTTGCGTTTATATGTGGAAGCACTTTTGCAGTGCCTTATACTCTCCAACGACCATCAAGGTCTTATCCTCGGTCAGTACCGTATCCGGCGTAATAGAAACAGAAAATTTGCCGTTCTTTTTTATTCCCATAATGTTGATCTTGTATTTTCTGCGGATATCAAGCTGTCCTACCGTCATACCGATCCATTCCTTCGGCACGGTGACTTCAAATATAGCGTGTTCGCCGTCAAGCTCAATATAATCAAGGATATGGTCTGCGCTGTACCGTATTCCCATCCAAGAAGCAAGCTGCTTTTCGGGATATACGATCTCATCCGCACCGTTGCGGAGAAGGAATTTTGCCTGCCCGTCACGCTCGGCACGGGATACCACCTTTTTCGCGCCAAGCTCCTTTAGCAAGGATGTTGTTTCAAGTGAGCTTTGGAAATCGCCGCCGATGGTCACAATACACACGTCGTAATTATCAACACCGATAGTACGTAGGAAGTTCTCGTTGGTGCTGTCGCCGATCTGTGCGCTCGTTACGAGTGGCATCACGTCATTGATGCGTTCCTCATCCTGATCTATTGCCATTACGTCGTGTCCAAGCTCATTGAATTTTCTCGCAATATGCTTTCCAAAATTGCCAACTCCAACGAGCAGAATTGATTTATGCTTCATAGTGTTTTCTCCTTATCCTACCGTTACCTTATCCATCGGTAGCTTCGATATATTTTTCTTTGTACCGCCAAAGGTGGCGGAAATCAAGGTAAGTCCTCCGACACGTCCGAAGAACATCAGTGCAATTAAAATGATTCGTGATACAGTACCAAGTGAAGGAGTTATGCCGAGTGAAAGACCGACCGTACCGATTGCCGATGCCGTTTCGTAAAGGCAGGTCATAAGAGGTAATCCCTCAACAGCACTTATGACTGCACCGCCGAGCAAGAACAGTACGATATACAAAAGACAGATCGCCGAGGCGTGTTTGACTGTATCATCTGCAATTCTTCGCTTAAACATCTGTGCGTTCTCTTTCTTACGGAAAACCGAGGTAGCAGAAGCAAACAGAACGGCAAGCGTTGTGGTTTTCATACCGCCTGCGGTTGATCCGGGCGAGCCTCCCACAAGCATTAAGAAGATCATAAGTAAGAGTCCAACCTCACTGATAAGTCCGAGATTTGCCGTATTGAAGCCTGCCGTTCTCGGTGTTACTGCTTGGAATAAAGATAGCAGTATTCTTTCGTCAAGGGCATATTCTTCAAACTCACAGAAGAAGAAATACAGCGTTGGAATGAATATCAGTACCCCCGTCATCGCAAATATAATCTTGCTTTGGGTACGGTATTTTTTGATACGCCATTTATGTCTGTATATATCATCCCAAGTCAAGAAGCCGATGCCGCCGATTATGATGAGCAGCATTATAACAATACTGATAATGGGATTTGCGGCATAAGCCGTTAGTGACGAATACTGTCCGCTGACCTCTCCCATCACGTCAAATCCTGCGTTGCAGAATGCCGATATGGAGTGGAAAACCGCCATCCATATGCCTTTTGCTCCGTGGTCGATGCAGAATACGGGGAGCATAGCGAGCATTCCAATGGCTTCGACGATAAGCACGCCTTTGAGAATAAACCAAGTCAGACGAACGATACCGCCAACACTTGGGGCTGACATTGCCTCCTGCATCGTGCTTCGCTGGCCAAGCCCGATCTTTCTGCCTGAAAGAAGTGACACCGAGGCTGCGACCGTTACCACGCCCAAGCCTCCGACCTGAATGAGTATGAGAATGACAGCCTGTCCAAAATACGACCAATAGGTTGCCGTATCCTGCACGATAAGTCCTGTTACGCATACTGCCGAGGTTGATGTGAACAGGGCATCCGAAAACGGCGTTACAACACCTTCCTTGCTTGATAAGGGGAGCATCAGCAGAAACGCTCCGATCAGTATTACTGCCGCAAAGCCAAGTAAAATTACTTGAAATGATGACAGCTTAAATCTATGTAAAGGTCGCATTACACACCTCTCCTTGTACTCTTTCTGTTATTATACCCAAAAAGAGATAAAGACGGCGTTAGCACTATATCGCGCGGTATTAAGATTGTATAAAGATGATTTATTTTGAATGCTTAAATCAGAGTTGCATATTCAGCGAAAAGAAAAAAGCCACCGTTCTCGATGGCTTCATCAAATTCTTATTGGTGAAATTGTTATATCATATTTCTATGAACTTTTAAACCGATTTGGCTTTTCCTCGCATTCCTCTTGTGTCTTGGCGTAGACATTTTTGGAGATGCGTTTGCCGCCCACTCTTGGCGTGAACCTTTCTTCGTAGAGGTGGTCGTTTATTATGGTGACGCAACCAGTGCCACTCTTGCGGATCTTGCCCTTATAGGGCTCAAATTCCTTCTCCGGCGTGGCTTTTGTGGGGGTGGGTTCACTTGCCTTGGGTGGCTCTACGCTTTGCGTGAATTCTGGCATTTGTGCGTCTGTACCTCCGATCTCTCGGACGATTTTCACCGCCGCTTGCTGTTGCATGGTTTCGGTGATGTGGCTGTATATGTTGAGCGTGGTCTCTGCGCTGATGTGACCTATCATAGCGGAGAGGGTCTTGATGTCCATTCCGTTTTCAAGTGCCATGGTAGCGAAGGTGTGGCGCAGATCGTTGGAATGGCTGTACTGACGACCACTTCGGTCAACTCGGTTCTCACAGTTCGCAACCCTGCGAGCAACGCCGCAGTACTTACAGTAACACCACTTGCCGGTGGAACTCGGCCTGTATCTGCGCATCTTGTAATCACTCAGATCGGATAAATAACAGCCACTTAATGTTAAAACGCCTATAACGTTCCGTTTTTCGGAGCGTTATAGGTGTTATTTGCTTTAATAAAAGAGGGAATATTTTACTTTCGGCCTCCGTTTCTTTAAAGTGAATATGAAATCGGGTTGCTAAATTCTTTGGAGGAGAGGGGAGGTGTTCAACAACTATTTATATTATATTGAAGCGTTTTTTCGTTGACAATCATTTGATGGTATGGTATAATGATAAAAGAAATACTCTGCCGTGTGGTCAGCCCGTGGCATTCCGTAAAATATATTTTTAAGAGAGAATTATGAAATCAAAATTCTTTGGTACTGTAAAAGATACGTTTATTTCGTCCCTGCCACTTGCTGTAATTATTGTTATATGTCTCATTGTCTCGCCTCTGCCGTTCGTGGATCAGTATTTGAAAATCCTTTTGGGATATATTTGTGTGGTTTTGGGTCAGTCGCTGTTCCTGATTGGTCTTGAGACAAGTATCCTCCCCATCGGGCGAATGGTCGGTGGCTCTTTTGCAAAGTACAACAAGCTCTTCTTTGTGCTTGCCTTTGGCTTTGTGTTCGGACTTCTTGCCACAGTTGCAGAGCCTGCTCTGTCGGTGCTTGCAAAGCAGATAAGCTCAATTATTCCACTTGTAAACAGCACCGTATTTATCTGGATAACGGGCACAGGAATTGGCATAGGTGTTGCTATCGCCCTGCTTCGCATTGTTGAGAACATCAACATCAAATTGGTGTTTGCGATCCTTTATGCAGTTGTTTTTCTGCTTGTAATATTTGCACCGAATGAGTTTATAGCCCTTGCCTTTGACGGCAGTGGAGCTACTACGGGAGACGTGTCTGTTCCGTTCATTCTTGCGCTCGGACTTGGTATTTCGATGACCTTTTCAAAGAGCAAGACTAATGACGATTCGCTTGGCATCATAGGAATTGCATCTGTTGGCCCTATAATTGCCGTACTTGTTTACGGAATTATTCTGAAGCTTGTAAACGGTGGAACTCTTCCTCCCGAAAATCAATTTGATATGTCGGGCAGTGGCGGCTTTTGGAGTATTGTGCTTGACAATGTGACGGGCGTTCTGCTTGCAGTTCTTCCCATAGTGCTTATATCCATACCGTTTCTTTTGTTTATGCTGAAGCTTCCGAAGCGTATGTTTCTCAAGCTTATGATAGGCGTTGTGCCGGTCTACGTCGGTCTGCTTGTGTTCCTCTCGGGCATTGATTACGGATTTGGGTTTATCGGTCAGTACATAGGTCAGATCTTCTTTGAGGAGGGACGGGCTGAGTGGTTCCGTTGGCTGCTTCTCGGTGTTGGATTTATCCTTGGCGCAGCCATTACCATCTCAGAGCCTGCGGTAACGGTGCTTGGCGATCAGATCGAGGAGCTTACCAACGGTCATATCAAAAAAATGACTATCAGAGTTACGCTTGCCATCGGTATCGGCGTTGCCTCTCTTCTGTCGATTCTCAAGATTTTGACTGAGATAAATATTCTTTATTTTCTCGTTCCCCTGTATGCCATCTCCCTTGTGATGATGATATTTACGCCCAAGCTCTTCGTAGGTCTTGCGTTTGACTCGGGTGGAGTCACGGGTGGCGCACTGACGTCTGCTTTCCTGACACCACTTACGCTCAGCATCGCAACGGAGGTTGCGAAGGCTAACGGAGGGCAGATGTCAATTTTGACAAATGGATTTGGTATTATTTCATTTATTTCCGTAACGCCTCTTATAGCAATTCAGACGCTGGGTATAATTTACAATATCCGTCTTAAGATTGCTGAGCGTGATGCTCTTGACGAAAGCTATGACGATCTTGAGCTTTATATTATAAATGAAGACGGCAGGGAAGTTGAAAATTCAAGTGAAAGCGAGGATGGCGACAATGAGTGATTCTCAAAAAAGTAGCCTGCAATATTTTGTAATTATTGCCGAACAGAAGAAAAAGGACAAATTTCTTGCTCTTCTTGGTGAAAACGGCGCACACGGCATTGAAACTGTCTACGCCCACGGCTCTATGAGCCCCAGCGCAATTGCCGCCGCATTTGGATTTGAGGCAGAGCAGGGTAAGGTATTCATTTCCTGCGTAGTCAAGACCGAGACGGCTAAAAAGCTGATGAATACACTCTATCACGATTACAAATTCAACAAGCCCAATACAGGAATTGCGTTCAGCATTTCGGTCGAGGGATTGGCGTTCTAAGAAAGGGATGTTGATATGAAAGAACTCAAAGCATTATATATTATTGTAAATGCAGGCTTTTCCTCTGAGGTAGTAGATATAGCACGTGCAGAGGGAGCAACCGGCGCAACTATTATCAACGCACGAGGCTCTGTCGCAAAGCCAAAGACGATTCTCGGTATCACTATCGACACGGAAAAGGAGATAGTGCTGAGCGTTGTTGAGAAAGAGGTTGCAATCAGGATTGTCAACGCAATCAAAGAAAAGGCAGGCGTTGGAACTGCCGCACACGGTCTGTGCTTCTTCGTGCCCGTAGAGATGAGCACGCTGAATATGGACGCTATTGACTATTGATTACAAAAAAACGAGGTGATATTATGAAAAAAGCTATCAGACTTACGGCGTTTATGCTGGCACTCATTTCTGTTCTTACTTCTTTTGTTGCTTGTGACTTCGGCTCTCAAGGCGATGACACAACAGCCACACCATCAGACAACACAACAGCTACACCGACCATTGACACAACAGAGGCGGCAGGAGAGACAACTATGAATATGGATAATCTCGAAGCGCAGACGTTGACATTCAAGGAGAAGAGCGATCTTGAAAAGTTCAAGCAGATTGGCAGAAGCGTTATTGTAAATAACGCACTTTGCTGTGACCTTGCAGGAAGTGGCATTGAGTTTGCAGGCGTGTTTGAGGGCGAGGTAAAGCTTGAGATTTTGGTTGAGGCAAAAGAGGAGAACACCTGTTATTTCACGGTATATGTGGACGGAGTGCGCATTGAGGACGAATATGACGCACAGGGAAATCGCACAAGCGGTGCTTTTGAAGTAAAGGCCGGTGCGGCAAAAGAGGTGGTGCTTGCGAATTTCGACAAGGCAGGACTGCACAATATTCGCATAGTAAAGCAGACAGGCGTGCGCTTTGCACTTGCGGCTTTCCGAAAGCTTAGCTTTAAGGGCTATCTCACAGAGAAGCCCGCAGACAAGGAGCTTTATATTGAGTTTATTGGCGACAGCATCACAAGTGGACAGGGAACTGTTGGCACAAACGGCTACGAGCTCCCCGGTAAGCTTAAGGCTGACTACTCCGATGTAACAAAGAGTTTCAGTCATTATATTGCAGAGGAATATGGAGCTGACCTTTCGGTAATATCCGAGAGTGCAATTGCTGTCAGCGGAAGCTATAAGAGCGACGGTCGCACGATATTTGAGCATTATTATTCATATTCATATATGCGAGAGACGGCAAAGAATAAGTATCCATACGATTTCAAAAACGAGCGTGTCCCCGATCTTGTAATAATAGGCCTTGGAACGAATGAGTATGAGCTTATAAAGAAGAACAAGACGAGCGTTGAGCAGGTAAAGAAAGAAGCTGAAAGGCTTATAAAGTTTATTCGTGAGAGCTATGGCGAGGATGTTCCGATCATCTGGACTTACGGAATGCTTAATACAGGCGCAAATATTATCTCTTGTGTAAAGGGCGTGCTTGACTCACTCGGTGGAGCTGACGCAGGACTTTATTATGTTCCGATATCGGGCGACTCCAAGGGATATAGCGCGCACCCATCGGGCGCAGCGCATACCAATGTCGCAAATACCATTATTACATACATCAACAGAAAAGGAATTTTGTCTACAAAATAATTAAAACACACCCACTCGGTCAAAAAACTGCCCGAGTGGGTTTTTTTCTCTTGACAGAGGAGGGTGGGGTGTGGTATAATGGCTTGAATTTAATAGCTGCCACCGGGTAGCGTGATGCGTTTGCGTCCTTGTCACATCGTTAGGTCCTTGAAGATGTGCCACGGATGCTTATTTTTTTGTCTGCGTGCTCTTATGTCTGCGCAATTTTGTCTGCTTGTGCATTCGTTGGTTGCTAAAGTGTGTTTGCTTACGCATTCGTTGTTTGCACAGATATTTATCTGTGCATATTTGCCTGTGGCGTGGTTTTGGAGGCTTTTTGCGATGAGATTTATCAAAAAGATGATTAATTATTTTACCCCACTTGAGCGTTGGCTGTGGGGATTGTCGGTTTTGATCATACTTTTGTCATTTGTGTTGTTTAAGGGGGAAAGCTATCTCAGCTTGACGGCGTCGCTTGTAGGCGTGACATCGCTTGTTCTTTGCGCAAAGGGCAATCCCGTGGGGCAGGCACTTATGGTGATGTTCAGCCTGCTTTACGGCATAATATCCTATGAGGTTTCGTATTATGGTGAGATGATAACCTATCTCGGGATGACAATGCCGATGGCGATTTTTGCGCTTATCTGCTGGCTTCGCCACCCCTACAAGGGCAATCGTGCAGAGGTGGCTGTGCAGAACATTAGCATAGGCGAGTGGGTTATGTTGGCGTTTCTGACGCTCGGCGTGACTGTGGCGTTCTACTTTATACTTAACCATTTTGGGACGAGCAGTATATATGCAAGCACCATTTCTGTGACAACGAGCTTTGTAGCCGTGTACCTGACTGCTCGCCGCAGTCCCTTTTATGCGTTAGCATACGCCGCAAATGACATTGTGCTTATAATCCTTTGGACGATTGCGAGCGTGAGCGACGCCCGCTACATCTCCGTCATCGTCTGCTTTGTGGCATTTCTCGCAAACGATATATACGGCTTTTACAGCTGGCAGAGGATGCTTGGACGACAGCGAGGGTGAGGTATTGGAAAATTATCCTTTGGGAGTGATTATTTGATACCAAAAATCACGTTACTATCTTACGATTATACTTTACAATATGCGAAAAATGTTGTATAATGGATGTGGAGGTAGCGATATGGACTCTATGATATACAATCCTTTGGAAGAGTACGAGCAGAGGTTCAAGGCTGCGCATATTGAGGCGGCGGGAGAGTTCTTTGACAGTATCTCTCGCAGGTGTTCTGTCGATATAGAAGAAAATCGCAGAACTGTTAAGCTGTACGAAAAATACGATAATGCTCTCAAGACTATTCGCAAGAAGTACAATATGTGGCGTGTTTTCCGTGTGCTTATGATTATTACACTGGTACTGATTCCTCTTGTAATTCTCAAAATCACGCCTAAGATCCAAGCTCTGAGGGATGAGCTTGGGGAGAGTCAGAGCAAGGCTTCGGAGCTTAAAGCCCGGGCTTATGAGCAGATGACTATGATGAACGCTTCGTTCTCTGACACAGATGCGCTTAGACTTATTGAGTCCACCATCCCTGCTCTTTCTTTTGAGCCTTATTTCTCCTCTTTGATGGAGAGTGAGATGATAGCAAGCTTTGATTATTCTGCGTCCTACGATCCCGATGTATCGAGCGTTGATATTCTTTCGGGGCATTACAACGACAATCCCTTTTTATTTGAAAGCACTCGCCGTCACGAGATGGGTGTTGAGACCTATCACGGATATAAAACTATCAGTTGGACTGAGACTTACAGAGACTCAGAGGGTAGGACACGCACACGCATCAGAACCGAGACGCTTCACGCTACGGTTACGAAGCCGAAGCCATATTACAAAACACAGCTTGCGCTTGTGTACTGCTCGCAGGGTGCGCCGGAGCTTTGCTTCTCCAGAGATGCTACTCATCTCGAGAAAAAGAGCGAGAGGGAGATTGAGCGATTTGTCAGGAAGAAGGAGAAGAAGCTGAAGCGCAAGACTGACAAGGCTATTCGTGAGAATGATGATTTTGTCAGTATGTCAAACACGGAGTTTGAGGCTGTATTTGATGCGCTTGACAGGACGGACGAGGTGCAATTTAGAACACTCTTCACACCTCTTGCGCAAGTCAATATGGTGTCTCTGCTTCTATCAAAGGTTGGTTTTGGTGATGATTTTGCCTTCATCAAGCGTGGACGCACAAACAAAATCATATCCGAGCACAGTCAAAGGCGCACGCTGACTTTGCCACCATCGTCATTCTGTCACTATTCGTATGATGCGATGAGAGAGGGCTTTATTAACCGAAACGCAGAGTTTTTTAAGGCAGTTTATTTCGATTTTGCTCCTATATGGTCAATTCCGATGTACCAGGAGAGTCCGATTTCCTCGCTTCGCCCTTGCGCTCAGCCTACATATAATTATTCAGTAAGACAATGCGAGGCCCTTGTAAACAAGCTTGCCCCCTCGGTGGTTGTTCACCCACAAACGAAATCGTCGGCAATTCTCAAGGTGTCGGTGGTGGCGTCAGTTGGTGAAGTTGACGAGATTTCGGTTACAGCTTATTCTTATGATATAGTACAAAGAGTGGATTTTGTTGCCGTATATGGAGGAGATGGGCGTTGGCATCAGGTGGCAGTTGCGTGGGATGATTATATTCCCCTTGTTTCAGAAAACAAATTCTTTGTCACTACTCCACAGATGGCGAAGAACCGGACAGTTCTTGCACAACAAAACAATTTGTGCATATATAAATAAAACAATTAAGGAGAAAAGAAATGGCAAATCAGTTGGATGAATTGAACCCTGAGGTTAGAGATGAGGGTGTTGACACCAATGTAATTGTGAAGAAGCTTCCTGTAAGTGTGGGCGTTGGCTCGACAATATTTGAAATACTTTTGTGGCTTTGCGGAATTATTCCCGGAGTGGTATTTCTCTTTATGAAGATAAATGCACAGAAGCATTTTGATCAGCTTGAGCAGAAGATCCAGCGCAACGCATCGCAGATTGATAATTTTCTTGAGCAGAGAGTTGTGGTTCTGCAGAACTGTGCACGCCTGCTTGACAGAGCTATCGAGCTTGACCAGACCACCTTTGAGAACATCGCACGACTTCGCTCGGGTGGTGGAAATGACAATGACGAGACGAGAAACGAGCTTGTCGGAGAGATGGATAATATCTCAAGGAGCATCAACGTTGCCGTTGAGAGCTATCCTGACCTTGCCGCTCACCGTGAAATTGCCGATGCTATGAGACAGAATCTCTATCTCCAGAGGGAGATAACAGCCGCAAGAGAGCTTTACAATGACACCATAAACGAGTGGAACCGTGATGTTTTTGCTTGGCCGACAAAGAAGATTGTTGCCGCCAAGAGAGGCTACACAACAAGAATTCCATTTGTTGCTTCTAAAGAAGTCAAGGAGATGGCAAGAGGAGTATTCTTCTAATCTTACATAATAAAAGTTCAAGCCTCACGCAAATGCGTGAGGCTTGAGTTTTTATTGCATCTTATTTTTCCACATAGTGTATTGCGCTTACGGATGAGTCCTTGAATGCTATCATAAGCGCACATTTTTCGTCGGTGTATGTGAGCGCACCGCCACCGGCTTCTGTGTAGCCCTCGCCGTAAGCCCCGATGACCTCGTCTTTACTGCTTCCGATTGTTATACCCTCGGGAGTGCTTACGCTATCGTCAAGCAGGACTATCTTGACAATGACATTCTTGCCACCTGTGTTTATTGCATCAAACTTAAAGCCGCTGTATGTGTACGTCTTGTCAGGTTCAGCACCGCCACCACAGCTTGGTGACTCGGAGTATGAGACGTACTCGCCAAGGCTGCTTACAACCTCATCGGCGTCGTCACCAACAGTAAAGCTGACCTCTCCCGACTTGAATGCGTAGCCACTGCTTTGAGCGGGTGTTGTGTCGCAAGCGCAAAGAGAGAGTGCGCAGAGAAGCGCAGAGAGAAGAGCGCATATTTTGATAATATTTTTCATTTCCGTCTCCTTATTTTTCTTTGTTCCTCTCGGCGTAGTAAGCGTCTGCTCGCTCGCCCCAGAGAGCATCAAGTGCGCTGTCCCCACGTCTGTCGGGTATTGAGTGAGCGTCACTTAGAATGCGTCCGAAATATTTAGTGAGCTTTTCGGCACCGTAGACGTTGAGGTGAAGTCCCTTGTCATAGGTATCGGTTGAGTAGTCAATTCCGATCTCCTCGTCAAGACCTACCATTGAATAATAGGTAAGTGCGTTGTCAAGTGCATATTTCTCGACCTGTGCATCCCATTCGTCATACCAATAATATTTTACCGAATTTGTGGGAGCTTTGATCAGTATCAGCTCCACTCCCTTTTCCTTGCAGAGCGCAGTCATACGGTCGAGGTATTCAAAGCTACGGGAGGGAAGCGCAGGATCTATCAGCGTGTCAGGTGTTGTGGGTGTTGTACTGTCGACAGGCACGATGTCGGTCTGCATCAAGTACCCTTGGTGTGTGATGTCGATATGCTTATCAAAGGCGTGGGCAAAATCGTCTCCGTCAAGCTCGCTCCAACGGCTGTGGTAGCGAAGAACGGGGAGGAAATACGAAATAAGGCTTTCGTCCTCCGTCATTGAGTCGAGGATCGCTTCAAGCTTATGGCGTGAGGGTCGCATATCTTCAAGTGACATACGGCTTATTTCCTCTCTCGGCGTTGTGTCATATTTCATCGAAAGGACGTTGAACACCACTGCACGGGGAGTGCTTCGCTCAAGTGTTTCCTCAAGTATATGATATGATTGCCAGATGGTCTGTTGGGATGAGCCACGGATATATGATGTTATTCCGTACTCCTCGTAGAGCACCACGGGAACAAAGCCCTCGTATACTTCACAGTCTCCGATGAAGATAACGTCCTGCGTGTCCTCGGTGTCATACCAGCCACACAGTAGATGCGCCTCACGGTTATCGTGTCTTGCGTCGGTGAGTACGGCTCCCGATACAAAAATGAAGGCGGCGAGTAAAAGAAGGGCAATTGTGGTGGAAATTATCCTGATTACAGTTTTCTTCATAATCCACCCTCCTTAGTTGAACAGTCCGCCATATATGAAGGCGGATGCATCGTAGCCAAGACCGTAGCTACCGAATATCAGCGTGACTCCTGCAAGAGCAAGCAGTACGGCGTTTCCGAGAACGGGACGCTCCCACAGAGCGTGCGAGATATTGATTTTTTTGCTAATCTGGCTTACGATGAAGATGACGAGGACTCCTGCGCCGATGACGGCAAAATCACGGAGAGATACTCCAAGCGAAAGGATGCCACCCGAGAAGACCTTGACGATATTGAAATCATAGAACACGCTCCCAAATCTGTCGAATGTCAGAGGTACGTTGCAGTAGCAGTCGAAGACTCTGATAAGCGACATCAGGCAGAATGTGCGTATTGCCATAAAGGATTGATACGGCGTGCTTGCGTGCAGGCGTGGGAATTTTGCTTTGAATTTGTCATAGAGAGGCGTAAGCTCTTGCGAGATGAGCAGAACTGCGCAGTTGAGAAGTCCCCATACGACAAAATTGGCGGCAAAGCCGTGCCAAAGGCCTGTGGCAAGCCAGGTGATAATTGTTGTGATATATACAGGAAGTCTTTTGCCGATACCCTGTGAGAGATGCGCACGTCCCCATTTGGAGAGCTTTTGCATTGTTTTGGTCACAGAAAGTGGGTAGAAGATGTAGTTTGTAAACCACGAGCCCATTGTGATATGCCATCTGCGCCAATATTCAGCTGTTGACTTTGATGAAAATGGACGGTTGAAGTTCTCGGGAAGAGTAATGCCAAAGAGCCTTGCGCTACCGAGCAGTATATCTATACCACCTGTAAAGTCACCGTATATGCGAATTGAGTAAAACAGGCAAAGCAGTACAAAGTACACGCCACCACTCTTGTTATCAACAATTGCGGCGATTGCAGGAGCTATCGCATCGGCTACTACGAGCTTTTTGAAAAATCCCCAGGCTATGCGAAGCGTACCTGCGTAGATGTTCTCACCACAAAATGAGTGGGGAGTGCGAAGCTGTTCTGCCGTGTCGCTGTACTTGTTGATAGGCCCCATAATTATCTGTGGGAAGAACGAGATGAACAGGGCGTGACGGAAGAAATTGCGCTCCTGTCGTGCCTTTTGGCGATATACATCGAGGATGTAGCCTATTGAGATGAAGCTGTAATAGGATATTCCGAGTATATCAAGCGCAAATGCTCCAAAGGAGATACCGTTTTTGTCGATATTTATACCGATGTAGCGTGAGAGGTACTTTACATAGATAAGAGAGGAGAGAATGAGAAGAATGCCTATCGTGGCAGTTATGAGGTTTTTCTTCTTCTCTCTCGATTTGTAAGCCTTTCTCTCTTCCTTTGAGAGTGTGTCACGGCTCGATGCGAGGTGTGCATCAGTTTTTTCGTTTCGGCTGTCAATAAGTCTTATCGTGATGTACGACACGACTATTGCAGAGGTCAGAAACAGAAGTCCCTTTAGTGATGAGAACGCATAAAACCCGATGCTTGCGACGAGCAGAACTATCCATTGTATCCGTTTTGGCAGGATATAATAGATAGCTGTTACCACCAAAAGAAAGGCGAGAAAGGGAATTGAGGTAATATTCATCCTTTAGTGATATTAGATATTGTCGAGCTTTTCAATAAGAGCCCAAAGAGAAGACGCCGAATTGAAGTTTTCGGGAATGATCTCCTCGGGGGGAATTGCAACGTCAAAGGTGTCGTTTATGTCTGTGATGAGAGAAACGATATCGAGTGAATCGAGGATACCGTCATCTATGAGTCCCTCGTAATTTTCGTAGTCTATGCCCTCGTGAAGATTTTCGAGGAGCTTTATAAGTTCTTGCATTTCGGTCTCCATTCTGCCATAAGGCTTTTTATTTTATTGTTGTGCCGTCTCTGCCATTTCCTTGAGCAGTCGACGATTGAGCTTTCCGTTTTCCGTAAAGGGCATTGAGTCGAGGCGTCTCAGCTCCTGTGGGATCATATATCTCGGCAGAGCTTTAAGCAGATGCGCTGTGATTTCTGAGGCCGTTGCTTCTCCGACGTAGTAAAGAACAATTTTCTTTGCCCCATCGGGATATACGGCACACACCCTCTGAAGTGAGGGGCAATTTGCAGCTGCAGCTTCGATCTCGCCAAGCTCAATTCTATGTCCCATATGCTTGATTTGAGAGTCCTTGCGACTGATAAACACCAGCTCTCCGTGTTCGTTCATCCTGCCGAGGTCACCTGTGCGATAAACAATTTCGGGGTAGGCGTTCTGAAGAGGATTCTGCACGAAAGCCTCAGCAGTTTTCTCAGGATTGTTTATATAACCCATAGTAACGCAAGTACCACGGATGCATATCTCACCGACCTCACCACCCTCAGCTCGTCTGCCGTCCTCGGTTACAAGGAAGACATCGGTGTTCTTGAACGCGCGACCGACAGGGATGCTCTCGCCGTCTGCAAGAGTGCGTGTGGCAGGCCAGAAGCACGACATACCCGTGGCTTCAGTAGGGCCGTAAAGGTTAAAGAAGCGAGTAGTGGGGAGTGTCGCTCTCCAAAGGTCATACTGATTGCGAGGGAATACCTCGCTACCGAAGCAGACTGTGGTGAGATATTTCGGAGGATTCTTTTCGAGTGCTCCGAGAGATGAAATTATTGTGAGAGCTGAAACTACCCAACAGATTGTGTTGACTTTGTTTTCGTTGAGAAAGTCGCACAGCTTCATCGGGAACATAAAGAGCTGTTTTGGAATGAGATAGGTTGTAGCTCCGAATTTGAGCGTGGGCATTATCTCCTTAAGTGGAGCATCGAAGTACAGGGGTGCTTGGTTACCAAACACCGTGTCCTCGCTAAAGCCAATAGCTTCGCAGAGTGCCTCTGTGTAGTCTATAACTGAGCGATGGCAGGCAATAACCCCCTTTGGAACACCCGTTGAGCCTGAGGTGAAGACGATATAGAGAGGGTTTGTGTCTATATGAGTGGAGCGAATTGAGGAGAGAAGCTCTGTGTCCTCTGCGCTCTCGCTTATGTCCTCGTAGAGAACGACCTCGACGCCAAAGCCCTCTGTGTGACGAAGATTTTTCTTGTCTGTGATGATGAGACGGGGATGGGCTGTGCTCACTATCATCTCAATTCGTGATTTTGGCATAGCAGAGTCGAGCGCAAAATAATAACCACCCGAATATACAACTGCCATAAATGCAACAAGCTGGCGTGGTGACTTGTCCATAAGGACGGCAACGCTTCTGCCGGTTGTGCCGATTTTTGCAAGAGCCGAACCTATTCCTCGTGATCGACAGAGAAGCTCACCAAAGCTCACTCCCTCTTTGCCATCGGAGAATGCGAGCTTTTCGGGGAGACGGGCGGCGGTATTTTCAAGATACTCAAGAATATTGTTTAACATCTGTTTTTTCCTTATTTGATAAAGCCCGAGATCTCGGGAATATCGGTTATGATATTAGTGGCACTTTTAGGTACGGACGATGTGTCAAATATGCGATACCTCTCGCCACGGTACGCATCGTACGCCTCGATCTGTGCATCTGTAAGAAGGCAACCTGTAAGTGAATACTCACCCAAGATGGGCGAAGAGTCAAAATGATACCAAAGTGGAGCGTCTGCCGTGCCGATATTGACCAAGTTCCAATAGTGCGAGCCGTCAACATAGCCCTCTATGCGTGAGAGCTTGATATTTTCGATGCCAAGACGGTCAAAGAATGCCTTTGATACGGAGAAGAAGCTGAAGCAATCGCCACCACGGTCGGCTGAAAGTGCTATATACGCCGAGTAGACGCTGTCAGCACTCTTTTCGGTGGGCTTATATGATAAATTCGCCTCAAGATATGCATAAATTGCCCGGCATTTTTGCTCGTTTGTCATACCATCCTCGATTATTTCCTCGATTATGGGATCAAGAACGGAGAAGAGCATCTCGTCACTTACAGAGAGACGGGAAACATAGACGTTTGCGCTTACTGTCGCAGTATTGCCTGAGGGATCTGTGGCTGTGTATTTTACCACATAAACGCCCTCTTTGGTTGTGTCAACGCCACCGGCGTCAACGGAAAGCTCCACCTCTCCGTCGCTGTTGTCCGTAACCTTCGCTGCACGCCTAAAGGCCGCACCCTCGCCAATAGTAATACGGATATCCCCAACCTCAATGGTCGGTGCTGTGGTGTCAACAACGGTGAGTATACAGGTAAGCTTTTTGCCCTCCTCGGTTACTGAAAAACGATGAGTGCCGACGGTTTTGGTAATCGTGTGGTCGAAGTCATCGGGAAGAGTATATCCAAGTGCTTCTGCATCAAATATATCTCCTGCCTCAATTGTATGGCTGACGCTCTCACCCTCTACACAACCGAAAATGAAGAGAAAGGTCAGCGTAAGAAAAAATATTAGCAAATATTGTATAGTTCTTTTTTTCATCATAAAATTTTCCAAAATAAACATAGTAATCTATTTTATATTATAGCATTTATATTAGCTTATTGTCAATAGAGTTAGGGCACTATTTAAAGATTGTTTTAACCCTATTCTTAATTATAAAAATAAAATATTGACAAAAATCCAACATTGTGTTATTATTTTTTATAGAAATATTACCGAATTTGTGACGGAGGTTCTTATGAAACCTAAGTTTAGAATAATAGCTTTGATTCTTGCCTTTATCTTGTTGCTTTTGGCAAGTGGATGCAACGGTGGAGAGAGTGACGAATACAAAATCCCCGTGCTTCTTACCGTACCCGAAGGTGTGACTATTGACGGAGAGGGACGTGTTTTTGTTCTGCCGGGCGAGAGCGCAAGCTTTGCACTTTCTCTTGCATCGGGATACAAAGTTGTCGACACGGAAAGTGACGGTTATAGCTTTGCTGATGGCGTGCTTACCGTTGACCCTGTGTTCTATCCGACAACTGTTGATCTGGTCGTGTCATTTGATATCAACGACTTTATTCAGGATGAAAACACGGGCAGCGGAGAGATGTTTGTGTTTGATTGCAAGGTAGTGGGTCTTTCGGGCACGGCGAGTGCAAACGTTGACACGGGTGCTGCAGCAAAGGGAACGAAGATAACTGTTGTTGCACAGGCGTATGAAAACAGACGCTTTGTGTGTTGGAGTCTTGGCGCGCCTCTTATGGATGGAGGCAGACCTGTCAGCACAGACGCCGAATATACCTTCAATATTGACCAAAATACCGTTCTCTACGCAAATTTTGCATCGGGCGATGGCTGGACTGTTATCTATGACGGAAACGGCGGTGCTACTGACGAGGGAAAAGAGCTTATGAGGCAGGACATCACAAAGGACTTCTATCTCTGTCCTCACACGCTCGCCTCCGAGGGACAGCTTGCCCGTGACGGCTATGTGCTTTACGCATACAACACAGAGCCCGACGGTAGCGGCAAGGAATACACCTTTGGCTCAAATATCGTTATGCCCGAGAGCAATACTATAATTCTCTATGCTATGTGGCAGAAGGTTGATAATGAAAAGTTTTCATTTGCCTCGACAAGTGGTGGACTTACGGTAATAAAATGTAATGACAACTCCGAAATGGTTGCAGTTCCCGAAACACACGGTGGCAAAAAGGTTGTAGGTATAACAACGGGTGCGTTCTCGGGACTTGACAAGCTTGAGACACTCATTCTGCCGTCAGGTATTACCAAAGTTGATAAGGAATCCATAAATAACTGCAAGCTGCTTTCAACCATTTATCTTGGCGACAAAATTATTGAAATGCCCGACACATTCTACAAGAATTGTCCTCTCTTCAAGACCGTAAAGATCGGAGCAACGCGTGCGCCTGTGTATTCAAATTCGAGAAACGGTACATACGCCGTCAAGTTCCAGCGTCTTATTACGGCTACGGGTGACAAGCTTGTTATTGTCGGTGGCTCGTCCTCCTACTATGGAACTGACAGCGAGCTTATTGAAAAGAAGCTTGAGGGCAAGTATTCCATTGTAAACTACGGAACAAACCAGGAAACACCGTCGGTTTTATTTGTGGATATGGTGACGGATTTCATTGATGAGAAGGACGTTGTCCTGCTCGTTCCCGAGCCAAACCGCAAGCAGTATGGCGGAAACGAGATGACGCTTATCTGCTGGCAGCTGTTTGAGGGTGCGTTTGAGGCCCTCTCATACGTTGACGTATCCAATATGGCACAGTTCTTCTCGACCTTTGCGACCTTCAATACGACAAGAAACAATATGTCGGCGAAGAGCTATGAGCAATACTCAAAGAAGAACGGCGTGTGTGAGATGAACACTTACGGTGACTGCGTCTTTTACAGAGCGCAGAACAAGGCGGGCTGGAACTACGGCAAAAACTCGTCCTTTACAAACACCAAGCCCACAGCGGCCGACTATGCGAGAATCAATGCCGCCATAAACGCAATAAAGGCAAAGGGTGCGTATGTATATCTGAGCTTTTCGACCTATAATATTGACGGACTTAACGCCACAAACAAGTCGGACACAACGCTCAACAGCTACGCCAATATGATAGGGACCAATGTAAAAGCAACGATAATTACAGATGTCAAGGATTATATGTACACGGGCGAGTATTACTATGATACCAACAAGCACTTGACAACGCTTGGTGTGCAGAAGAGAAGCGAGCATCTGGCAGAAAAGATCAAGGCTCAGCTTCAAAAGGATGGTCTTTGGTGATGAACGGTATTATAAAACGCCTATGTGGCTTTTCACAAAATCAAGAGAGAAGGAGGGAGAAGAGAAATGGATGCGCTGTTATCTGAATGGCCGCTTGTGCTTTTGGTGGTGTCCTATATGGTTGTCTTACAGGCTCATATTGCGCGGATGAGGGGACGCAAATTCTTTTATCCTCTGTTGTTTGCGCTGCATATAGCACTTGTTTTGGCACTTGTCTTTATAGGCGCAACACTTCCCGAGCTTTTGCTCTGCCTGCTTGTCGGAGATCTTCCGATGATGTTTACTAAAGGAGGTGGCGAGGGATGATATTCAATTCAATTGAGTTTCTTATCTTCTTTCCGATAGTTCTTGCTCTCTACTTCCTGCTACCAAAGAAGGTGCGTTGGATCGCACTTCTTGCAGCGTCGCTGTTCTTCTATCTTTATTGGTCAGTAAAGCTTATATTCCTCATACTCTTTACGACAGTAGTGTCCTATGTAAGTGCAATAATTATTGAGAAAAACGCAAATCGAAAAGGACTTAAGAGATTTTTCCTCGTAATTACGCTTGTGGCTTGCTTTGGAGTGCTCTTCTTCTTCAAGTATTACAATTTTGCTGCAGATTCTGCTGCTGCAATAGCAAGCTTGTTCGGGCCTGAGATGAGAGGAAAGCATCTCGATCTTATACTGCCCGTCGGCATTTCGTTCTACACCTTCCAGACGCTGTCCTTTGTAATTGATGTTTACAAGGGCAAGGTCAAGGCTGAGCGACATTTCGGCTATTACGCACTCTATGTGACCTTCTTCCCGCAGCTTGTTGCAGGCCCTATTGAGCGTCCCGAAAATCTTCTGCCCCAGCTTCGTGCTGAAAACAGTTTCTCTTGGGATAACGCAAAGTCGGGACTTCGCAAGATGCTTGTCGGATTCTTCAAGAAGATTGTGGTTGCTGACCTTATGGCTGTGTATGTGGATTCTGTATACAATGCACCGGGAGAGGCAAGAGGACTCAGCATTCTTATTGCAACGCTTATGTTCGCCGTACAGATCTATTGCGATTTCTCGGGCTATACAGATATTGCGATAGGTTGTGCTGAGGTTATGGGCATCCGCCTTATGCAAAACTTCAACCATCCGTACAGCGCAACCTCCATAAAGGATTTCTGGAACCGTTGGCACATCTCGCTATCAAGCTGGTTCCGTGATTATCTCTATTTCCCACTCGGTGGAAGCCGTTGCTCGCTTCCTCGTCATCTGTTCAATCTCACCGTGGTCTTTCTTGTTAGTGGACTTTGGCACGGTGCGGCGTGGACATTTGTTATCTGGGGTGGTCTGCACGCCTTTTATCAGGTTGTCGGAGTGCTTATCAAGAAGCCGAGGGGCAAGCTTTACGCAAAGTTTAGGCTTGACGAGAATAGTCGTGGCGTGACTATGTGGAAGAGATTTGTGACATTTATTCTGGTTGACTTTGCCTGGATATTCTTCAGAGCAAACAGCCTCTCTGACGCAGGGCTTCTCATAAGCAAGTTGTTTACTGATTGGGAGCTTTCTGCATCCTACATAAGTGACTCGCTCTCTCTTATGGATCTTGGTCTTCTCGGAATATTTACAAGTCTCCTGGCTGTAATTTATATGCACAGAATGGACAAGACAAATCTCGCCCCAACTCCCACGGTGTACGGTGAGTCAAAGCCCATTATGGCGTCATTTAATTATGTTTATATCGGTGCGATGATAGCTGTCGCCTGGCTCATTCTTGAAGCAACGGGCAGTGGTGGAGCTTTCATCTACTTCCAATTCTGATGGAGGTGTACTATGATGGAAAAAATGAGAAAATCAAATGTCCTGCGAGTCATCTCCATTCTGGTGGCACTTCTCCTGCCGGCCCTTATGCTCCTTGGCATTGGTGTTGCAATCCCACCTCAGTATTCAAATACCTTCCTTGGCGCACTCGGTGCAAAATATGACCGTCTGCTCACAGTGGAGGGCGAAAAGCTCGTCATTGTCGGTGGTTCATCCACGGCATTCGGACTTGATAGTGAAATGCTCGGTGAGGCCGTCGGACGCGAGGTTGTCAATTTTGGACTTTACGCCGACCTTGGCACAAAGCTGATGCTTGACCTCTCGCTTGCGGGAATTGGCGAGGGAGATATAGTTGTTGTCGCTCCCGAGGTTGAAAAGCAGACCTATTCGCTATATTTCAATCCTGAGGCAACCTGGCAGGCTGTTGAGAGCAATATATCAATGCTCGCATATGTCGGAGGCGACAATTTTAGCGCAATGATAGGTGGCTTCTTTCCCTATCTTTCGGGTAAGCTTGGCTTCTACCGAAACGGTGCGCCCGATCCATCGGGTGTCTACAACAGCAAAAACTTTGACGAGTACGGCGAGATAGTTTATGAGCGCACTCACAACGTAATGCTTAGTGGCTACGATCCCAATATGCCGATCTCGCTCTCTCCAGATATTGTTGACGGCGAGTTTATCGAATACTTAAACGAGTATGTAAAAAAAGTGGAGAGGCTTGGAGCTAATGTGTACTTCAGCTTCTCACCGATGAATGAGGCGGCAGTTGTTGAGGGCACGACCGAGGAGTCAATATATGAGTTTTATGACTATCTCTCACGCAAGCTTGACGCAACGGTTATAAGTGATCCCCGTGACTATATTTATCAAAAGGAATATTTCTTTGATACCAATTTCCACTTGAACGAAAGTGGTGTTGTTCTGAGAACGGCTGCACTTGCTCGTGATCTTCGCCGTGTGCTCGGAATAACCGAGCCCTATGAGGTAACGCTTCCCGAGCCTCCCGAGATCCCTGTAATAACTCCTGTTGTTCCGGATGATGACGGTGACGAGGACAGAAATGCTATGGTTGACTATTTCGTTTTCAAGGAGACGGATGGAGGACTTGCAATTACGGGTGTTACCGAGGAGGGACGAGGACTTGACAGACTTGTTGTGCCGTCCTCGCAGTTCGGCGTCCCAGTGGTTGCAATCGAAAAGAATGCATTTAACGGCTGTGGCAATCTGAACGAGCTTGTCATATATGACAACATCCGTCAGTTCTATGACGGAGCGTTCAGCGGTGCGCCAAAGCTTTCCCGTGTTTTGATGAAATATGAAACGGCAGAGGGAGTGTCGGTCGGAAGCGGACTGTTTGACGGTGCGCCGAATGGCATAAAGCTGTATTTCACACAGGATGCATACGCAAACTTTGTCTCCGACTATTTCTGGGGCAATCTTGGTGGATATATGGCTGTACTGAAATAAAAAACAAATACGGCGAAGACTTTAAGTCTTCGCCGTATATTTTTATTTTACAAGGCTACCGTCAAAGGTGCGTGCTATGTATTCTTTGATTGAGCTATCGTAAAGAGAGCTGTCAAGAATCCTGAGCTTTGAGTGTCTGCCACCCTCAAAGAAGACGATTTTCTTGTTTTTTGAGCCTGCTTTAGCAAGCAGCTCTTCTGCCTTTTCGGGCAGGGAGTAATTGTCAGCTTTGCCGTGGAGCATCAGAAACGGGCCTATATATTTATCAATAACATCAATAGGGCCGTATTTGAATGGTGCGCCCGCTGTGTGACGGGAAATTGTGTCGATCATATCAAGAGCGAGGAATGTTGGCTTTTTGAACTCTATCATATGGTTTTTGAAGGTTTCATAGAAATTGACATACATTCCGTCGGCAACAAGACCGCTTAGGTATTCGGGGCAATCCTTGCTTGTAAGCGCATAGAGCCCACAGGCTGAGCCGATGCATATACCGTGGAGAGTGACGAGCTTGACGCCAAAGCTTTCGTGAAGAAGCTCTGCCCATTTAATGACGTCACGGTGCTCATTGAAGCCGATGCTGTTGTATCTTCCGTCGCTGTTTCCGTGTGCTCTCTGGTCAATGCAAAGCACGTTGAAGCCACTATCGCTGTACGGCTTGGCAAAATAATAGCCATATCGCAGACCCTCGGTTCTGCCCGAGATGATGATGACTGCTCTGTCATAGCCGAGATCGTAATATTCTGCGTAGAGATTAAGACCATCGTTTACAATATGCAGCTCACTCATCCGGTGGGCGTGCTCTTTGGCCCACAAAAGTCCCTCGTCATACATTCTGACGCTTTCCTCATCATTAGCTGAACGCTCACGGCTCCAGCTCTGCTTGTTCTTTCGTCTTAAGTTGGCGTTGTAGACAATAAGAGCAACAAGCCAACAGAGTGGGTATGCGAGAATAATATGTATTACCACGAAAATACCAAGTCCCAAAAGTACATAATGGAGCCAGCCGCCCGTTGCATCGGCGGCAAGCAGCATCACCAAGTCATTCATCTTTTTTTACCTTTCGTTTGCCTTTTTGTTTGTCATTTTCTATATTAGCACGAAGCTGTCTTTGCAGAGCGAGACATTTTTCGTACACTCTGTCACTCAGAGCCACAAGCTCCTCCCTTGTCGGGTCTTCGGAGATCTCGTCCTCGGAAAACTCGATAGGCTCTCCGATTATCAGGTGAACCCTGCGGAAAAGTCCGTAGTTTCCGTCGGTTATGACGGGGATTATCGGCACGCCTGCCCTGAGTGCTATGAGGAGATAGCTTGGCTTGAACGGATGCATCTCGCCGTCATCTGTAATATGTGCCTCGGGGTAGATCTGAACCAGCTTGCCCCTCTCGAGCAGCTTTACGCTCTCGTCGATAAATCGCATACTCATCGCCTCACGATTTGATGGTATGCCTCCGAAGAATTTCATACCGAAGCGTATCAGCTTCTCGGACTTCATTCCTGATTGTGACCAATAGACCACATAGAGCTTACGGAACGGAAAGAGAAACAGATTAACCATAAAGTCGAAAACGCTGTAATGGTTTGATATTATAAGAGCACCACCCCTGACTGTGCGGGATTGTACTTGTTTGTTTTCGTAATAAGTCTTTCGCTTGAATATCAACAGCTGTGCTGGCCAGCCGGTAATCAGGGCAAGCCATCTGAAAAACTCGTGCATTATCCGTGGAGCTTCTCCTTTATCAGTTTTTCAAAGTCGCAAAGGCTATACTTAAAGCCATCGCTTTCATACGGTAGAGTTATCGAATAGATTTTGTCAAGCTCGCTTATGAGCGTGTAGTAGTCAAGACTGCTTCCACCAAGCTCGGTCATAAAGTTTGCGCCCTCGTCGATGCTCTCGGGTGGAACACCGAGCAGCTCCGAGAAAAGCGCACGAACCGTTGCCTTGATGTCACTTTCGTTTCCTAAGTTTACAGATGCAGCTTTAATTTTCTCTATTGGACGGATGCCACCCTCAAGATAAACTCTTGACAGCCTTGTTCGGCTGATCTTTATCTCGCCCTCTGCCATAATGGAGTCATAGGTGTAGACAACGCCACAGGGCCTGTGGGAGAGGGGAAGAGAAAGCGTTGCTCTCTCGCATTCCTCACAGATGCGGGAAAACTCCTCCTCGCTTGTGTCTGCGCGAAGCTCGACTATGAGAAGTGGACGCTCTGATGAGGTGGTTATAATTTCAAAATTAGAAACTCCATCAAGTGAATACGCCTGCTTGATTATGTCGGGATTAAGATTTTCACCACTCTCGCCGATTATAAGCTCACTTGCTCTTGATGTAAAGACGTATCGTCCGTCACGCTCACGCTCCATTATATCGGCTGTGTCGAAAAACTCCGGCAATAAAGTATTTTCACCATTGATGATGAGGGCTGCACATCTTGACTTGCCCTTTACATAAAGGTGACCGTCCTCCCCGATTTTGTACTCGATGGATTTAAACGGCTTGCCTATCGTGGAGCGAAGACGGGTTTTGATATTTCTTGAAAGCTCGACCGAGGTAATGCCTATTTCAGTCATCCCGTAACCATTATAAAGTGGATAGCCGAGGGCGTTGATAAGCCTCTGCGCCGATGGGCGAAGATAGCTGCCGCCGGATATGCAAAAGCGCACGCTGTCTCCAAACAGCTCGTGCCGTATTTCTTCAAACGCAGTTTTGGCAAACGCCTGCCCTATATTGCGATTGACGGAAGAAAGCTTTATTGAAAGCGAGAGTGCCGTCTCAAATTTCCTCTGTGTTTCCTCGCCCCTTGCGCTGACTTGGCGCAGAACGCTTTTCTCAATGCTGTGCCAGAAGAGTGGTACTGCAAAAATATGCGTCACGTCGTGCCGACGGATCGTGTGAAGCAATACGTCGGGTGAGAGGGAGCGAGGGAAAACAAAGGTTGCGCCGAAGAAGCAGAACCAGAGATACACAGCGCAAAGACCGAATATATGGTACAGAGGCAGAAAAACGAGGTGCTTGAGCTGCCCACGGTAGCCCTGACCCATAGTTGCGTTCTCTTTAACTATTGCATCGGTGTTGTATATCTGGTGTGTGATATTGACTCCACGGTATATGCAAATCTTCTTGTTTTCGGTAGTTCCCGTGGTTGCAAGCGCAATTTCGTCTGCAAATACTGACTCGTCGAGAGCCAAGGGGGAGGCGTCACCGAGCTGCGTAAGTTCTGTCGGGGAATATTTCGGCAACAGAAAATCGGGTGAGGGTGTGACCTCTACCACTGCTACTGCAGAAAGAGTTTTAATAAGCTCTGCGCTTACAGAGACGGGCTGACGGGTGTTTAGCAGAAACGGACGGTTGCCGCTTCTGAGAATTGCCCAGAATGCAAGCGGCCACATAGGTGAGTTGTCACCCCAAAGACCGACATAGGAATTATGTGAGCCGATTTTGGCAGTAAGCCCCCTTGCCATAAGCTCAATGCGCTCTCTTGCCTCTTTATATGTAATCCTGTGGGTTTTGAGCGTGCTTGAATACTCTATCTTGACAGTGTTAGAGCCATCGAAGATTGTTTCATATACGGCACGGAAGCTCTCGTCCGTGCTTTTGAGAGACGAGAGCTTTCTGTACATAGTTTTGTTGTGTTTGTACATTAATCTGTATTATTCCTTTTTCTCACGCCCAAGAAGAGCGATGGATTTAGGCAGGAAGAATGCAAGTGTAAACGCTATCATACAGAACACGGCAACAAGGATCGTCAGAAGATGAATGCCACCGTTTTCCTTGAGATAGACAAGTATTATTCCGGATGCAAGGCCTGCAGAGAGTCCCTCAAAAAGACCTTGTATTGCAAAATACATTGATGATGCGCCCGTCTCGCCCTCCATATTCTGCTCTGCGGCAAGGTGGGATGGGATCATATATGTTATCGAGAAGAATGCGCCGATACCACAAGATGTAAGCACGCTGCAGAAGATAGCAAATGGGAGCAGGAATTGCTCGGGGACGAGGTTGTGACAGAAGAACATAAGTCCCATACCTATCGAATAGACCAAAAGAGCGTACTGATATGCAAACTTCAGTCCTTTTTTCTTTATAAGTGTGTTGTAGATGATAAGCGTAAAGGGAACAGGGGCAAACGCCGACGCCATAACGAAGGTCATATTGATACCCGTGGTTGAGAAAAACTCGTTAATTCCACTCAAGAAGAGCTGAAGACCTGTGTTCATCACGAAGACGATGCACAGCCAAAAGATGTACTTCTTGTTCTTGAAGGAGAACGCAAGCGCACGGCCAAGGCTTACAGGCTGTGACTTTACGGCGTTGTCCTCATCTTTGTTGTTTGCAGGTTCTTTGATGAGGAAGAGAGGAATGAGCATCGTAAGTGTCAGGGGCAAAAACATCAGCGCAACTATGCGAATGTTGAAGCCCATTGTTACGAAAACAGGAACAAGTGCGAATGAAAGTGACATATATACAACATCGCACACGGATTTGGTTGTGGAGAGGAAGTTGCGATCCTTTTCGTTGTCTATAATTTCGGAGAAGGTCGCATAATATGTCAGCATTGTCAGAGTGTATGCTGAATAATAAAGCATAAGCAAAATGCCGAACCAAATGGTATTTGCCATAAGATTTGTCTGACTTATCGGGATCAGAAAGAGTACGTAGAGAATATCGGTGATTATAAGGCCACCTAAGAGAGCAGGACGGCGACGGCCGAATTTTGTGCGTATGTTATCAATAAGGGATGCGAGAGGAATATCGATGATGCCATCGATAGCCTTTGCTGCGAAGATAATAACTGCCCAAAGTGCAGCTACAACCAGATCCTTGTTAAGATACGTCCAGTTTTCTACGTGGTCGACAAATCCACCGGTCAGCAGTGCGCTGCACAGGTATGAGCCGACTATCATATTGATCATATTCAGACCAAGTCCGGAGCAACCGTAAAGGAGCAACAGCTTTTTGCTTGTGATCTTTTTCATAATAGCCTCCGACTACAAAGAATTTTATTCAAACGACAGAAGAAGATTTGCCGACGGCTCATCCGTTCTGACGAGATCCGTTTCGGTATATATGTATTCATTCTTGACGAAATCGAGGACTTCCTCGATAGTCTCGCCGTCCGTGTGCGCACCGGCGAAGATAGTCAGCGTGTCTCTCTCATCATTGTCAAGGGTGTCCCTTATGACCGAGATGATAAGCTCGGCCTTGTTGGACGACGAGGCGAGAAGATCCATACCGTTCATTGCGATATAATCGTGCTTGTTTATGCTGATTTCTCCGAATACGGCATCCCTTACGGCTGTCGTTATTTTTACTGTGTAGATATTTTCAATCGTGGAGGCTATATCTCGGCAGACCTGTTCGATATCCTCCTCGGTAAAGTCGATGATTGCGAGTGCGGCATAGCAATCGGCAACGGAGTGTGAATCAATTACGAAAATCGAATTCTCTATCTCCTCGTCCTCCTTTGCATAAAGAGCACGAGCCTGCAGAGCCGTCATTTTTATATTGGAGTTGTTGGGGAAAACGATGATTTTTTTGGCATTTGTCGCACTAAAGGCTTTGACAAAATCGCTTGTGCTCGGTGCCATACCTGCGTTCTCGCAGATAACAACGTCAACACCCATGCTCTCAAACATCTCGACATAGCTGTGCGTCGGTGCTACGGCAACTACTGCAAACGAGCCCTCAGCCTTCGGTGCAGACGGGCGAACATTACCCGTGGAACGCTCAACCTGAGTGTGCTGTACGCTCATATTCTCAATTTTGAGTGACAGAAATTCGCCGTATTCGTGTGCGAGTGCGAGAACGGTCTCGGGGGATTTTGTGTGAATATGTACCTTGACTTTGTCTCCCTCTGCCGTGCATACGATGGAGTCACCGAGTGTGTGAAGCTGTGACAAAAACAAAGAGTCGTCAAAATCTCGACTGCCGTCAAGCAGCTGGAGCAGAAACTCCGTGCAGTAGCCATACTCAAAGCTTGTGTGACGGTTGAAGAGTGAATAATCAATATATGCACTTTCGTTGCTTGCGCCAACGCTCTCGATGTCCTCACCACGAAGACGCTTGAGCATTCCCTCAAAGATGTAGACAACGCCACATCCGCCACTATCGACAACTCCCGCCTGCTTGAGTACGGGGAGAAGCTCAGGTGTGTTCTGAAGAGAGCGCATTGCACGAAGCAGAAGCGTGCTTATGATATCAGCAAGTGTTGAGTCTTCATCCTCTGCAAGAGAGGAACGGGACAGATGCTCCGAGGACTCGCGCAGGACGGTAAGCATTGTTCCTTCAGCAGGTCTTGCGACTGCGCTGTATGCTGAGGACACGCCACGTGAGACTGCGAGCTCGAAGTCCTTGAGGCTTGCTTCTGTTTCTTCATCTGCATCATTTATGAAGCTTTCCGAAAAGCCCTTGAAAAACTGAGAGATGATGACTCCCGAATTGCCTCTCGCACCGTAAATTACGGCGTGAGTGAAGCGTTTGCAATACTCCGAAAGAGTTCCATCAAGGTTTTCGATGGCAGAGTATCCAATGCGAAGAGTTGTTACCATATTTGTTCCCGTGTCACCGTCTGGGACGGGGAAGACATTGAGGTCATTTATCTCTTCACGGTGAAGAGCGAGATTGCGAATACCGTAGTCAATAAGCTCACGGTAAAGCTCTCCACTCATAGTTTTATATGTCATATTAGTTACTTCCTGTGCTGTGATATTGCTTATTTGGCTGTAAGCTCTGCCATAATCGCTTTTTCGGCTGCCATATCCTCGGAGATAGGATTACCAAAATAGTAAACGCCGATCATTCCACAACCGATATTGGTTGCATTACCGGGCATAGCCTCGATAACGAATACCTTCTTAAAGCCAACGCTTTGCAGCTTGCTCTCAAGGTCGGAGGCATACTTTGCACGGTCTGTGTGTGTGATTATTGCATAGTTGTTTGCAGGGTCGACGGCTGTTTTTTCAATATACCCAACGGTAAGCTCAAGAGCCTTGCGCATACCCTTAGCCTTTGTCAGAACGGTAACATAACCGTCACTGTTGCAGTCGCCCATCGGCTTAACACCTGCAAAGCTGCCCATAATTGCCTTACCCATAGCAATTCTGCCACGGCGTGCAATCACGATGAGATCGTCAATGGGACCCATTTGGTGAAGGCGGTTCTTGTTTGCCTCAAGCCATTCGACAACCTCGTCAAAGGATTTGCCTTCGTTTTTGAGGATGTGAGCGTACATTGTCAGAAGACCGAACGCACCTGACATTCTTGAAGAGTCAAAGCAATATATTTTTGCATCAGGATGACTCTCCTTGACCTTTCTTGCTGCAACGCAGGATTGGTCATAGGTGCTACTGATCTTTGCGGAGAGGGACATACTGAGAACGGCATAGCCATCGTTTATGTATTTTTCAAATATTGACGCATACTCCTCGATGTTGGGAGGTGCAGTTGTAACCTTTGCCTTGGTGCTGTCAAGCAGACCGTAATAATAGTCACGATCGATATTATCCCATCCAAGCTCGGAGATGTAGTCGACAGTCTTGCCACCCTCGGTAATGGAGAAATGACCTTTTATGTAATCTGTCATACCGATATAATCCCGTATTTCTTTCGGAAGGTCGCAGGTGATGTCTGCGAGAATAACATACTTTTCCATATCATAAACTCCTTAATTGTAATTATCTTCGGTATTATGAATCGTTTTAAACACGCAACAAGTAATACAGCACATACTGTGCCATTATATTATTATATATAATACCATAAATCGACAAACAAGTCAATAGTTTCGAGCGTTATCGACACATTTTTCACGCTAAAAATTGTTGGCATAAATGCCTAATTCTTCATACATTATTATTAAACTCGTAAATCATCGGCATTATGACGGGAAAAAGAAAAAGCGAGACAACTCTCGCTTATTCTTCTTCATCATCAATGATTTCGTCGGCAATCTCACGCATCTCGGCGTAAAGCTCGGAGAGGCTTTCGTATTCGTCTATGGTATTGAGAGTGTGCCAACAATCGTGCTTGAGGTCATAGATCTCTATGACGATGGCGTATTTGTCATCCTTCGGGACGACAAGGATTCTTGTTGCGTAGTGATCGTAATAGTGAATGGAAATAATGTTTTCGTAAGCCTCAAGACCACTCTTGCGCTCACGCTTGCCCTTCGCCTTTGTTAGATAGGAGTTCTGGCGCATAGTGCGCTTGGCGTTGTTGCCACAGGCGATGGCAGAGACAAATGTCAGAATGAGGGTGACAGCTTCGACGGCGGAGAAAATGTAAAAGATAATTTTGTCACTCTCGGTAAAGTCAGGGAAATCCCGCTCGCCTGTAAGAATGATGCAGACAAATAGATTTAAGAAGAGAAATACAACGCAGACTATGGTGAGGACGATGAATAGCTTGGTCTTTTTGAGTTGCTTTTTGTAGTCTTCGTAGTCCTCGTCAAGATGGGCAAGGTCAATCCGAGGCTTGATTTTTGAGGAAAGGTAGGCGTGAATATCGGATGCGTTTGCAAGACTCTCAAACTCAAAGGTTTCGTTTCGGGTTTCAATGGTGAGCTTGTTTAGCACAAGAGTGATATCAATGATGTCAACGATGGAGATGGAGGCTGATTTTGAAAAGCCGTATTCGGCTTCAATTCTGCCGTCCGAGATTTTTAAGAATGCACGCTTGTTGAAGGAAAAGAGCAGAATGGCGAGGATGCCAAGTGCAATTCCACCAATAAGAAATGCTATGGAGAAGATGGCGCCAGGTATGTGACCTGACTGAATTTCTTTAATTGCGAGAGCACCAAAATATGCAGCCTCGGCTGTGCCGAAGAGAAGAAGGACGGCAGAAAGAATGATGCGTCCGATGGATTTTTTGAAAACTCCTTGCATAGTGAGCCTCCGTTGTTGCAAGAATAATGTAGACGAAAAAAGTGTTAACCAAAAGACAGATGAACTTTTGGGAAGATGAGAAAATTATAGCATAGAGAGAGCGAAAAGTCAATAAAATGCGCAAAACATAACAAAAAAGGCGTAAAAGGGAGAAATATTTGTTATGTTTTATGGAAGAAAATCAAAAATAGGTGTTGACAAAGCGAGGGGTATGTGATATAATTATAAAGCACGAAAGAGCGAACCGTTTCCTGCCGGTGTGGCGGAATTGGTAGACGCCACGGACTTAAAATCCGTTGATACGAAAGTATCGTACCGGTTCGAGCCCGGTCACCGGCACCACGGCTAAGCCGAGGAAGAGACAGGGAGGGGAAGAGCCGAGCGTCCAAGCGTAAACGAGATACACGCAAGGGAGCGACGGAAAAGAGGCGCAAGCGAAGACGTGCAGAATTATATATCGCGGAGTGGAGCAGTTGGTAGCTCGTCGGGCTCATAACCCGGAGGTCGTGTGGTTCAAGTCCCACCTCCGCAACCAAATAAGGAACAGTAGATTGATACAATCGTATCGACCTACTGTTTTCTTTTT
>JAZPXL010000047.1:0-36917 GCA_045543615.1 Eubacteriales bacterium
TCAACTCCATCTTCTCGGTTCTTGTGTTCAGAATAATCTGGATGAGGTATGTATATCCGAATTTTGAGGATTTCAACAATCTAATGTCGTGCTTCTTCTTCTCCTGGTGCTCGATTTTTGTATTTAATATAATAGGATACATAATTTTTAAATATCGCTTTTACAAGAAAGTGGAGAGAGAAAGGATAATTGATGGGGAAAAGAAAGCAAGCGAGGGGTAAGTCAGCTTCTCACAATTCCTAATCCAAATATATCTCGGTTTTATCATAAATTGCCGTTATCGGCAATAGCGCGAACACAGCTACCACAAGTTTGTGGTAGCGGAGTTCTGATTCCTTTCAGATAAGCGAAACAAAAAGGGATACACCCATAGGGTGTATCCCTTAAAAATTACGAGAATTTCGCCTGCGGCGAATATTCGCACACCCTACGCCTTGCAAGCAAGCTTGCAGAACTCCGGGTGGCGAATGCGAACTCGTGCGCACCTGTGGTGCGCCGAGTCGCATATGACGGGGCAACAAAAACAGGGGGTACTGCTTTGGATTTATTCCATAAAAAACACGAGAATTTCGCCTACGGCGAATATTCGCACACCCTACGCCTTGCAAGCGAGCTTGCAGATCTCCGGGTGGCGAATGCGAACTCGTGCGCACCATAGGTGCGCCGAGTCGCATATGACGGGTCATCAAAAACAGGGGGTACTGCTTTGGATTTATTCCATAAAAAACACGAGAATTTCGCCTACGGCGAATATTCGCAAGCTTGCCGCTGGTGAATGCCTTGCTTCGCAAGTCGCTCCCCGACGGCTACGCTGCGAATGCGAACTCGTGCGCACCTGTAGTGCGCCGAGTCGCATATGACGGGGCGTCAAACAAAAAGGGATACACCCATAGGGTGTATCCCTTTTTGTTTGGTGACCCGTACGAGAATCGAACTCGTGTTACCGCCGTGAAAGGGCGGTGTCTTAGCCGCTTGACCAACGGGCCTGGTAGCGGAAGTTGGACTTGAACCCACGACCTATCGGGTATGAACCGATTGCTCTAGCCAACTGAGCTATTCCGCCACAAGTGCTTGACTATTATAGCATATTCTCGCCCATTTGTCAACACCTTTTTTTGTGTTTTTTAAAATTTTTTGCTTTTTGATTTTTTGCGCTTGCTCAGTTTTGCCAATTTTTATTATTTTGTGCTCTTTCGTTTTGGGGACTTGAAAAATTTTAATTCTTGTTGTATAATGTAAACTGAAGAATTATGAAAGGGCAACCGTGAATTATGGCTAATCTTTATACTTTCAAGGGCGGCACGCACGTTGCCGAGCATAAAAACACGAGAGGCAGGGCTATCGAAAAGCTGCCGCCTCCTGCTCGTGTCGAGATACCTCTCGTTCAACACATCGGTGTTCAGTGCAAACCCGTTGTAAAAGTGGGGGATACCGTCTGCAAGGGTCAGCTCATCGGTGAGGCTGAGGGGCTTACTTGTCTTGTGCATTCGAGTGTGTCCGGCAAGGTCGTTGAAATTCGCATTCGCAACAACGCTCAGGCTCAGCCCATTCCAACAATAGTTATTGAAAATGACGGACTTGACACTCTCGATCCGTCCATAAAGCCACATCCCAAAAAACTGACCGACACCTCGCCTGAGGAGATTGTTGAGATCGTGCGCAGGGCAGGCATTTCGGGTATGGGTGGTGCTATGTTCCCGACTCACGCCAAGATTGCCGGTGCTATTGGAAAGGTACGCCGTCTCATCATCAACTGCGCTGAGTGTGAGCCATTCATTACTGCCAATCACCGTCTTATGCTTGAGCGTCCTGCCGAGATCATCAACGGTGCAAAGATCCTTCTTCGTGCGCTCTCTGTACCGTACGCTGATATTGTTGTTGAGGACAACAAGCTTGATGCTATCAGATGTCTTGAGGATGAGATCGGAGACAATCCTCTTTTGCGTGTTCGTGTTGCGAAGACCAAGTATCCACAGGGAGACGAGCGTCAGCTCATCTTTGCGCTGACAGGCCGTCAGGTTCCTGCAGGCAAGCTTCCTGTTGATGTCGGATGTATCGTGTTCAACGCCGAGACCTGCGCAGTCATCTTTCGTGCCTTTGCCTACGGTATGCCACTTGTTGAGCGTTGCATTACCGTTGACGGCGATTGCATCAAAGAACCTAAGAATCTGCTTGTTCCGCTTGGAACATCTTACAGCACGCTGATTGAAAATTGTGGTGGACTTGTCAGAGAACCATACAAGATTGTAAACGGTGGCCCTATGATGGGTGCTGCCGGTTGGGATATTGATGCACCTGTCACAAAGGGAACATCGGCAGTTCTCGTCTTCTCCAAGGAATTTGCCGAGAGGCGAGATTATTCTGCCTGCATTCGCTGTGGACGCTGTGTAAAGAACTGTCCTATGCACCTGATGCCCCTCTATCTTGCTCAATATTCCAAGGCAAAGAGATACGATGAGGCGGCAAGGCTCAATGTAATGAGCTGTGTTGAATGTGGTACTTGCTCATACAACTGCCCCGGAAATGTTGAGATAGTTCAATATATCAGAGTGGCGAAGGGTGCGCTTCGTGCGCAAATCAAAAAATAAGGGGAAAGGAAAATGGCTTTTTTTAAAAAGAAAAACGCAGAGGGTGAAGCTACCCTTCTGACCGTATCACCTCCACCCCATATCAAGCATCCTGACACGACCACAACCATAATGCTCGATGTTATAATTGCTCTCATTCCTGCGACTGTATGGGGCGTTATAGTCTTCGGCTTCCGTGCGCTTGCCGTTGTGCTTATATCCATTGTAAGCTGTGTGTTCTTTGAGTGGTTGGTAAGGAAGATAATGCGCAGACCCAACACCATCGGTGATCTTTCTGCCGTGGTTACAGGACTTCTGCTCGGACTAAATCTCTCGTCAGCGGTGTCCTATTGGATACCCGTTGTAGGTGCGTTTTTTGCCATTGTCATTGTAAAGCAGCTTTTTGGCGGCATCGGCAAAAACTTCCTCAACCCTGCTCTTGCGGGCAGAGCGTTCCTCTTCGCCTGGCCTGCCGAGATGACGACATTCCCGGAGGCTTTTGAGTGGCTGTCGATAGGCAAATTCAGCTATGCAGGCGAGGTTGACGCAATTGCAAGTGCAACCCCTCTTGCAAATATGAAAAACGGCTTGTTGCCCGATGAATCTCTGCTTGATCTCTTTCTTGGCAAATGTGGAGGCTCGATTGGCGAGATCTCCGTGATGCTTTTGGCTTTGGGCGGCATTTATCTGCTTGTCCGTAAGGTAATAACCTGGCATATTCCCGTTGCCTTCATCGGCACAGTTGCCCTGCTTACTTTCATTTTCCCACAGAACGGAAACAACATAGCTATGATGCTTTCCGAGCTTTGTACGGGCGGACTTATCCTCGGTGCAATTTTTATGGCAACCGACTATGCCACATCTCCCGTTACAGCAAAGGGACGGCTCATCTACGGTGTTGGTTGTGGATGCGTAACCGTATTTATCAGGTATTTTGGTGGCTACAACGAGGGCGTTTCGTTTGCTATCCTTATGATGAATATGCTTGTGTGGTACATTGACAGATTAACAATGCCCACAGTATTTGGAACAAAGCTGAAAAAGCCTGCCTCAAAGAAGCCGAACACCGAGGGTGCTCCTCAAAAAACAGAAGAGGGGAGTGAGAAATCGTGAGTGGTAACAAAAATAGCGTAAAAGATCCCAATGTTGTGGGTATTATAAAGCCACGAAGAATGGCTTGGATGGTTTTGTCACTGACTGCGATTTGTGCATCGGTTGCACTCATACTTGCCCTCGTCAATGTGCTTACGAGGGACAAGATCGCTGAAAATCTCAAAATGGCTGAGGCGTTGGCTATTGGCAGAGTATGGCAAGAGACAGCAGGCGAGGGCGAGCTTGCCTACGATTCGCTTGACGGTGCGCCCGAGTCTGTCAGCGCAGTTTATGAGGTCACGGTTTCCGGACAGCTTGTCGGCTGGTGCGTGTCTGTATCGCCGTCGGGCTTTGGTGGAAATATTGATATGATAGTTGGTATTGACCCTGACGGGTGTATTGTCGGAGTCGAGATAACGGCTCTGTCGGAAACGCCGGGACTTGGCAGCAGAGTCAGCGAGGATTTCTTCCTTGACCGTTACACAGGAAAGAGTGGAGAGATCGTGCTTGGCGTTGATGTTGACGCCATTTCGGGAGCTACCATAAGCTCAAGATCTGTGACCGACGGAGTTAATCGTGCTTTGGCTGCTACTTTGGAAATGAAGCTTATCGGAGAGGAGGAAAGCTCGGATGGATGACGAAAGAACCACAGCTGAAGAGAGCGTAACGGAGATTGCCGACACCTCTTCCGTATGGAACGAAAGCGGGGGCGAGGTTGACGAGGCTGTGCCGAGACGCAGAGCCGGCGACAAGCCGAAGCGATACACGCTCAAGGATTTCCTCTCACAGCTGAAGGAGGGTATTATAACAAACAACCCGATTTTTGTTCAGCTTCTCGGTATGTGCCCAACGCTTGCAACAACCACATCTGTTGAAAATGCGCTCGGTATGGGAGTTGCGGCAACTGCAGTTCTCATTTGCTCCAATTTCCTTATTTCCGTGCTTAGAAAATTTATACCGAAGCAGGTTAGAATATCTGCCTATATAGTGATCATTTCAGGCTTTGTAACGGCCGTTGAATTGCTTATGAAGGCGTATTTCTATTCGCTTTACACCTCGCTTGGACTATTTATTCCTCTGATTGTAGTAAACTGCATCATCCTTGCGAGAGCTGAGGTATTTGCATCAAAGAATCCTGTGCTTCCGAGTGTCGTTGACGGACTTGCGACAGGACTTGGATTTACCTTTGCTTTGTTCTTGATTGCTACCGTCAGGGAAATACTCGGTGCCGGCAGCTTCTTTGGCATCAAGATATTTGGCGAGGGATATAGCCCTGCCATCATATTCATACTTCCTGCAGGAGCGTTTCTTACGCTTGGACTTATTATTGCAGTTGTGCAATATTTTCGTAATCGCAAAGAGGATCGAGAACGCTTCACAAGGCTCTCTGATATAGAAGAGGCAACGGATATTCCCGCAAATGAGCCCGGGCGAGAGGGAGGACGAAGATGACTATTGTGCAGATTTTGCTTATGATGATGAGTGCTGTGCTCATCGAAAACTTCATCTTCTCGAAGTTTTACGGCTGTTGCTCGTTCCTTGGTGTGTCGGATAAGCCCGACAAGGCTCTCGGAATGGGTATGGCAGTTACATTCGTTATGACTCTCTCAAGTGCTGTGACCTGGGCACTCTACTATTTCCTGCTGGAGCCACTCGGACTTGAATATCTGAGAACTGTTGCATTTATTCTTGTAATAGCTGCTCTTGTGCAGTTTATTGAGATGTTCCTTAGAAAATTTGTTCCGGCACTTTACAATTCGCTTGGCATTTTCCTTCCTCTTATTACAACGAACTGTGCAGTATTCGGTGCTGCGCTTGTCAATATTCAGAACGGTTATTCGTTTATACCCTCCGTCTGCTATGGCTTTGCGGCAGGAGTGGGCTTTACGATGGCTATTGTAATATTTGCGGGAGTTCGTGCAAAGATCGAATATGCCGATCCACCACGTGCCTTTAAGGGATTTCCACTTGTGCTTATTGCGGCAGGCCTGCTTGCAATGATCTTTTCGGGCTTCTCAGGCATCAGCTTTGGTGTGTAAGGAGGATGGGCTATGAATGAATTTTCAGAAATATTCTTTCCTGTACTGATTTTTGCACTTCTTGGTGCTGTGTTTGGTGCATTACTTGCACTTGCCGCAAAGGTTTTTGAGATCAGGCGAGACGGCAGAGTTGAGAAGATATGCGAGGTGCTTCCGGGAGCCAACTGTGGAGGCTGTGGCAGGGCAGGTTGTGCCGCACTTGCAGCAGATATTGTTGCAGGTAAGGCGAAGCCATCCGATTGTACCGTTGGAGGTGCGCCTGTTGCACTTGCCATAGGTGAGATTATGGGGGTCACTGTTGATCTACCGATGCGAATGAGAGCGCAGGTTATGTGTTCGGGTACAAGGCATCTTGCCCACAGAAAATACAATTATGTCGGTGCATCAGATTGCATCGCCGCTGTTCGTATGGGTGGTGGAGACAAGATGTGCGCCAACGGTTGTGTGGGACTTGGTACTTGTGTTTCCGTGTGCAAATTTGGTGCTATTTCTGTCAAGGACGGCGTTGCCGTTGTTGACTATCGAAAATGTGAGGGCTGTGGAGCTTGCGTTTCTGCTTGCCCGAAGCATATAATAAGGCTGATACCGTATGACGCTGCCTGTTGGGTTGGTTGTATGTCGGTTGAAAAGGGAAGCGTTGTTCGCCGTCAATGCGATGTCGGTTGCATCTCCTGCAAGCTTTGTGAAAAGGTTTGCCCGACGGGGGCTATCAAGGTTGAGAATTTCGTAGCATCCATTGATTACACAAAATGTGTTGGTTGCGATGAATGCGAAAGCCACTGCCCGAGAAGAATTATCTGGACTGCAAAGCGTCAGCAGGGCAAGCTTGTTATTTCGCGCCACGATATAAAGGATACTCCCGTCACAGACGGTGAGGAATAAAACAAAAACCGACCACTTTCGTGGTCGGTTTTGCTATTGTTGTCAGACTTCTGTTTCCTCATAGATTTCAAGCAAGCGTTCTTCTATCTCCTCAATTCGTGCGCTGATTTCTGCAGCACGGACATAGTCGCTTGCGGCGTCTCCGTACAGCTCACCCGTGAGCGTGTCAAGCTCGCTTTCAAGTGCCGCCTGTTCCTTTTTGAGAGCAGCAAGTCTGCTTGCGGCTCGTCTTGCGTCTGCAGCTTCCTGCTTGCGACGGAGATAATCCTCCTTGCCCGAGGAAGTGGGCTTTGTGGGAGACTGCGTGGTAGCTACCTCGGACGCCGAGGTAGCTTTCACAGAGACTCTTGCTCTGTAATTCTGCCATTCCTCCCATCCTCCCATAGTCTTGCCGACGGGGAGGCTTACAAGCTTGCCCGAGGTATCAAAGCCGAGAACTCTGCTTGCGAGCTTGTCGATGAAGGCACGGTCGTGTGAAACACAGATGAGTGTTCCGTCAAAGCCCTCAAGTGACTCCTCAAGAGCTTCTCTTGAGCCGATGTCGAGATGGTTTGTCGGCTCGTCGAGGATGAGAACGTTCATTTTTGAGAGCATCAGCTTCAGAAGCGTGAGCCTTGCACGCTCACCACCACTGAGGACGGAGACGGATTTAAACACATCGTCACCACGAAAGAGGAAGGAACCGAGTGCTCCTCTTGCCTCGTGCTCTTTCATATCGGGATAGAGTGACCACAGCTCCTCAAGAACCGTGTTGCGCTCGTCAAGTCCTTGGTTCTCCTGGTCATAATAGCCTATTTGCAAATTGTGTCCGTAGTCGATAACACCACCTGTGGGTCTGAGCTCACCGAGAAGCAGTTTTATTAATGTAGATTTACCACATCCGTTGTGTCCGACAATGAAGATCTTCTCGCCACGCTTGACGGAAAATGATATGTCAGAGATAAGGGGCGAGGCATCGTATGAGAACGAGAGGTGACGAACATCGAGAACGTCATTTCCACTCTGAAGTCCACGGGAAAATTGCATACGCACCGTTCTCTCATCAGCCTCGGGTGCAGCTACTCGCTCAATCTTTGCAAGCATTTTCAGTCTGCTTTCAGCAGCTATGATATTGCGCTCACGATTCCAACGGCGTTGCTGTTCGATATACGCCTCCTGACGTGCAATCTCTCTCTGTTGATCCTTGTACTGCTTTTCGAGTATTTCACGGTCACGGCGTCGCATTTCTGCGCAGGCTGTGTAGCTTCCACGGTAGAGCTTTGCTCTCTTGTGCTCAAAGAGGAGAGTTTTGTTGGTAACACGATCAAGAAAACGGCGATCGTGCGAAACGGCAATAAGACAGCCATTATAAGAAGATAGGAAATTTTCAAGCCACAGAAGTGTGTCGGCATCAAGATGGTTTGTCGGCTCGTCAAGCAGGAGAATGTCGGGCTCACGGCAAAGACGGCGACAGAGAGCCAGACGTGTGCGCTGTCCTCCCGAAAGAGCATCAATGGGCAGAGCCATCTGCTCGTCAGTAAAGCCCATACCTGAAAGAATTGAGCGACAACGGCTACGGAAAGTAAGGCCACCGTCACGGGCGTATCTGTCGTGCAGATCGGAAAATTCCTTTGTAATTGATGTGTATTTCGGCATCAGCGAAAGCTCGGGATTGGCAGACAGCCACGCCTCAAGCTCCTCCATACGTCGCTCTGCGGCAAGGTGCTCGGGGAATGCGGCATACATCTGCTCAAGTGCGCTAATTCCCGTATTTTCAATAATATCGTATGCGCCGTCCTGTGTCAGAATGCCCATAGTAGTTCCGGCTGCCTTGAAAACTGTGCCGCTGTCAGCCTCCGTCTCTCCAAGTAGAATTGAGAGAAGCGTGGACTTGCCGCATCCGTTGGGCCCGACAATGCCAAGTCTGTCACCCGTCTCAAGCGCAAACGAAACACGGGAGAACAGCTCCCTTGCTCCAAAGGACAGCGAAATATCTGTAATGCTTATTACTGTCATAGAAAACTCCAAAAAATAAAATAGCCATACAGGCAAATGAAAAATTCCAAAAATGGAACAATTGTTCTATTTTTTCAAGAAAAATGGCAAAATGCTATTGACAACAGTTCCATAATGTAGTATAATTTAGGCATCGGAAGCAATTCCGATGAAAATATTATAGAACATTTGTTTTGAATTGTCAATAGATAGATGGCAAAATCACAACAAATTTCAATATTCAGAAAGGAGATGTTCCGTATTGGACAGACTCAGAGAAGTGAGAGACACAGGGGAATCGCGACCCCAAGAAAAAAATAGCGAACAAATGTTCTATTTTGCCGATGAGGCATCGCAAAACGGCGAGGGTGGACAAGAGCCGAGATGCCGTTTTTCACGGGATGTCACAACGGAGGAGTTACGCGAAGCAGAACAGTATCTTTCAAGCTACCGTCACGGCGCGAGGATGCTCGAATGTATGCGTTACGGACGGCTCTATATGAGCGAGGGCGAGCTACCGGAAGATCCTCTTTTGTCGGTGTGTGGGAGCGAGGATGGCTTTGGCGGCGAGAGTGAGGTTGACGAGTCGCTTATCCGAGCAAGGATGTTTGGAGTTCGTCAGTTTGTAAACTGTCTCTGCTGTGACTCAAATGCAAGAACGCTTTTGTATTGGCATTACATTAGGGGCGTCAGCGTTACAAAATGTGCAGATATGCTTGACATCTCGAGGGCGAGTGCGTTCCGTGTTCGCAAACGTGCGCTTGAGAGTGCGGCACGTGCGCTCAGACGGCAAAAGAGAGAAATGGAGCGACTTTACGCTTTCTAAACATTGTTTTTTTCGGAGAGAGGCTGTGCGCTCTCTCCGTTTTATTTTGCGTTTTTAATTAAAAAATTGTAGTATTTTATTAACAAAGCGTTGACTTTTATGTTTGAATATGTTACAATTAGGTATCCCCCAATATATTGGGTCACAAGAAAGGAAAACAAAGATGAAAAAACTCATTAGTGCTTTGATGATCGCTTGCCTGATGGTATCTCTCTTTGCATTTGCACCCACAGCAAGCGCAGCAGATCCCGTTTCAATCGCAACCTGGGATGAATTCTATGCTGCAGTAACCGAAGATCCGTTTGGTTCTTACAAGCTCACAGCTGACGTAACAGTTGGCCCCGGCCAGACAATCGCTGCATTCTACGGCGAATTTGATGGCGCAGGTCACACAGTAACCGTTGAGGCTACAATGTTCACACAGCTCGGTCTTGCTGCTTATGTTCACGACTTCACAGTACAGTCCAAGGACAACGCAGTTGTTGACTTTACACCCATCTGTCTCAAGGTCAAGGATGACTTCACAGATGAGCCTATTGTATTTGTAAACGTTACAAATAATGTAAGCGTCAATACCGTAGAGAACGGTGCTGACTGCTCCGGATTTGTCGCATTGGTTGAGGGTACAGGCGCAATCTTTATGCTCAACTGCGTAAACAACGGTGACATCGCCGGTGGTAACCAGTGCGCCGGCTTCATTTCCAGAACCTGGCCGAGCGAGGCTAACTTCACACTCATCAACTGCATCAACAACGGTGATATCAGCTCCACAAAGCATCACTGTGGTGGTCTTCTTGGTTGTATGGATAACTCCAGCGGCGCAAACAACATCACAATGAAGAACTGCGCAAACTACGGTAACGTTACCTCCACACTCAGCGATGCTGCAGGTCTTATCGCTCTTGTTAACGGTAAGAACAGCGTAGTTGTTATTGAGAACTGCTACACCGAGGGTGTAATTACACACACAGTTACAGACAGCACAGGCGAGGATTGCAATACATCCGGTATCATCGCTTTCGTTGCATCTGCTAACACAATCGATATCAAGAACTGCCTTGTTAACGTTCCCGAGTTCAAGCCTGCTAACAACAATGCAGCTTACGTAATTAACTATGTTAAGTCTTCCGCTACTCTCGTAACAATCGAGAACTGCTACTACGTTGACATCAACATCGGCGAGATGCACACAGGTGCATACGAGCTTGCAGAGGATGGAACTCTCATCGGCACAAAGGCTGCACAGGCTACAGAACTTTCCAGCGGCGTTACAATGAACGCTCTTAATAAGGACAATGCAGGTGGTTGGGTACAGAACATCGGTATCGACGCTCTTCCTAAGCCCGCAACCCTTACAGATGTTGAAATTCCGATCTCTCCCGATGAGGACGAGGACGAAACAACAGCCGGCGATGACGTAACAGAAGCTCCCGATGATGCAACACAGGCTCCCGATGATGCAACCAAGGCTCCTGACGACGCAACACAGGCTCCCGACGATGCAACACAGGCTCCCGTTGACGATGCAACAACAGCAGCTAACGGTGGCGACACAGCTGACGGCGGATGCGCATCCGTTGCTGCAGTAGGCGTAGCTCTCGTAGCTATTCTCGGCACAGCTATCGTTTTCAAGAAGAACTAATGGTTTTGACTAAACAGCTTTAATACATAAAAGAGCCCTCGCAGTTATTGCGAGGGCTTTTTTGTGCAAAATCTACAAAATTGATTGCGAAAATTGATTAAAAACGAAGAATATTTATTTAAATCTTTAATTGTGTTGACTTTTTCTTTTTCTTGTGGTAAAATACACTTAATAAACCCGAAACAATTCGGGAACAGAAAGGAATACAAAGATGAAAAAAATCATTACAGTTCTTGTAATCGCTTGCATGATGATGTCTCTCTTTGCTTTTGCTCCTACAGCAAGCGCAGCAGATGCGATATCAGTTGCAACCTGGGATGAATTCTATGCAGCAGTAAACGAAGATCCGTTTGGATCTTACAAGCTCACAGCTGACGTAACAGTTGGTCCCGGCCAGACAATCACATCCTTCTACGGCTTCCTTGATGGCGCAGGCCACACAGTAACCGTTGAGGCTACAATGTTCAACCAGCTCGGTCTTGGCGCATATGTTCACGACCTTACAGTACAGTCCAAGGACAATGCAATTGTAGACTTCACACCCCTTTGCTACATAATTAAGGATGACTTTACCGATGAGCCCGTTGTATTGGTTAACATTACAAACAACGTAAGCTGCGACACATCAACAAAAGAGACCAACCAGGACTGCTCCGGTTTTGTAGCTTTGATGGAGGGTACAGGCTCGGTATTTATGCTTAACTGCGTAAACAATGGTAATATGGCTTCCGGCAACCAGGCAGGTGGCTTCATTGGCAGAACTTGGGTAAGCGAGGCTAACTACACATTAATCAACTGCATCAACAATGGTAACATCAGCACCACTAAGAACTATGCAGGTGGCTTTATGGGTTGTATGGACAGTGGTACAAACAACATCACAATGAAGAACTGCGCTAACTACGGTGACGTATATGCAGTTGAAGGCAGCGCAGCTGGTCTCATTGGTTACACCAACGGTAAGAACAGCGTTATTCTTATTGAGAACTGCTACACAGAGGGCTCTCTCACAGTTAACAGACCTATTGACGAAGCTAATCCTGAAAAGCATCTCAACCAGAAGTACAACTGCGCAGGTCTTATCTCCCGTCTTGACAACGGTAACACCCTTGACATCAAGAACTGCCTTGTAAACATTTCCAGCATTACAACAACAACTACCAACGGTGCATATATTGCAGGTTGGAAGAGCAAGGAAGCAACAATCGTTACAATCGAGAACTGCTACTATGTAGACATCAACCTTGGTGATCTCCACGCAGACGCTCTTGAGCTTGCTGAAGACGGCACAGTTATGGGCTCTAAGGCAGCTGACGCTACTGAGCTTTCCAGCGGCGTTACAATGAACGCTCTTAATAAGGACAATGCAGGTGGTTGGGTACAGAATATCGGTATCGATGCTCTTCCTAAGCCCGCAACTCTCACAGACGTTGAGATCCCTGTTCGTGACGAAATCGAGGATGAGGACGAGACAACAGCCGGTGACGACGTAACAGAAGCTCCCGATGACGATGCAACACAGGCTCCTGATGACGATGCAACACAGGCTCCCGATGACGATGCAACACAGGCTCCCGTTGACGATGCAACAACAGCAGCTAACGGTGATGACACAGCTGACGGTGGATGCGCATCCGTTGCAGCAGTAGGCGTAGCTCTCGTAGCTATCCTTGGCACAGCTATCGTTTTCAAGAAGAACTAATAATTCTGACTTGACTAACAATACATAATACAAAGCCTCTGCGGTTTTCCGCAGAGGCTTTATTTTTATGAGAATTGTGAATTATACAGCGCAGCATAGCTGCCACCGAGAGCGATGAGCGTATCGTGATTGCCCTGCTCGACAACATTTCCGTCACGGACTACCAGGATTGTGTCAGCGTTTCTGATAGTTGACAGACGGTGCGCTATTACAAAGCAGGTTCGTCCCTCCATCAGCTTCAGCATTGCCTCTTGGATCTGCACTTCGGTGCGTGAGTCGACATTTGAGGTTGCCTCGTCAAGAATGAGCATTGGGGAAGATGCGAGCATCGCACGAGCGATGGTGATGAGCTGTTTTTGACCCTTTGAGATGCTAACGCCATTGTCGGTCATAACTGTGTCGTAACCGTTTGGAAGTGAACGGATGAACGAGTCTATCTTTGCTGCCTTGGCGGCGGCTACGATTTCGTCCATCGTAGCACCCTCCTTGCCGTATGCGATATTTTCGGCAACAGTTCCACCGAACAGCCAGGTTTCTTGGAGCACCATAGTAAAGGATGAGCGCAGAGATTGTCTTGTATAATCCCGTATGTCAGTTCCATCGAGCTTGATAGAGCCGTCACCAACGTCATAAAATCGCATAAGCAGATTGATTATCGTGGTTTTTCCTGCACCCGTAGGACCTACGATAGCGACTGTGCTACCTTTTGGTACGGTGAGGTCAAGCCCCTTGATTATAACTCTGTCGGGAGTGTAACCGAATCTCACGCCCTCGATGTCAACTTTGCCCTCAACTCTTTCGGGAGCTATGGCGTTCTCTGTATCGAGTGGCTCGGGTGTTTCGTCAATTATACGGAAAATTCGTTCTGCTGCTGAGAGAGCTGATTGCAGATCTGCTATGATATTTGCAAACTCGTTGATAGGGCCTGCGAATTTTCGAGAATACTGAACGAATGATGAGAGATATCCAAGCTCGATAAAGAAGACAGAGCTTGCGCCGACAATGCCTGTCAGCGAGCAGAGGTAGAATATTCCACCGAACATAATTATGAGCGAGAGTGAGAGATTGTTTACGAAGTTTACCGATGGGCCTATTACTGCGCCCTCGTAGTCAGCCTCGTAATAAGCCTCGCAGGCATCGTGGTTTCTCTCGTCAAATTTGTCACATATATGCCTCTGTCTGCCGTATGCACGGATGGTCTTTTGACCTGACAGCATTTCCTCGGCGTATCCGTTAAGCTCACCGAGCTTTGCTGAACGGCGACGAGTCAGAGGCCTGACCTTTTGAGTTCTGCGCCGTGTAAGCATCAGCGAGATCGGCACGGTGACGCAGAAGACGAGGAGAAGTACGGGTGAGATCGAGAGCATCATAGCTATTGAGCCTATGACGGTTATTGCGCTTGCGCAGATCTGGAGCAGATCGTGCGAGAGTGAGGTGTTTACTGTGTCGACGTCATACGAAATATGGCTGATGATATCGCCTGTCTGATGGGTGTCGAAGTAGCCGACAGGCAAAGTCAACAGATGCTCAAAGAGGTCACGGCGAAGAGCGTATGTTATCTTTTTGCCGAGCGATACGAGCAGGAGGGCGAGAGTGAGCGAGAGTATTGCCGCTGTCGCATAGCATAGAGCAAGCAGAATAACTCTTGTGCCTACAACATCGAAATCTACCTTGCCAACACCCGGTGCGATGGCGTTGATTGCCTCACCCGATAGTCTCGGTGCTATGATATTTAGCGTATTTGAAGCCATCATAACGAGGAATGCAAGGATGAGTGTGCCTTTGTATCTGAAGAGATATTTAGCGAGGCGCAACAGCACCTTCTTCCTCGTTTTCGGGTCGAGCTTTGTTGGTGTGCGATGGTTGTTTGGGTTGCGCACGTTTCTCTGACCGTTAAGTGTTGCACCCATTCCTCTTGGATTATTCAAGGATAGCACCTCCCATCTGAGAGTGGCTGATCTCACGATAGACAGAAGAGGTCTGCATCAGCGTTTCGTGAGTACCCTCGCCGATGATTTGTCCCTCGTCGAGCAGTAGGATGTAGTCGCAGTTCATAACGGAGCTTACACGCTGTGCGACTATTATTGTTGTGGTATCGGCAAGCTCGTCCGAAATTGCACGGCGCAGAAGAGCGTCGGTCTTATAGTCGAGAGCTGATGAGGAGTCATCAAGGATGAGAATTTTGGGGTCTGATGCGATGGCTCTTGCGATGAGCAGCCTTTGCTTTTGACCGCCCGAAATATTTGCGCCCTTTGCCTCAAGCATATAATCAAAGCCACCGCACTCGGCGATAAATTCGCTTGCTTGTGCAATAGAGGCGGCTTTTTCTATTGCCTCATCGCTAATATCCCTGCCGAAGCGAATGTTTTCACGGATTGTATCGGCTATGATGAAATCGTTTTGCATTGCTACGCCGAACATTGAGTGAAGCTCGTCCTCAGGGATAGTGCGAACATCACGTCCGTCGATGCGAATGCTTCCCGATGAGACATCGTAAAAGCGCATAATCAGAGCTGTCAGCGTTGTCTTTCCACTACCGGTAGCACCTATGATTCCAAGCTTTTTGCCGGGGGCGAGCTTGAAAGAAATATTACAGAGTGTGTTTCGCTTGCCGTTGTATTCAAACGAAACATTGTCAAAAACAACGCCACGCTCGCCTGCCCTTTGTGGATAATCGGAGGTGGATGCTACGGGAAGTCCTTCCTTTGTTGAGAGCACCTCTGTAATTCTTGCCGCAGAGGCAGATGCCTTTGAATAGATAACAAAAATTCTTGTTATCGACATCATCGCCATAGAAATCAGCGTGAAGTACTGAATAAACGCCATAATTTTGCCGGGGTCGCTGAGTCCTCCGTTTACACGGTGAGCACCAACGAAAATGACGGCAACGAGTGCGAGGTTCATAAAGAAGCTCATTATGGGGTTTGTTGAGGACATAAGCGAGTTTGTTCTGCCCTCGACATCGGCGAGAGCAGAGTTGACCTTGTCATAACGGCGATACTCGTAGTTTTGCTTTGTCAGAGCCTTGATTACACGGATGCCCTGCGAGTCCTCACGGACAACACGGATCATCGAGTCGATAGCACCCTGAACCTTTGTATACATAGGCAGACCTTTTTTCGTAATGGCGAGGATGGTGATCATAATAAAAGGTATCATACAAGCCATAACGAGAGTCAACATAGGGTCGAGTGTGGTTGTGACGATAAGTCCACCGACAAGCAGAATTGGCGCACGAATGCCCATTCTCTGCATTGTGTTTATGAAGTTATGGATATTATATGTATCCGTAGTCAGCCTTGACTCAAGGCTTGGAATAGTAAATGCATCTGTTTGTGCAGGCGAGAGCGTCATTGTGCGCCAAAAGAGATCGTGTCGTACCTGACGGGCGGCGTCCTTAGCAAATCTTGCCGCCATTCTGTTTGCCCAGATGTTGCCACTTACACCGAGGGCGGCACAACCTATCATTACAACAGCCCAAATGACTATTGTTCTTATTGTGTTCGGGACATTCGGATCTGCAACATCCTCAAGGGGCTTTATGACATTGTCGACAATGTGGCTCAGTATATATGGCAGAGCAAGCTCTATCATAGTTGCAAGAGCCTTTATCGTGAGCGACAGAGTCATCATTTTGCGATAGGGCTTGAGATATGCGAGGATCGTTTTCATCAGCTTTCCTCGTGGTTGCGTGTGGGGTGAGAGGAGTCGAGCTCTCCCATAGCTTCGCTTGATACCTCACCATACTGCGCCGCCTTTGCGGCGAGACGGGAGAGCATTGTGCCGAGCATCTCGACCTCCTCCTCTGAAAGATCCTCCATTAGATATTCGTTCCAGGAGTGGAGGATGTCACGAATCATAGGCAGAGAGTCATACGCTTTATCTGTGGGGTTGACGAGTATTACTCGTCTGTCCTCGGTTGAATGTTCTCTTGTCACATATCCGTGGGCTTCGAGATATGAGAGCGTTCTTGTAACTGTACTCTTGTTGAAAAACAGCTTTTTCGCAAGTGCCTCTTGCGAAATGCCGGGATTTCTGCAGATCGTGAGAATATATGCGTGGTGCGGCTCGCCAATATCCGTGTCGTTGAGCTTCTCTGCTCGGTACAGCGCGGAACATCGGCTGATGATGTTGATCTTTCGCATCAGCGAGGGCATTGGTATTCTTCCTTTCAATTTTGAATTTTTTGTAATATAAAAATGGTTGCAGATGCAACGGTAATTATATTATACCACACCCTCGCAAAATGTCAAGAGAGAGGAGAGAAAAATGCTTATTTTTCTCGACTTTACGCAAGAAGAGAGGACTGTGCGAGAGCGTGTGCTCTTTCATCGTCAGCTATCGCACGCAGGCTATCGGCAACCTCTATCTCGCCATACCTCTCGCATAGAGAGGAAAGGGATAGAAATCTCTCCTCGGATGCTTTTTTGGAGCGAATATTTTCGGCAAGCACCCGACTTGCCGCAACGGGCGCACGGCTTTCGGCGTCCTGTGACAGATCAATTTTTCCACGGCAACGCACAGCAACTCGCTCGACGGGGTCGCAACCGAATCCGAGTATCAGAGAACCGAGCAGGCGATGGTGGCGCAGCTCACACTCGGCTATTCGGTCGAATACTGCAGAGATTTCGGGCAGGGAGTCCTCAAAGATTATTGAGAGATAGATGTATTCGGAGATTGAGCACAGCTTTTGCGCTCTTGCTCTTGCCAAAGCCATCCCGATATTTGTGTTGCTCTCACGGCATATTTTTTGTTTCTTGTTTTGCATTGTGTTACTCCTTTATATGTGTGTGGTCAGTTATAGTTTATGCAAGGAAAGTTTTTTTGTCAGTATGCTTGAGTGAGTGCGCATAAAAATCTTATTTTGAAGAAAAAAGTATTGAAAAAGACGGGTGTGGATGTTATAATAAAAATATGAAGACACAGACAAATCTTTTTTTGGGGGATTTACTTAATGGATACAAGCTTTGTAAAAAATCTGTCTCGCTCGATATGTGGAAATATCGGACGGGTTATATTTGGCAAGAACGATCAGATCGAGCTTATCGTGATAGCTCTTATTTCGGGTGGACACGTACTGCTTGACGATATTCCCGGAACGGGCAAGACTACGCTTGCACGTGCGCTTGCGAGGTCGATTTCGGGAACTGACAAGAGAATACAGTTTACGCCCGACCTATTGCCCTCCGACATTACGGGCATCAATTACTTTGATCAGAAGAAACAAGAATTTGTTTTCAGGGCAGGCCCTATTTTTACAAATATTCTGATAGCGGACGAAATAAACAGAACAACGCCACGAACACAATCGGCACTTCTTGAATGTATGGCTGAGGGGCAGACAACTATTGACGGCGTGACATATACTCTTGAGCGTCCGTTCTTTGTTATAGCGACACAGAACCCCATCGAATCGCAGGGAACATTCCCACTTCCCGAGGCGCAGACAGACCGTTTCTTTATGAAGCTGTCTTTAGGCTATCCTGACAGGCAGAGTGAGCTTGTGATGATGGATGTGCATTCAGGCTCTTCAGTTCTGCCGGCAATCGGCTCTGTATGCACCTGTGCTGACATTGTCAGGGCAGGCGAAGAGGCACGTGGCGTGCATCTTAGCGACTCGATGAAGAATTACATTCTGCGCATAGTTGAGGCAACGAGAAACAATCAGCGCATAAGCGTTGGCGTCAGCCCCAGAGGTACGCTTGCGCTTCTGACAGCGGCAAGAACGGCAGCGGCAATTGACGGAAGAGATTATTGCATTCCCGATGACGTGCGCCGTGTGGCTGTAAGCGTACTTGCGCACAGAATTATTTCCAGAACGCAGAGTACGGTCAAGCTCAGCGACACGAACGAAAAGCTCATTGAGTTTGTTCTGGATTCAGTTGAGCCACCCGTTGGCGACAGATAAGCAATATACTTGAAATTTTCCTTGGGAGGTGAGCGAATGTTCTTTATTGCAGCGGCACTTGCAGTTTTGGGTGCTGTGCTTTTGCAGTACTTTATCTATAAGAAAAAAGGACTTGAGAGTATTGAATATTCGGCATCTCTCTCGTCAAGCGAGGTTTTTGAGGGAGATGACGTTTATCTCTATGAGGAAATTCGCAACAATAGCGCATTACCCATTCCATATATAAAAATTGATACAGAGCTACCCGACGGTCTTGTTTTCACTCTGCTTGAAGAGTATGTGCAGAATGAGGAGACGGAAAGTAAAGAGCCTGGAAGACGGCGTGGAGTTGTCAGCTCACGGACGGCAGAGAGCGTGCGGGAGCGTGAGGGCGGCGTACGTTCTGTCAAAGAGGAAAGGTCTATTCAGTCACTGTTCGTGCTTCGTCCCTACGCTCGAATACGCCGTCGTTGGAGGTTGACCTGTAAGCGCAGGGGAGAATATTCACTAACAGGCTCTCTTGTCTCCGGGAGCGATATTCTCGGTATACACACCTCCTCAAAGATGATAAAGCTTGAGGGAGATATGACTGCAAAAATTGTTGTGCTTCCTGTTCCTGAGGATATTGCAGGGAAGTACACCTCATCAAGATTTCTCTGTGGTGACATCATCACGAATATGTGTCCTGTCTCAGATCCTCTCAGAATGTGCGGCGCAAGGGAATACACCCCAAGTGACCCGATGAGGAGCATCAATTGGAAGAGCACAGCCACTCACGGCAAGCTGATGGTCAATCTTGAGGAGAAGACGGTGCGACACAGGTTCTCCTTGCTCCTCAATATGAACTCAAGGCAGGTCGAGAAGGACGACGTGCCGTCGGACACGGGAGCCATTGAGAGATGCATAAAGATCTGCGCAGCCATACTTGACCGTATTGCCGCCGAGGATGTTCCCGTCAAGGTGTTTGTCAACACCCCCACCGACCTATTGGCTGAAGGAGGAGGGGTATGTGTCAGCGAAGATGAGGTCGGAAGTAATATTGCGCTTTGCGGGCCATACAGGGGCAAGCGTGATATGATATTAGCTCTGCGTATGCTGGCACAGCTCAAGATGAAAATCTCAGTACCCATAGAGCGTGTGTTTGACCATATAGTAGCAAATCCCGAGTGCTACAACGAATACGAAAATATGATTATTGTGACCTCGTATATTGACCGAAGAATGCTAAATCTCAGGGATATCCTTGCGAGAGATGGCGTGCGTGTGATTTTCTATGTTGCGACATCTCGCAACGAGGTCGGCGCACTCGGTGACGAGGACGATGTATATTTCAGACTATAAGGAGGGAACGATGAACAACAGCGCAAAAACAGCTCCCACGGCTGCTTTGCCCAAAAAACAGCCGAGCTTTGCGATTTTGTCTTTTGTCGGCGTTTATACGATATTGTCCTCGCTCGTCTCGCCTCTGTTGTCCGACTTTTCGGGGTCTTATTTGCTATCCTATCTCATCATTTTAGTTGTGATGGGATTTGGGTATTTCCTGCAAGCGGCGTTTTGTGCCTCGCTTGGCTTTCGTAGGGAAACCGGAACGCGAACATACGAGTCCGATGTTAAGTTCTACAATTTCAAAAGAGCCCTGCCAATAATCATTGTCGGCATTGTTCTTTCGTTCTTTGTGCGAAGTGGCGTTGACTTTTATTTAAAGGAGCGTTCAAATCAGCTTGGTTTTTCATACGATCCGAATTCTGCTGTGCCATTAATTGCGATGGCTGTTTTTGTATTTGTTATGGCGGCAGGCTCGTTTGTGTGGTTCTTCCCCTATGACAGAATAATGACCGGCAAGGCTTTTTTGGTTGGAGTCGTCATATTTGGCAGTTTGTTTGCGCTTTATTCGACAGGTGGATCGGCTTATACAGGTGTTATAGCCATAAACTTTATCGTTTATTCGTTTTGCGCACTTATTTGCACAAATCAGTATGCCATCGGCAAAACATACCGTGGAACTGTCGTTTCGTTTATGACGGGCAAGACAAGGCTATACAATTTTGCTCTCTCAATGCTTCTCGTCGGCGTATTTCTGGCTTTGCTCTTTGGCTTTTACCTTATCGTCAATGGGCTCAGAGTAATCTTCCTCTTTTTGCTCGCTACATTTCTTTCTGCAATTTACAATGACAACGCAGGCTACACCGAGGAAGAAGAGATCGAGACGGGCGTTGGAAATCTCTCGGAATTTCTGTTTGCTACGACGGATGTAAAAAGTGCGCCTGATTATTGGTATTTCATCATATTCGTGGTGCTATCCCTCGTTTTCCTCGGTTTTATGCTGGTTAAGAGAGCACCCGAGGTGCGAAGATTTCTCACCTGGCTAAAAAACTCAATTCTCTCGTTTTTTGAGATGATCTTCAGACCGATAGCTGACTTTTGTGCACCAAGCGAGAGGGGCTTTGTCAACTTCGTTGACGAGGAAGAGAGGATGCAGAAAGAAGAGGTGCAGGCGCGAGTACGCTTGCGTGCTGAAGAGACGTTCACCCTCAAGGATTTTTATGCAAGGCTTCGTGCTATTCGCACGCCTGAGGACAGATACAGATACGCATACAGAACATTTGTCGGACGGATGCGACGCATCCCTGCGTTCGTAAAGAAGAGCGACACGCCGAGACGTATTTGCGAGAAAATTGTGGAGAGTGGGCGTGTGACGGAGAGCGAGACTATCAAGGCAATCAGCGAGGAGTTTGAGAGAATAGAATTTGCTGACGGTGGTGCTGACGGCAAAACCGACTCTGCGCTCGAAAGCCTTTGCGAGATTATCAAAGAAAACACATAAAACTAAGAACGCTCCCAAGCAAAAGCTTAGGAGCGTTTTCGTTATAGTTTATCGGGCAGAGTGTAGATAAAGCACTCAGTTCCACTCGGAAACTCAAAGGTTTCAAGAAGCTCAGAGCCGTCGGGCGCATCGTTTGATGAAATGTGTTTTCCTCGGAAATAATATTTTGGCAAGAGTGAGGGCTTTTTGCGCTTTCTCATTACCTCGTAGAGAGGTGAAGCGTTGAACCAGTCACCAAGTCCCTTATGTGCGTGAATGAGCATATCGGTCTTTATATCGAATTGCTCGATGCAGCTTGTCCATACGCTCTCGGGTGTGTCGCTCAAAAGGAAGAGGTGGAGAGGTTTGCCACCTGTCGGCACAAGGCGAATGTATACGGCTGTTGGCTCACAGGCTGCAGAAATGCGAAGTGGGCGAATGGTCGGGCTTTGACGGAGCGATGCTGAGTCGAGCAAAATCATCTCTTCAATTGCAAATCGTTCGTCCTCATCCTCGACCTCCTTCTCGTTTCGGTAAAGCAAATATGAGAAAGCCTCGTCACCTGTGGGAGACAGCTCCTCGTCGGTGTAGAACTCACGAATCATACCGATGAGATACGGCTTTGCAAAAAAGTCGCTTGCGCCAAAGGGACAGATGAAGACCTTGGGGATACTGCTTGAACGTGTGTAACGTGCAGCGGGCGTGATGGCAAGTGTGAGTGCTGCGTCAAAGTCGGGAAATATTATGGGCATTAATGCAGTAAATGCACCGTCGCTGCCAATCTCACGGCAAAGCGAGTCATAGTCGGATAGCTCGTCCTTCAGTACGGGGCGAAGCGAGCACAAAAAATCAATAAGCATATCTCTCACCGGAAATGTTGTTTTTGTTTGGATTTACCATTATTACTATTATATAATAAAACACATAAAAAATCAAGAGGTAAAAAAACGGATGGAGCTCACTCCATCCGTTTTTTGAGTTTTTAGAACAGATCCTCTTGGTTGACGGTCTTGATGCCTGCGGCGGCGAGAGCAGCCGATGCAACCTGATTGTCATCTACACGGAAGATCATACAAGCATCGCCCTTCTGAGAGAGGAATGCGTATGTGTACTCAACAATGACGTGAGCCTCAGAGAGCACCTCAAGCAGAGTTGCAAGAGAGCCGGGGGTGTCGGAGATAACTGCCGCAAGCACGTCTGTTGTGGTGGTGATGTATCCACCCGCACGAAGAACAGCTTCAGCGTTCTTGGGATCGTCAACGATAATGCGGAGAATTCCGAAATCCTGTGTGTCTGCTATCGAGAGCGCACGGAGATTGATGCCGTGATCTGCAAGATAGCGTGTCGAGAGGGCAAGCTCGCCCTTTTTGTTTTCAATGAAAACCGATATCTGTTTAACGCTCATAGCTTTTCTCCTTTTATATTAATCGTGCAGCTTTCTCTTGTCAATTACTCTGACAGCCTTGCCCTCGCTTCGCTTGATGCTCTTTGGAGCAACAAGGTGAACCTTGGGATTGATACCGAGCATTGTCTTGATGGCATCCGCAAGTGCTCTTTCCTTGATGGCAATATCCTTGACGGTGTCGGAGAATTGCTCGGGGGACAGCTCAACATAAACATCGAGAGTGTCGTTGTTCTTAACACGGTCAACCTCGATGAGATAGTTTGCGGAATAGCCCTCCTTGAGCAGAACTGTCTCGATCTGGGAGGGGAAGACGTTGACACCACGGATGATAAGCATATCGTCGCTTCTACCCATAGGCTTGCTCATCTTGATGAGAGTTCTGCCACAAGAGCATTTCTTACGGCTGAGAACACAGATGTCTCTTGTGCGATAACGGATAAGCGGGAAGCCCTCTTTGTCAAGGCTTGTGAATACAAGCTCACCCTTTGAGCCTTCGGGAAGTACCTCGCCTGTTTCAGGGTCAATAATCTCTGCTAAGAAGTGGTCCTCGTTGATGTGCATACCGGTCTGCTCCTCGCACTCGAAAGCAACGCCGGGGCCGCTTGTCTCTGTAAGACCGTAGATATCGTATGCCTTGATGCCGAGAGCACTCTCAATATCACGGCGCATCTCCTCCGTCCAAGGCTCTGCACCGAAAATACCTGCCTTCAGGTCGATATCGTCGGGACTTATTCCCATTTCCTTGAGAGTTTCACCTATGTATGCGGCGTATGAGGGTGTGCAGCAAAGGATGGTTGCGTGCAGATCCTGCATAAATTGAATCTGTCTCTCTGTATTACCCGAGGACATCGGGAGGGTCAAGCAACCGACCTTGTGAGAGCCACCGTTAAGTCCGGGTCCACCTGTGAAGAGTCCGTATCCGTATGCGACCTGGCAGACATCGTCTTCATTTCCACCGACAGCCACAATTGCACGAGCGCAACAGTCTTCCCACATATCAACATCCTTCTGTGTGTAGAAGGCAACTACACGTCTGCCGGTAGTTCCTGAGGTGGACTGAATACGAACACAGTTTTTGATGTCAGTTCCGAGAAGACCATAAGGATAGGCATCACGGAGGTCAGCTTTGGTGAGGAAGGGAAGCTTATAAAGGTCGTCAATACTCTGAATATCGTCGGGCGTAACGCCACGGGCGTCCATAAGATCACGGTAATACTTGACGTTGTTGTAAACTCGTCTCACCTGTGCGACAAGCTTTTCGTTCTGAATGGCTCTCATAGTCTCACGAGAAGCGCATTCAAGCTCGGGTTGATAATATCTGGGCATATGCTACTCCTTTTGCTGTGGTAATGCGCAGCACGATGAATTAATATGCAATAATTATACAACAATTAAAAGTACCGTGTCAAGTTTTTTTAGAAAAAATATGAGATTTTGAAGAATGGTTTTATTATGTGTCTTAATTCTTCAAACGGTTAAGGTAAAAATACAGCAGTCCCTGCGCAAGCCCACTTATTGAGCGTGTTTGCGTAGTGACGGTTTTTACGGATTATTTGAGAATAGGATTAAATTGACATAGTGCTAATATTGTGATATAATGTATATTAAATCGTACATAATGGAGTAAAATATGAAAAAATTTTGGACTTATATAGAAAACGATAACTACGGCGTGGGTTGTACGGGGCGGACTGTATATGTTTATGACAAAAATGGTACAAAACTCGTTGAATTCAAGGATTTGCCCTATGCTTACAAAGCTGCATTTTCTCCGCTCGGTAATATTTTTGTTGTCAAAACAACAGAGGGGAGGCTTGCTGTATATTCTCTTGAAAGCTTATCCTTAATAAAGAAATTCCGTTATTCAAAGGTGGACGGCGCACAAGACGACGGATTTTGCTTTTCTTCTGACGGAAAGTATTTTATCAATCTTGAAAGGCAAGGCGACTGCCTGCATTCTGCAATATCCGTGTACGATACCATGGATTTTTCAAGAAAATCGCAGTTATTACTTGTAGATAGTATGATGGTATCCCATATTGAACTTGTTGATGGAGAATATTACGTTCTGGGATTTATGCGTGGAGAGGACCGTGTTTTGTCCGATTGCTTTGTTGGCAAATTTGCAAATAACGAAATCAAGGATATTCAAATTATTTCTAAACAAGAACGCGAATTTTATTACGATTACCTTCGTTTGAAGCTATCGGGCTTTACCGAAAAAGAATACGAGTGGTGTCGGTTTGAAATATCACTTGATAAATTAAGGTGTGCAGATTACTCGCTTGCTAAACTTTGGAATTATCACAAAAAGTAATCGGTATCGTCCAAGGGATACCAGTGTGATATAATAGGGGCAACACATTTATACAAAAAATTTAATATTTTTCGGGCAAAAGACTGTTGTCCCTATTTAAACTCACTCGTGGAGTGTGTTCAGATAGGGACAACTTTTTAATATTTTGGACCGTCGGGGACGCCGGTCCCTACAAATTTAATGGTTACGCCGCCTTTGCTATTGGCATTTTGGATGCGGATAGCATATTTTCGATAAAAATGCCGTAGCCCGTGGTTGGGTCATTGATCAGCACGTGGGTGACAGCTCCCACTATCTTGCCGTTCTGAATTATGGGAGAGCCACTCATTCCTTGCACTATTCCACCGCTAAGTGACAAAAGTCTATCATCCGTCACCTTGACTGTGAAGCAACGGCCACCGTCTGCCTTTCTGTTGATATCGGAAAGCTCTGCTTTGTATTCGCATATACCTCTCTCGTCAAGTGTGCATAGTATTGTCGCCTCTCCCTCTGTTATTTCGTTACGTTTGCCAATTTTCATAGCAGGGTAAAGAGGCTTTGGGAGGTCGCTGTATATTCCGAATATTCCACATTCCGTGTTTCCCGTAACAGCTCCGAGCTTGCCGCCCTGAAATGAGCCTCTTATCTCGCCGGGCGCACCGGACACGCCCTTTTTGATGCCACCTATGCTCACTCCGAGCAGTATTCCTCGTCCAAGTGGCATAGGCTTTCCTGTATCGGGGTCGCATATTCCGTGCCCAAGTCCACCAAAAAGTCCACTTTCGGGGTCGATGTATGTCACAGTGCCTATTCCTGCACCACTGTCACGCACCGTTATTCCCGTTTTGTATCCGTTTTCCGTCTTCCTTGGAGTGACCCTCAGCTTCAGCTCCTCGCCGTTTCTCAGGCAAGTGAGCTCCACCTGTCGTCCCTCTGTTGCGTCAATGGCGTCGCACAGGGCGCACGCATCATTCACCCTAACGCCATCAACCTTAATAATTACATCATTGACCCTCACTCCTGCTGCGAATGCAGGACTCTTTCTGCCCTCGTCAAGTCCCACAACAAGCACGCCCTCTGTAAAGAATTTTACTCCGAAAATCATACCTCCGGGCAAGAGAAGGGTTTCTTCATCCACGCACCTGTTTGCCACCTGCAGCTGAGCGTCATCTCTAAACTCTCCATCCCTGCAGCCACCGCACAGAAAAAGGCAGAGAATGAGAAGCGCGCACATAATGCGCATTGAGGCTTTGTTCTTATCTCTCATTATTTCACCCGTATAAAGCTTCTATTGCGACTTTTTGCCGCAATAGTATTGTCTCCCGATGCTAAAGAATGATGTGTAGAAAAAACTTGCACTTATGTCAATCACAAAAAAATCAGCCTACCCTCACCCAAAATTCGATATTTTTCTACTCAAGGCTCAAAAAAGCCCTTGACAAATATAATAGTTTCTTATATAATTATATTAACGTTAAACTAATTTGCAAACAAAATAAAAAACAGGAGAAAAGAAAAATGGCACAACGCATACTTACAGATGAAGCGCTTACCCCTCCAATGCTTATAGGAAGAATAGCAACTGTTCACGGTTGTAAGCTCAATCTTCGCGATGCCGCACAAATAACACAGCACAACAGCTGCAGACTTATTTTGATGAGCTTGGCTCATGAGGAAAACGTAACCCAACTCCAGATCTCGCAGTCAACAGGTCTCAAGCCTCCCACGGTGAGCGTAGCGATAAAGAAGCTTGAGAGCGAGGGCTATGTTGTCAGAACCACCGACGAGGATGATATGCGAGCAGTTCGTGTATCGCTCAGCGATAAAGGCAGGGAGCTTGAGAGAGAAGCTTATGCGCTTCTTGATCGCATTGACGCTGCTATGATGGCAGGCTTTACTGATGAGGAGACAGAGACGCTTCGCCGTCTGCTTCTCAGAATCAAACACAATCTTGACGATATGCAGGGCACAATAATCTAACTGTGCTGAGGCAGGAAAATGAAAAAGACACTTAGGTACTTAAAACCATATTGGTTTTTGGCTGTGATCTCGCCCATCCTTATGATTTGCGAGGTCACAGCTGACCTTTGTCTTCCGAAGCTGATGTCGTTTATTGTTAACTTTGGAGTCGAAGGAATATCATACACCGACCCCGAGAAGGGATCGGCCTTTGCTGCATTTATAATAAAACTTGTGTTGGGTGATGAGCCATCGAGAATGGGTATCATCATCCTTTTTGGTGCGCTGATGTTGCTTGTAACGCTTGCGGGAGGCTTTGTCGGCACATTTTGTGCATACACGGCTGCAAAAGCATCGCAGGGCTTTGGCAACGATTTGCGAAGGGATGCGTATGGACGGGTTATGTCACTGTCTGTTGAGCAGACCGACAAATTCACCACAGGCTCGCTTATTACGAGAATGACCAATGACATAACCATTCTTGTTGAATTCGTTGAGCATATGCTTCGTATGGTGGTTCGCTCGCCTATGTTCCTTGTTGGAGGAATTATTATGCTTCTGACGCTCAACCTTGATTTTGGCGTTGTTCTTCTTTGCACTCTGCCCGTTCAGGTTGTTGCTATGGTGCTCATTATCAGGCGTGCAGTACCACTTTTTGGCGTTGTTCAAACGAAGCTTGACAGAATTAATTCCGTTTCCCGTGAGAATATCGGTGGGGCGAGAGTTATCAAGGCTTATGTTCGTGAGGACTACGAGTGCGAGCGTTTCGAGGCTGCAAATGAAGATATGAAGTCGACAAATCTGCGTGTGCAGATGCTTCTTGTTTGGCTCAATCCGATATTGATAGTATCTCTTGGCGTTGCGACAGTTGCCATTATATACATAGGTGGATGGCAGGTCAATATCAACGCCGCAGGTATGACAACTGGTGATATTATGGCTGCAATCACATACGTTACCCAAGTTGTAAACTCGCTGATGATGCTGACTATGATCTTCCAGACCATCTCGAGAGCAGGTGCCTCGGCAAGACGTGTGTGCGAGGTGCTCGACTCTGAGCCCGTCATTCGTGGTGGCGAGGAGAGCGAAGGGCTGGACGGTGATATTGCCGTTGAGTTCCGTGGTGTAAGCTTCAAATATCCGGGCACGGCGGGCAGAAATGTTCTGTCCGATATCACGCTTTCGGTAAAGAAGGGGGAGACGCTTGCCATTATCGGCGCAACCGGTTGTGGTAAGAGCTCGCTGATTTCCCTTATACCAAGATATTATGACGCACAGGCAGGAGAGGTTCTTGTTGACGGCAGAGTGGTTTGTGAATACAGACTTGATGCTCTGAGGTCAAAGATCGGCTACGTTATGCAGAAGAGCGAGCTTTTCTCCGACACGATAATTAACAATATCAGATGGGGACGGCCCGACGCCACGAAAGAAGAGGTAGTTGCCGCCGCCGTCATAGCGCAGGCTGACGAATTTGTTTCGGGCTTTGCCGAGGGCTACGATACATTTATTGCAGAGAAGGGCGCATCCTTGTCGGGTGGACAGAAGCAGAGGCTTTCGATTGCGAGAGCACTTGTGCGCAAGCCTGAGATACTCATACTTGACGATGCCACCTCTGCTCTTGACCTTGCGACTGAGGCAAGACTGAGAGCGGCACTCAAAGAGGAGATGCGAGGAACGACCGTCATAATGATTGCGCAGAGAATTGCATCCGTCAGGGACGCTGACAGAATTGCCGTCATTGAGTCCGACGGACGAATTTTGCATTGTGCGTCGCACGAGGAGCTTTTGGTGGTAAGTGAGACTTACCGTGACATTTGCGCATCGCAAAGACAGAGCGCAGGCGAGAGTGCGGGAGGTGAGGCGTAATGGCTGAAAATAGAAATGCTCCCGAAAGAGAGATGCCACGCATCGACATCAGAGGTGGGGGCCCCGGTGGACGAGGCAATATGAACGCCAGAATTAATGGCGAGAAGCCGAAAAATGCCGCAGCTACCATAAGTCGCCTTTTTCGCTATTCGGGCAAGAGCAGTATAGTTCTTCTTGTACTTGTTATAATAACCGTTGTAGTGACAGCTGCCGATGTCATAAGCCCGATGTTTCAACAGCTCGCAATAGACTCCTTTGTGGTGGGAGATGACGGAAGCATCAGCGTTGATTTTGAGGCTCTGTGCATTATTTTGGTGTTTATGATGGGTGCGTATGTCATTCGCTCCGTCTCGATGCTAATTCAAGGACGGGTGGCTGCTCGTCTTGCACAGAATACGGTATATCATATTCGCAAGGATCTTTTTGAAAAAATTTCTCGTCTGCCCATAAGCTACACAGATTCACACAGACACGGTGATATTATGAGCAGAATTACAAATGATGCCGAAAACGTGTCAACGGCTATGTCGCAATCGCTGACAGCTCTGTTTTCAGGCGTGCTGACACTCGCAGGTGCGCTTGCGATGATGCTTTATTACAGCCCCATCGTAACACTTGTTGCCGTAATAACGATTCCCCTGACGATATTAGTTTCGACAACTCTCGCAAAATTTATGAGAAAATATTTTGCGAAGCGTCAGCGTCTTCTCGGACAGCTCAACGGGCAGGTTGAGGAGATGGTGACAGGATACAAGACGGTTGTGGCTTATGGAAAAGAGGGCGATGCTGTCGAGAAATTCTCTTCTATTTCCGATGAGTTCCGTAAATGCTCGATTTCAGCGAGGGTTTGGGGTTCAATAATGGGTCCGCTTATGAATTTCATTGGAAATCTGCAGTATGTGCTTATTGCAGCCGCAGGTGGATATCTTATTCTGAGTGGTAAGGGTGGATTTTCAATTGGTAGCGTACAGGCTATGCTTCAATACTCAAAGAAATTCTCCCAGCCTATAAACCAGATAGCAAACCAATATTCAACCATTCTCACGGCACTTGCAGGTGCTGAGAGAATATTTGAGGTACTCGACAGCCCTCCTGAGATTGACGAGGGAGTGGTGGATATGGACGAGGGCACAATTCGTGGTGATATTGATTTCTGCGACATTGATTTTTCGTATGTCAAGGGACAGAAAGTTCTCTCGGGACTTAATCTATCAGTCAAGGCGGGTCAGAAGATCGCGATAGTCGGAGCGACAGGCTCAGGAAAAACAACGATAGTTAACCTGCTTACACGCTTCTATGAGCCTGACGGTGGGCATATATATATTGACGGCGTTGATATTACCACTATACCTAAGGAGAAGCTGAGGCGAGCAATTGCCATAGTGCTTCAGGACACGGTTCTTTTCTCAGACAGCATTGAGAAGAACATCAGGTACGGCAGAGAGGGTGCGAGTGACGAGGAGATACGCACAGCGGCTCACACCTCACACGCAGATTTCTTTATTGACCGTCTGCCCGATGGCTACAACACTCTCCTTGCCGAATCGGGAAGCAATCTCTCGCAGGGACAGAGGCAGTTGCTTTCCATTTCAAGAGCTGTACTTGCCGATCCTCGCATACTTATTCTTGACGAGGCAACGTCATCGGTTGACACGAGAACGGAGATGCACATTCAAAAGGCGATGGTTGCGCTTATGAAGAACCGTACCTCGCTTATAATTGCGCATCGTCTCTCGACCATCCGTGACGCAGATATTATTGTCGTTTTGAGGGGCGGAGTTATCGTTGAATCGGGAAGCCACGAGGAGCTTTTGGCTGCAGGCGGCGAGTATTTCAAGCTTTACAGCAACCAATTTGCCGGAATCGAGACTTAAAATGATAAGCGAGATTGAAAGAGAGAGATTTCGCCGTATTTGCCTTGATGTGCTATCGCAAAAGAGTGGCGAGGACGGTGGAATAGGCACTCTCAACGAAAAAAGACTTCATATTGCCCTCAAGCGTTTTGTCTGTCCCGATGAGACGAAATATGAGGTGGAAATGGGTGGGCGCATTGTCGCTGATGTATTTTTTGATGACGAGATCTTCGAGATCCAGACAGGTTCGCTCTACCCACTTTCAAAGAAGCTTGAGTATTATATAAACAATACGCCATACCATATAACTGTTGTCCATCCGATAGCAAAGAAGCGCACGAAAATATGGATAGATCCTGAAACGGGAGTGGCAGGCGAGCCTGTGCGCTCACCGAGAGGAGAAACGCTGTCTGACGGAGCGTCGGAGCTGATATATATTTCCGATTACCTTTGTAGTGGCAGAGTAAGCGTGTGGTTCTTGCTCATAGAGGAGGAGGAATACAGATTTCTTGACGGACGAGGACGTGACAAAAAACGCCATTCGAGCCGTTTTGAGAGATTGCCCGTTGACATTCTTGACGAGGTGGTGCTTGCGGAGAGGGTCGATTATTTCGCTCTTCTGCCGGATAGTCTGCCCGAAAGCTTTACGGCTGAGGAGTACAGACGTGCTGCAAAGCGAGCACGTGGCAGGCGAGTATATATGGCACTTGGCGCACTTGAGCGTGTTGGTGTTATTGAGCCTGACGGAAACAGAGGGCGAGCGAAACGCTGGCGTAGAGTAAAAGAAAAAATCTGACCGAAAGGTCAGATTTTTCTTTATATCAGATATTTGATTACTGTCTGTATGTAGAGAGGAAGTCTCCGATATCACGGACAGCCTGAGCAAGACGTTCAGCCTCGGGAAGCATAACGATACGGAAATGGTCGGGAGTCTGCCAATCAAAGCCACTACCGGGAACTATGAAGATGTGCTTTTCGTGGAGAAGGTCAAATGCAAACTGCTTGTCGCTTGTGATGTTGAACTTCTTGATATCGAGCTTCGGGAAGACGTAGAAGGATGCGTTGTTCTTTACACAGCTGATTCCGTCAATCTTTGCAAGCTCACGCATTGTAGCTTCTCTCTGCTCATAAATACGGCCACCGGGGCTGATCATAGCACGTGTGCTGTCGGGGTCAGCAAGTGCCGCAGGAATAACGAGCTGGGAGAGAGCGTTGGAGCACAGACGCATAGCTGCGAGCTGGAAGATGCCCTCAATATAGTCATCAGCCTTGCCACGAGGGCCACTGATTACCATCCAACCACAACGGAAGCCACATACGCAGTGGGACTTGGAGAGTCCGTTGAAGGTGATTGTGAGAAGATCGGGAGCAAGTGTAGCTGTCGAGATGTGCTCAAGGCCGTCCATAACAAGACGGTCATAAATTTCGTCAGAGAAGAGAATGAGGTTGTTTTCTCTTGCGAGAGCGACGATCTGCTCAAGAAGCTCCTTGGGGTAAAGAACGCCTGTGGGGTTGTTGGGGTTGATAATAACGATAGCTCTTGTGCGAGATGTGATCTTGCTTCTCATATCGTCAATATCGGGGAACCAGTTCTGCTTTTCATCGCAGATATAGAATACAGGCTTGCCGCCTGCTATGTATGCAGAGTTGCTCCACAGAGAATAGCTGGGCGCAGGCATAAGGATTTCGTCACCGTCATTGAGAAGAGCAGTCAGAGCCATACTTACAAGCTCGCTGACGCCGTTACCGATATAAACATCGTCAGGTGTGATACCCTCAAAGCCCTTGCTCTTGTGGTACTCGCAGATAGCCTGACGGGCTGCGGGCATACCCTTGAGGTCGCAATATCCGACAGCACGGTCAGCACCCTCATAGAGAGCACGGCGAACGCTTTCGGGCATTTCAAATCCGAATGTGGGAGGGTTACCTGTATTAAGTCTGAGGACATCGATGCCCTCTCTGATCATACGCTGAGATTCGGTATACAAAGGGCCACGAATATCAGAATGAACGTGACTGAGTTTATTTGCGCGCTGGATCATTGTATTTCTCCTTGAAAATGATTTTTTACCGTATCATTGTATCATTTTATGCGCCAATTGTCAATAGAATTGGTAAAAAATTTGCAGAAATGAAAGAATAAATACAAATTCTTGCAAATGAATTTTTCTTCTTGACATCCGGCAGTTTTTATGTTATAATGCAACTGATAAGTGCCACGTTTGGTGGCGAAGACAAAAGGAGAAAATGATGAAAAAAACATTCTTTAGAATTTTGGCTGTTTGTCTTTTGCTCCTCGTTTTGATCACACCTCTTGTAGCGTGCGTACAAAATGAGGTAGGTGGGGACGATACAACCACCACCCCCACGGCCGACACAACACGTGGACTTTATGATGAAAACGGATATCTCAACGATGATATTCCTGCTACGTCTCGCATTGATGATACAGTTTCCATTCTCTATTGGGAGGATTGTGAGAACGTCGAGTTCTTTGTTGATGAGTCATCGGGCGATATTGTTGAAGAAGCTATCATAAAGAGAAATACGGTAGCTGAAAGTAGACTTGGTGTGACGATGGAGTTCCTTCCCACGCCCGGTAACTATGAAAACCGTGACGCATACCTTACCACAGTTAGTAATGAGACTAAGAGTGGTGGTGGTGATTATGATATTTACGCCGCATACTCTATGTCGATTGCAACTATTGCAAGCAAGGGCTATTGCGCAAACCTGCGTGACTTTGACATTATTGATTTTGAAAAGCCCTGGTGGCCTGAAAACCTCGTTAAAGAGGCATCGGTTGGAGACGCACTCTATTTCGCATCGGGCGACCTCTCGACCACAATGCTTTACAAGATGTACGCAATGTTCTTCAACAAGAAGATAGTTTCCGACAGAGGACTTGAAGATCCTTATGCTCTTGTAAACAGCGATAACTGGACTTTTGAATCATTCTTTGGACTTATGAAGATGATGGGTGTTGCCGATTCCTCCGATCCCGGATCGGCTGAATACGGATTTGCAAGCCGTGCAGACGTTCACTTTGACCCATTCTTCTTTGCCGCAGGACTTCACACAACGGAGCGCAATGAGGATGGTATTCCCGTAGTTTCGCCCTCATTTGGCAGCGAGCGCACAGATACTATTATTCAGCAGCTCAACTCCTATCTCCACGGTGGATATGCTATTCTTAACGATGGCAGCAAGACCTTTGTGAACGGCCGTGCGCTCTTTGCGCTTGAGCGCGCCGACTTTGGTAGTAAGTATCTTGGTGGTCAGGTTGATTTTGAGTACGGAATTGTTCCTACTCCCAAGTATGATACAAACCAAGAGGAATACTATACAACATTGGGCTTCCCCCACACTCTCTACGCTATCAGTGCAAAGGCAACTAATCCTGAGGATTGCGCACTTTTGCTTGAGTGCCTCTGCTCTGAGGGATACAGAACTATCACTCCCGCTCTCTTTGAGCTGACGATGAAGACGAGATATACAACCGATAGCGATGCCGGCAGAATGTTTGACATCATTCGCAAGAGTGTAGTATTCGATTTCGGTCGCATATATTGCACAGACCTCAACGAAATTACCTGGCAGACCTTCCGTTTCCAGCTTCGTGACAATGGCGCAGGTATTTCCAACAGCTTCTCTGTAACAAAGCGAGTTCTTGAAAAGAGACTTGCGGCGTTGCTTCTGGCCTTTGAGGAGATAAAATAAGTATTTAAATACATAACTCCCACCACGAAAGTGGTGGGAGTTTTCTTTTTGATGATAAATCAGGTAAGCTCGATCTCTCCCTTGAGGCGTGCAAGCGCACGGTCAAGAACGGCAAAGAGACGATCATTTGGTCTTTCATAACCGATCTGACGGAGCAGTATGAGATAAAGCTCGAAACGGTCAGTCTCCCCTGTCTTTCCGACAATCTCACGGATTCCGTTGGCAAGCTCGTCAGGTGCGATATCACGGATATCACGCATTATACCCGACATATTATCCGGAACACGGAGTCTCGGAACAGGCAGACTGTCGAGGTAGAGGAAATCTCCTCCCTCGCTTATTCCCATTCGCTTGCAGAAAATAAGGTCTGACGCAAATTCTGCCTCGACATTACATCCGGGATCTGTGCGACGATAGATGTGAGCAACACGGCTTTCCATCCATTTGATCGAAACGGGTGACTCAACCTCGAGAATTTGCTTGACTATCTTTGGTACGCTGTATTCACACTCACGCTCGATGGACTCAACAGTTATGAGATGGTACGGTGGCAGGTCAAAGAAATTGTCAAACTTTGCCTTAAGTCCCACAGGTGGCTTTGGCGCAAAGAATGCAGAGGGAGTGGGCGTAGGCTCGTCGGCAGGAGTAGCAACAGGCTCTGCTTCAACCACTACCTCAGGTTCAGCCACGACATCGGGTTTAACTGCTGTTTCGGCTTCAGTCATCACTTCGGGAATGATTTCAGGGTCAACTTCAGCCGCCACTTCGGGTTCAACCATCACCTTGGGAGCAATTTCGGGCTCGGTCGCAACCACCGGCGCAACTGTTGGTTTTGTTTCGGGTACCGATTCGGAGATCGTGATAGCCTCGACAGGTGCGACGGCAAAGCTTTCGGTGGTGGGTGTTGTGGATTTTGGAGCTGTTTGGGTAGGCACTTGGGGAGCGAGAGTGAGTTTCTCTGCCTCTATTGCAGCCTCTACTGCATCAAGCAGACGTTTGCCCTCAACGCTCTTATTTCTGTACCAATCTGCAGACCAAATACGGTAGTGTGACCATCCCATATTTTCGAGTATAGAACGGCGCAGACGGTCACGGTCACGGACGGTCGTTGCTATTCTGTACGCGCTTCCATCGCATTCGATGGCAAGAAGATGGTCGTCTGTATTTGGTGAACGAAGCGCAAGCTCGACCTTAAAGCTTGAAAATCCGATGTTTCTGTCGATAATATAGCCTGCAGAGGTAAGAAAATCATATATTTCGTCCTCAAACTCGCTTGTGTGCTCAACAAACGGAGTTATGCTCTCGCTTCTCGTGAAAGCGATATTGCCGTTTTCAGCGAAATCAAGGTATTCACGAAGAAGTCTTGCGCCCTTTGATTCTGTTCGGCTTGTGTCGATATCGGTGTAGTGCATTGATGTGACAAGCTGAACATTGTGCTTTGCACGAGTGACGGCAACGTTAAGTCTGCGCTCGCCACCCTCACGGTTGAGGGGACCGAAGTTCATAAGCAGCTTGCCGTCGCTATCGTGAGCGTATGCTATGCTGAAAATTATCGTGTCACGCTCGTCTCCCTGAACTGTCTCAAGGTTCTTGATGAAGAACGGCTCGTCACCGTCAGCCCCAAAGAACGCCTCCTTTGAGTGATCGGTCTTTCTGCGACGGGCAAGAAGTCTTTCGATCAATGCTTGTTGTGAGATGCTGAACGCAACAACGCCAATGCTTCTTTCGGGATATTTTTCAATATTCTCGAAGATGAGATCGACTATATATTCAGCTTCAGCACGGTTTGTCTTGCTCTTTCTGTCGAAAACGCCATCTACATAATGGTAGTCAACGCCAACGAAGCTTGTGTCAGACTTTGCTGACGGGAAAGTTACAAGGTCGCCGTCATAGAAGTTTTTGTTTGAGAATGTGATCAGCTGTTCGTATCTGCTACGGTAATGCCAACGAAGTCTTCTTGTTGGGAAGAGAGTTGAGCAGAGGTCGAGGATGGACTCGAAGTCGAGCAGATTGTCATCATCTGCCTCCTCGTCGCTCTCCGTTACCGAGGTGAAGAAATTGCTCGGTGGCATCTGGCGTGAGTCACCGACAACGATGAGCTGTTTTGAACGGTATATTGCGCCGATCGCATCCTGTGGGAATATCTGTGATGCCTCGTCAAAGATCACCACGTCAAAGGTCATATCCGCGCTAAGATAGGTGCTTACGCTAAGAGGCGACATAAGAAAGCAGGGCTTAAGCGTAAGGGCAAGCTCCGACACCTCGGAAAGGAGGGCGCGGATGCTTTTTTGCTTGCGCTTTTTCTCTCCCTCTCTCAAAAGGACGGATATTTCGCTGCCCTGGGTTATCATATCCGTTTCGGGTCTTTTCTCTGAAAGCCGCGCCTTGATAAGAGCCTTGTTTA